>NZ_WVRF01000003.1:0-454174 GCF_013110775.1 Ruegeria sp. HKCCD7296
CTCCTTGCTTTTCAGCAAGATAGGGGATTTGTCGCAACCGAGTTTAGAATGTGCCTGCCTTCTATCCAATTATCGTGTAATCGGTATTATGGTAAATAGTCACTAAGGTTGCTTAACCGTACGCATGTATTCAATGTCTCTGTATTCCAACCAGGCGTACAGGAACGAAAATGGACCTTAGAAACAAAACAGTTGTCGTAACCGGTGCTGCGCATGGCATCGGTCGCGGTCTGGCCGAACGTTTTGCTGATGAAGGTGCGCTGGTCGTGTGTTCCGATGTCGACGACGCCGGCGCGCAATCTGTGGCGGATCAGATCGGTGGCCATGCATTTCCCTGCGATGTGTCCGACGAGGATCAAATTAAAGCACTGATAGAGCTCTCAGAAGACACTGTGGGTCCGATTGATTTGTTTTGCGCAAATGCCGGAATTCTGACGCTTGGCGGATTCGACGTTCCAGATGAAGACTGGGAGCGGATTTGGAAAATCAATGTGATGTCACATGTTTGGACAGCGCGGCATCTGGTTCCACGTATGATCGCTCGCGGTGGCGGATACATTCTGACAACCGCCTCAGCGGCCGGCTTGCTGAACCAACCAGGAGCCGCTCCGTATGCTGTAAGCAAACACGCTGCCGTCGGTTTCGCAGAATGGCTTGCACTGACATACAGATCACAAGGTTTACGGGTCTCGATATTGTGCCCACAAGGTGTCCGGTCAAAAATGACCGAAGGACATGACGTGTCGGTTGCATCCATTGACGGTATGCTTGATCCCAGTGACGTCGCCGAAGCTTGCGTCAGAGCTATTGAGCAAGAACAGTTCTTGGTCCTGCCGCATCCGCAAGTATTGGACTACATGCAGCAAAAATCAGCGGATTATGACAGGTGGTTGTCGGGAATGGATAAACTAAATCAAAAGTTTATCGGCACCTTTTAACCTATTTTCTGAACCCTGCGCATTAACCCTTCCTGAGCCACAGAGGCGATCAACGTTCCGTCCTCGGAATAGATAGAGCCGCGGTTAAAACTTCGTCCCTGCCCCGTCCAGGGCGAATCCATTACATAGAGATGCCAATTCTGAAACTGAACAGGCGCATGAAACCAAAGCGCGTGATCCAGACTTGCGCCGTTGAACTCTCCGGTAAACCAGCTCAATCCATGTGGGCGCAAGCCTGAGGACATGAGGTTCATGTCAGAGGCATAGGCCAGCAATAGGTGCTGCGTAATTGCGTCCGCCGAAGCCGCAGCAGCCATGCGAAACCAGGTTTGGTTCCGATCATCCGACACCTTCGGCGTGAACGGATCCAAATGGTCCACATCGCGCACTTCGATCGGGCGCGCTCGCAACAACTCTCCGCGCAGGCGCTCGGGCACTCGGTCAACATAAGACTGTCGCAATTCGGACCGGGACGGATAGCTTTCCGGCGCGTTCACAGTTGGCATTGGGTGCTGATGTTCCCAACCTTCGTCCTGTACGTGAAACGAAGCTGACATGTTCAGGATCTGCTTGCCGTGCTGAATGGCAACCACGCGGCGGGTTGTAAAGGAACCTCCATCTCGCGCCCTATCAACTTGATAAATAACGGGCTTTTCAGGATCTCCCGGACGAATGAAATACGCATGGAGGGAATGACACAGACGGTCTTCCACAGTTCGATATGCAGCGGCCAGAGCCTGTGCAATGACCTGTCCGCCGAAAATGCGTGTTGGTGTTTCACCCCCGGACCCCGTACCACGGAACAAATCGACTTCGAGTCGTTCAATGTCCAGAAGATCCAGTAAGATGCGTTCTGCTTCGGTCATTTTGTGCTCGCATGATCATTTACTCGACCACGGGGTATCAGGCAGACAGAAATCATTCAATCATGGCCGCATGAACCAGCGCTTTAAGCTCGGCCCGCGATGGGTACGAACTGGATGGCGACAATTGCGTAAAGAAAACGGCTGTCAGGTCATTCTGCCAATCAATCCAGAAGTAGGTCGAGGCCATACCGCCCCAACTGAAATCCCCAATCGAACCGGGTACCCGGACACGTCCGGGGTTCAAAACCACCGACCCCGCCAGGCCAAAGCCCATCCCCTCCATCGGCTGTTCCGCAAAACTTTTTGGACCCATTGATGCGATATCACCCGGTAAGTGATTGCGCATCATGAACTCTACGGTCTTGGATCCAAGCAAACGGTGGCCGTTCCCAGTGCCGCGATTGCGCAGCATATCTGCAAACTTGGCGTAATCATCCAGTGTCGAAACCAGACCGCCGCCGCCTGAAAAAGTCGTCGTGCTATTGAACGGCGATCCGTCATAGCTGTCGACCAATCGCAAGCTGTCGCCGCCCTGATCTGCTGAATTAAGCGCCATCGCGTCCCCTGCCAACGGTGTATAGAGCGATGCAAATCGGTCCCCTGCCCCAAGTGGCACCGAAAACCCGGTCTCACGCATGTCCAGCGGTTCAAATATGTGCTGTTGAAAGAATTGATCCAGCGTCTGACCTGATACCACCTCGATCACACGACCCAGAACATCCGTGCCGACCGAATACTCCCAACGCGCACCGGGCTGAAAGGCCAGAGGAAACCGTGCCAGATCCCGGACGCGATCTTCCAAAAGCCCTTGATCAGGCTTGAAAATAAGATCCTGTTCATCCATGGCTTGGGGCAGAATTCCGGGGTTGAAGGGATAGCTGAAACCACTGGTATGAGTCATCATCTGATGCAAGCTTGGCGATGGAGCGTCTTCCGTCTGCTCCAAAGTTTCAGCCCCTGCAACAAGCGCGTGCATTTCTTTGAATTCAGGAAGGAAATCAGACAGCGGAGCGTCCAGATGAAATAACCCGCGCTCAGCCAGAATCATCAGGGCAACCGATGTGATCGGCTTTGTCATGGAATAGATGCGCACCAGTGTATCGCGTTGAAATGGCAGGTTGACTTCCCGATTGCGCAGACCGCTTGCGTGATAAAAGGCCTCGGACCCGCTTTGCCGCAACAGAAAAGACGACCCTGCGTATTTTCGTTGCTCAACATAGCGGTCCATCCAGGCCCGAATATGATCCAATCGCGACGGATCAAAACTTACGTTTTGGTGGGGCATTCGACCTCTTCCATCTGGTTTCCGTGCTGAGTGTCTCGGTTTAAGGGGCGAGTTAACAGAGATTTTTTTACTAATAGGTAGCTTCCCCGAAGACTTCGGAAGCCCGCGTTGCGATGAAGTGTTAAACTGAGGCTGGCCCGGATTCGAAAGGGCTGACAGAGTCAGGTATCACCAGACCACTGGAAAGGAACACCATGACGCAAAACATAGATTTTGTTTATGATTTTTGCAGCCCAAATGCCTTTTTGGCGCATAAAACGCTGCCAGAGCTTTCGGCACGGTATGATGTTAAGTTCACTTATGTCCCTGTCCTACTACCTATCGTGTTCAAAGCGACCCATAACCAAAGCCCGTTTCAAGCCTTTTCCGAAAACCGCCAGAAAACAGCGTATCTCACGCATGACCTGCACCGCTTTGCGCGTCGGCGTGGATTGAGTTTTCACATGAGTCCGCATTTTCCGATGAACACAAAATTCGCGATGCGCGGCGCGCATTTTGCAAGGGGGAAATCTTGGGAAAGTAAATACATAAGCGCGGTTTTTGATGCGATTTGGGTGCACGGGCAAAAGGTCGATGAGATCGCCGTGCTGATCGACATCTTGCAAGAGAACGAACTGCCCGTTCGCAAAATCCGCGAGGCAATGAGCGATCCTGACGTCAAACAGAACTTGAAAGATCAAACCAAAGCCAACGTGCGACGCGGAGTATTTGGTGTTCCAAGCCTGTTCGTCGGGCCCGAGATGTTCTTTGGCAAGAACAGTCTGCCCAATGTCGAAGTTGAGCTTCTAAGGTCAAACGGCGTGTAAAACCTGTAACTTACAGGTTTATGTGAAAGTGCCGTGAAGCGCTTTCAGACCGTGCTGCGCGAACAGGGGAACATAAGCGCCGTATGCCTTGGCTCGCTCTGGGTCAGAGGCATTTCCATCCAGCGCGCGTTTATAGACACCTTGCAGAATTCCAGCCATGCGAAAGAAATTGAAAGCCAGGTAAAAACCGAAATTTTCAATTCCATCCAAACCGCGCCGGTTGCAGTATTGGGCGACAAAGGCCTGATCACTGGGCAAGCCCAGATTGTCCCGATCAATTCCGGCCAACCCGCGCCCTTGTTTTCCCGGAGGCAACTGCCACTGCATGATCACGGCTGCCAGATCCGCATAGGGATGCCCGATCGTGGACAGTTCCCAATCCAATACGCCGATACAGTTGGCGCTTTCAGCTGCGAACATCAGATTGTCTATACGATAGTCACCGTGCACCAGTGTTCGCTGCCCGTCATCTTGCGGTACAGAGCGTTCAAGCTCGGAGGCCAAGGCATCCATGTCTTCGATCACCGAAGTCTCTGACGCACGATACTGTTTGGTCCAGCGCGAGATCTGACGCTCATAGTAATTGCCTGTCGGCCCATAATCGGACAACCCCACGGCATCGATGTCGACCATGTGCAACTGGGCAAGAACCCTGTTCATCTCATTCATCACGGCCGCGCGCGTTTCGTTGGTTTCGCCCTGCAGCGTTGGTTCGGGAAAAATTCTGCCGTGCAGACGCTCCATCACGTAGAAGGCCGAGCCTATGATGCTGTCGTCCTCGCACAGAAGAAACATCTCGGGCACAGGCACATGGCTGCCTGCCAGCGCGCTTTGAACTCTGAACTCGCGGTCTACGGCATGTGCCGATTTCAGAAGAACGCCAGGTGGCTTTCGCCTTAGCACATAGGTTTTGCCCGGCGTTCTAAGCTCAAATGTTGGATTGGACTGCCCAACTGAAAACTTTGTCGCCTCTAACGGACCTTCGTAACCAGAGAGATTTGCGCTGAGATACCTGTCTACCGCCGCAAGATCCAGATGGATGTCATTGCTCATGGCTTGCCTTCCAGTCACAGGGCTTCTGCAAAGATATTTCCGGCTGTTACCACATTGATTCCACCCGAAACCGGGATCACCGCACCGGTTACGTAGCTGCCGCCACGCCCGCACAGAAACAGCATACATCCTGCAATGTCTTCGTCGCGCCCGACCCGGCCCAATGGAACCGATTTGCCAACCTTTTCGCGTGTACCCTCGTCCGCCGTGGCAAACGCCGTCATACGAGAGACAAACGGTCCCGGCGCCAGCGCGTTAACCGTGATGTGGTATGGCGAAAGCTCTTTGGCCATGATCTTGGTCAGATGCAGAACCGCAGCCTTTGAAGCCGAATAGCTGTACGCTCCGTCCCCCATGGGCACTTCACCCATCACAGACCCCACATTGACTATTCGGGCAGGATCATCGGCCGTTCCCGACTTCATCAGTATAGGCAAAAGCCGTTGGGTCAGCTCGAAAATCCCCGTCACATTGACGGACATCACCTTGCCCCACGCGTCATAAGGAAACTGGCCCAGCGGAGCACCCCACGACACACCGGAGTTATTCATAAGAATATCAAGTCGTTCGGTTCGGTCTTGAATGTCAGAAACAAGGCTGGCGATCCCTTCCTCGCTTCCGATATCTCCGCTAAACCCCTCGGCGCTGCCTGGCGCATCCAATGCGTTCAGTTCAGCGGCCACTTCGGCGCAGGCATCCCCTTTGCGCGACGCGATCAGAACACGCGCCCCCGCCCTGACCAGCGCCTCGGCCGCCATGCGCCCGATCCCTGTCGCACCGCCTGTGACCAGTGCAGTCTTGCCCTCAAGAGAAAACAGGGTTTCTGGCGTCATGATCGTGCTCCTCGTTCTTGTTCGCGCCTGTGAAAGCTTGCTCTGGCCCGCTTAATGCCGTTACGGCAGTCAGCGGTCGTTCACGTTGACAAACCCATGTTCGGCACCAAAACTTCCTAATCACAAGTTACAGGCAGAACAGAGGTCTTATGCAAGCGTTACTCAGCGTCGCACCGGGCGGACCCGAAACACTGAAGCTTACCACCCTGCCCGATCCGCAGCCCGGTAAAGGGCAGCTGTTGGTAGACGTAAAAGCGGCCGGCGTGAACTTCCCGGATACGCTGATCATCCGGGATCTGTATCAGATTAAACCGCCCCGCCCATTTGCACCCGGCGGCGAAATCGCAGGTAAAGTGCTAGCCCTTGGTGAAAACGTCACGGGGTTCAAGATTGGCGACCGCATTTTGGCGCTTACAGGGCATGATGGGTTCGCGACCCACGCAACGATCCGTGCCGACAGCGCCATCAAGATACCTGATGCGATACCGTATGATGAGGCCGCTTGTTTCATTTTCACCTATGGTACGTCCTATCACGCACTGAAGGATCGGGCGAACCTGAAGACTAACGAAACTCTATTGGTTCTGGGGGCATCTGGTGGCGTCGGATCCGCGGCTATCGAACTTGGAAAAGCCATGGGCGCCAAAGTGATAGCCGGCGTCTCTTCTGCCGAAAAGGCCGAGTTTTGTCGCCAGATTGGCGCGGACGAGGTTGTCATCTACCCACGCGACTTGAACAATGACGCGCAGAAAGCCTTTTCAGCCGAGGTCAAGAAGATCGCCGGCCCTAACGTCGTGGATGTGGTGTATGATGCTGTGGGCGGTGCATTGGCTGAACCGTCCTTACGCTGCATGGCCTGGAATGGACGCTATCTTGTGGTCGGTTTTCCCGCAGGTATTCCGCAGATCCCTTTAAACCTTCCGCTTTTGAAGGGCTGTCAAATCGTCGGCGTTTTCTGGGGCGCTTCTGTCTTCCGTGACCCCAAAGGCCATGCCCAGAACGTCGCGGATCTGTTCGCCTTTTATGCTTCAGGACAAATAAAGCCTCGTATCAGCGCGCGGTTCCCACTCGAACGCGCGCATGAGGCGCTCGAGCAGATGTCGCAGCGCGCGGTTCTCGGAAAACTGGTTGTCACAATGGGTTGAGCTGAACGCGAAACAACCACCTTGCGCGAGGGTTTGCACCAAAGTCGCAAATTGGAATTTGTAATGTAATGTCAGGTGGACAATCCGGCCTTTTGCTGTCTATGAACCATTAATGGGGATTTTATAGATATGCATAAAGTTCTGGTATTAAACGGACCTAACCTCAATCTGCTTGGCACACGTCAGCCTGAGGTCTACGGCAGTACGACTTTACATATGATCGAGGAACGCTGCCGTCAGCATGGCGCGTCCGTTGGGCTGGACGTGTCGCATTTGCAGTCCAACCACGAGGGCGTCTTACTTGACGCAATCCATGCCGCGCGCGGTGTGCAGTCTGGACTGATCCTGAATGCGGGCGCTTATACGCACACGTCGATTGCCCTGATGGATGCCATTGCCTCGGTTGAGTTGCCTTTGGTCGAAGTGCACCTGTCCAACATTCATGCCCGCGAACCCTTCAGGCACAAGTCTTATATCGCTCCGGTGGCACTGGGTCAGATTTGTGGTTTCGGCGCCGAGAGCTATATCCTGGCGTTGGACGCGCTGGCCGCGCATTTGAAGGCAGGTGACGCCGTATGACTTTGAAGGAATACCTGCGTTTTGTCAGCTATACCAAAACCATGGAAGACCTGTGGGATGCTCATTGTCGCCAGATGTCCCAGTATGGGTTCGAACGTCTTATCTATGGATATACACTTTACAGAACTGCGACGTCTTTGGGCGATCCCGAAGACTTTGTAATTCTGACCAATCACAAGCGCGCCTATGTCGACGGATTTCTAAAGGACGGCCTGTACTTTCACGCCCCAATGTTGAAATGGGCATTGGACAACGAAGGCGCTGCAAGCTGGAAGATGCTCCAGGACATGAACTCCAGCGGCACTTTGACGAACGAAGAACGCAAAGTGTACGAGTTCAACAAGTCCATGGGCGTTGTGGCTGGCTATACGGTCAGTTTCAACTCGGTGTCCATGCGATCGAAAGGCGCGATTTCCCTTTCGGCCAAAACCGGCTTGAGCCAGGAAGAAATTGACTCGGTCTGGGAAGAGCATGGCGAAGACATTCTGTTGATGAACAACGTCGCACACCTGAAAATTCTTACATTGCCGTTCAACCCGCCAAACCGCGCGCTGACAAAACGACAGCGGGAAGCTTTACAGTGGGTGGGCGATGGCAAGACAACGCAAGACATCGCTTTGCTGATGGGGCTGACATCGGCCACGGTCGAAAAGCACCTGCGACTCGCGCGCGAAGCGTTGTCGGTCGAAACAACGGCGCAAGCCGTTCTCAAGGCATCGCTACACAATCAGATGTTCATAATGGAAGCCTGAACGCTAGATTTTGACGCCATCCCGCGTCAGTTTACCCTAGGTAAGGAAATCAGTACTTTTCAGATCTATCCTAAAAGTTGCAAAGTGAGAGTGTTCCGTGAGTGGTGGCTTTAGCCAGGGAACATTCGATTGGATCTTTGCAATAACAGAGCTCTCCAATCACTCTGACAAAGGGGCGTTTATTCTTCCGCGTACCAGTGTCGGAATTTTGGGGGGCCCCGACCATCCCCATCAAGCGGGGCCCTCCATTTCATTCTCAGACAACAGAAAAACGTTCATCGCGACTGATTTTGCGCGAACAAAAAAGGGTTACGCACAGCGTAACCCTTTCGTTTTGCAGAGATAAGGCCCTCAAGCAGAACCTTTCTCAATAACGTGCTTAGCCTTGAGCGGCTTTGGCAACCTCGGCTGCGAAGTCTTCTTTTTCGACCACGATGCCCTCGCCAACTTCCAGACGGATAAAGCCAGTGATGGTTGCGCCCGCTTCTTTGGCCGCTGCTTCAACGGTCAGGTCAGGGTTCACAACGAACGACTGGTTCAGCAGGGTCGATTCGGCGACGAATTTCTTCATACGGCCTTCGATCATCTTCTCGATCACCTGCTCCGGCTTGCCGGATTCGCGGGCGATGTCCATCTGAACCTGCTTTTCTTTTTCGACAACAGCCGGATCCATGTCGGCCTCAGACAGAGCAGCGGGGTTCACAGCTGCGATGTGCATCGCAACCTGCTTGCCGATGGCTTCGTCGCCGCCCGACAGCGCAACCAGAACGCCGATTTTGCCCATGCCGTTGGTGGCCGCGTTGTGAACGTAGGACACAACGGTGTCGCCCGACAGTTTCGCCATACGACGCACCGACATGTTTTCACCAATGGTGGCGATCTTGTCGGTCAGGGTGTCTGCAACGTTCTTGCCACCCAGATCAGCGGCCAGCAGTGCCTCGACATTGTCGACGCCTTCCGCGGCGTATGCGATCTTGCCAACCATTTCCTGGAACTCAGCGTTCTTCGCAACGAAGTCGGTTTCCGAGTTCACTTCGACAGCAACACCGTTGCCACCGTTCACGTGAACTGCAACCAGACCTTCTGCTGCGGTACGGCCCGATTTCTTGGCCGCTTTGGCCAGGCCCTTGGTGCGCAGCCAGTCAACGGCTTCGTCCATGTTGCCGCCGGTTTCGGTCAGCGCTTTTTTCGCGTCCATCATGCCTGCGCCGGTCGAGTCGCGCAGTTCTTTAACCATTGCTGCTGTGATTGCCATCTTTGGCTCTCCTCAATTCAAACGGAATTGGGGCAGGTCATACCCTGCCCCATATGTCATTTACGTGACGGGCAGCTTACGCTTCGGCAGGTGTTTCTGCTTCGGCGGGGGCTTCTTCTGCAACGGCTTCTTCAACCGGAGCTTCTTCGAAGGCACCCAGATCAACGCCAGCAGCACCCATCTGAGCGGTCATACCGTCCAGAGCGGCACGTGCGGCTAGATCACAGTACAGCGCGATTGCGCGGGCTGCGTCGTCGTTGCCGGGGATGATATAGTCAACGCCGTCGGGCGAGCAGTTGGTGTCGACAACAGCCACAACCGGGATGCCCAGCTTGTTGGCTTCGGCAATGGCCAGCGCTTCTTTCTTGACGTCGATGACGAACAGCAGATCCGGTACGCCGCCCATCTCGCGGATACCGCCCAGCGAAGCTTGCAGCTTGGCCTGGTCACGTTCCATGCCCAGACGCTCTTTCTTGGTCAGGCCTTCGGCGCCCGATTCCATTGCTTCGTCGATCTGGTTCAGACGGTTGATCGACTGGGAAACGGTTTTCCAGTTGGTCAGCGTGCCGCCCAGCCAGCGGTGGTTCATGTAGTACTGAGCCGACTTTTCAGCAGCATCTGCGATCGGCTGAGCTGCCTGACGCTTGGTACCAACGAACAGAACGCGGCCGCCTTTGGCAACGGTGTCACGAACAGCTTGCAGAGCCTGGTCCAGCATCGGAACGGTCTGGGTCAGGTCCATGATGTGGATGCCATTGCGCGAGCCGTAGATAAACGGGCCCATGCGGGGATTCCAACGCTGTGTCTGGTGACCAAAGTGAACGCCAGCTTCCAGCAGCTGACGCATGGAGAACTCGGGAAGAGCCATGCTATTTTCCTTTTCCGGTTTACGCCTGGGCGGGGGTGAAAGAAGCGGATGCTCCAACCGGCGGTCTTGATGAGGATGTCTCCCTCAAAAAGCCCAAACCCCGCCTGCGGGTTTGAATGGCGCGCGTATACGGCAGGTTTGGAAGCAACGCAAGGGCCAATTGCCCTTATTTCTCAAGCAAAGCCAAAGCATGGGCGTGCCTGACGGCATCTTCACAATGCGCTGCCAACGCTTTGCGGTTTTCAAAATCGCTTACCTTTGCCGGAGCGTGATAAATCAGTTCAACAGAACCTTGCCTGTGCGCGCCAAGTGTCTTGAGCAAATGCGGGCCGAACTCCATATCGCCCCACCAGCCGTAAAATCGTTTGGGCTGTCCTTTGGGCGCATGAAAGACGACCGAAACCGGTTGGATATACATGAAGTCGCGCAGCTCATCCGCAAAGAACGCCGCGAAAAGCGTTGTTTTAAATGGCAAAACACGCAATCCATCCGTCGAAGTGCCTTCGGGAAAGAACAGCAGCTTGTGTCCCGCTTTCAGGCGGGTTTCGAACAGTTTGGTCTGTTCTTTGGCTTTTGCACGGTCCCGTTGGATGAACACGGTGCCGGTGGCGCGGGCCAACCATCCGACTCCGGGCCATTTCGCGACTTCGGCCTTCGACACAAAATAGACCCTCTTACGCGCGTTCAGGGCAAAAATGTCCAGCCAAGAGGTATGATTGGCCACCACCGCCCCCTGCTCTTTCATCAACACGCCAGAGGTTCGGAACTCTATGCCGAGTATCCGAAACGCACTGCGGCACACAAATTGCGTGATGAACGGCGTGACGGGTCTGCGCACTCCGCACAACGGATACTCAACCAGTCGAACGGCTAAAAGCAAGAACAAGCCGCCAAAGACCAAAAGGGCAAGGGGCAGCCCGCGTACAAAAACCAAAACCCATCCGACTACTCCAAGTTCGATCGGATCAGGTGCGTCTTCACTGTTCCAAAGCGGGTCGTTCACGGGTGTCAGGCTCCACCGTAGATGCGGCGCTGCCGGTCGTTCATACGAGCAGTGTCGAGGATCAGGCACACATCAGTGGTGTTGAATTTGTGATCGATAAAGGCGCCCTCGCCCACGAAACCGCCAAGTCTCAGGTAAGCTTTGATCAAAGCAGGCACCTGAACCATGGCCGCCCGACGGTCCAAGGCGTCCTTGGCAACCAAATCCATGGATTGAAAAACGTCAGGCTGCGCGCGTACCCGCAATTCGGGCGGGGCCAGATGGTTGTGATGCAACATGGATAAAGGTTGCGCCAGCGTTGCGACATCCGTGCCGTGAAAGCTTGCGACCCCAAACAGCACTTCGATCTCACGCTCGGTAACATAGGCCGCCAGCCCGTTCCAAAGATGATACATGGCAGTGCCGCCACGATAGTCGGGATGCAAACAGGACCGACCAAGCTCCAACAGCTTACGCCCACTGCTTTTCAACACCGTCAGATCATATTCATCTTCTGAATAAAACTGGCCCACTTCCGCGGCACGTTCACCCGGCAACATCCGGTAAACACCAATGATTTCACCAGTGTTGTCGTCATATGCCAACATGTGATCGAAATAGGGATCAAACCGGTCTTTCTCTAACCCTGCCTCGTGATCCACCAAGTCGCCACCACCACCCAGTTCGCGCACGAAGACGTCATAGCGCAGGCGTTGCGCAGCTTTTAACTCCGCCTCGGTCTCGGCCAGCTTGACGGTAAAGGTTGGGCCTGTATCCGGCATAAAGGTGGTATCCGCTTTCTTTTCGCCGCTGATACCTCAGTTGATCAACCGAAGGCAACAACCGGTGGTTTGACCCATGTTGTTAACCTTTCCTAAACCAGTTTCACGGATCAAAGACCGGCATCAGGGCGATGCGCGTTCCGTCGATTACCACTTTCCCCTGCTCGCGAAAGTTCACGGTGATCTTGCCTGCGATGTTGGATTGAACCTGTCCAACGCCCCATTCGGGAAAATCCGGGTGGCGGACAAACATGCCCGGTGCAAGAATGGCATTCATGTCTGTCATGCTGGGCTCCTGAATCCGGCGGCAGATACAGCAGGAGGTACGCATGGGCGCTTCGGACGTCAACCTGGCCGAGTTGATCGGCTCTCGGATCTGCCATGATCTGATCAGCCCAATCGGGGCCATCACCAACGGGCTTGAGCTGTTGGATATGGTTGGCGCTGTGCAAGGCCCCGAGATGGAGCTGATCTCGGGCAGTGTGGGCAGTGCGGGCGCACGTATTCGCTTTTTCCGGGTGGCGTTCGGGTCGGCCAGCGAGCAACCACTTGGGAGAGCCGAAATCACTGAACTGCTCAATGATGTCGAACGCGCAGGTCGTGTGCGGGTCAACTGGAACCTGACCGAACCTGTGCCACGCAATCAGGTCAAACTCGCCTTTTTGGCACTGATGTATTGCGAAAGCGCGATGCCGTTGGGTGGCACCGTCGATATCACAAGTCTGGGCGCGAATTTGACGGTGACCGGCACGGCAGACAAGCTGAACGTGGACGGCGACCTATGGAAAAACGTGGTCACAGGACGTTTTCCAAACAAGCTTACGCCCGCGCAGGTACAGTTTGCCCTGCTGCCGGAAACAGCCAAGGCGATTGGACGGCGCGTCGCGGTAGAAACCACCGCAACGCGCGTTTCGCTCAGGTTTTAAGCCCGGGTCGTTCCGTCCCCACGGACCAGATACTTGAAACTGGTCAGTTGCGCCGCGCCCACCGGGCCGCGCGCATGCATTTTGCCTGTGGCGATCCCGATTTCCGCGCCCATTCCGAACTCACCGCCATCTGCAAACTGGGTGGAGGCATTGTGCATCAGTATCGCACTGTCGAGACGTTCAAAGAAACGGGCCACCGCCGCATCGTCTTCGGTCATGATGCAATCAGTGTGGTTGGACCCAAATTGCTGGATATGCGCAATCGCTGCGTCAATATCTGCCACGGGTTTGGCTGCAATCACGCTATCAAGGAATTCCTTTCCCCAATCGTCTGACGTCGCGGCCTGTGCACCATCTACCGCCAAAGCGCCTTCGGCGTGAACCTCGACTCCAGCGGCCAGCAGCGCCTCGATCACATCGCGCCCCAGTGTTTCAACAACGTCCTGATGGATCAGCAAACATTCGGCGGCCCCGCAGATGCCTGTGCGGCGGGTCTTTGCGTTCAACACAACATCGAGCGTCTTTTGCGGATCAGCAGCTTTGTCGATGTAAATATGAACAATGCCTTCGAGGTGAGCAAAGACCGGCACACGGGCCTCGCGCTGAACCAGACCCACCAGCCCCTTGCCACCGCGCGGAACGATGACATCGACACAGTCGGTCAGGGTCAACAACTCCTGCACCGCCGCGCGATCCCGAGTGGGCACCAGTTGAATGGCGTCCTCGGGCAAGTTGGCCGCTTTCAACCCTTCGACCAGACACGCATGGATCGCGGTCGAGGAATGAAAACTCTCGGACCCACCGCGCAAGATGACAGCGTTGCCGGACTTCAAACACAGAGCACCGGCATCAGCAGTCACGTTGGGACGGCTCTCATAGATCACGCCAATGACGCCCAAAGGTGTACGGACCCGCTGAATTTTCAATCCAGTGGGGCGCTCCCATTCAGCCAGAACTTCGCCCACCGGGTCCGCCTGATCCGCTACGGTGCGCAGCCCGTCGACCATGCCCTGAATACGGGCCTCATCCAGCATCAGCCGATCCATCATCGCCGGGCTCAGGCCCTTTTCACGGCCAAACTCCAGATCTTTTTGGTTCTCTTCGATTATCTTCGCACGATTGGCCCAAACCGCATCCGCAGCGGCAATCAAGGCAGCGTGTTTACGCTCGGCGCTTGCAAAAGCCAGATCACGCGATGCGTCTTTGGCGCGTTTCCCAAGATCGGCCATCAATGCGGGAATGTTGTCGAAATCTTTCATATCGCGTGCCTTTCAGGTCATCTTTTACAGTGCTTACAGGGCCAGATCATCCCGATGGATCAAAGCTGCGCGACCCGGGTACCCCAAAGTCGCTTCAATTTCAGACGACTTGCGCCCCTTGATCGCGTCGGCTTCCTGCGCGGTATAGCGGCTGATCCCTTGCGCCAATCGGCGGGCATTTGGATCAAGAACGGCAACAGGGTCACCGCGCCCGAAATCGCCAGTAACTTCTAGAATACCCGCAGGCAGCAGGCTTTTGCCATTGGCCAGAGCGTTGGCAGCCCCGTCATCCACGGTGATCTCTCCGCGTGGTTTCATCGCAGATATCCAACGTTTGCGGGCTGCATGCGGGTCCAAGGTGGCAGTAAACCAGGTTGAACTTGCTCCATTTTCAAGCATTTTCAAGGGGTTCAAAACCGATCCTTCAGTGATGGCCATTGTGCAGCCACCTGCGGTGGCCATCTTGGCGGCCATCAGTTTTGTCTTCATCCCGCCCTTGGACAGGCCTGAGCCCGCATCGCCTGCCATGGCCTCAATCTCGGGCGTAATGCGATCAATTTTCTCGAAGCGCGTGGCCGAGGAATCCTCGCTCGGATTGCCCGAATAGAACCCGTCTACATCGGACAGCAGAATCAGTTGATCGGCCCCAACCGTCACTGCAATCTGAGCGGCCAGGCGATCATTGTCACCATAACGGATTTCGTCCGTAGCAACGGTGTCGTTTTCGTTCACGATCGGAACCACACCAAGGTTCAACAAGGTCTTCAATGTGGCACGTGAGTTCAGATAGCGGCGGCGGTTCTCGCTGTCTTCCAGCGTCACAAGCACCTGCGCCGTCGTTATCTGGTGCGGCGTCAAAGCCTCCTCATAGGCCCGCGCCAGACGGATCTGTCCCACTGCGGCAGCCGCCTGTGATTTCTCCAGAGGCAACGTAGCCATCGGCAAGCCCAGCACACCGCGACCCAACGCAATCGATCCGGAAGAGACCAGGATTACATCTGTCCCCTGCCCCTTAAGCCAGGCCACGTCCTGCGCCAACGAGTTCAACCAGTCAGACCGAAGCAACCCGGTATCGCGATCCACCAACAAAGCAGATCCGATTTTTACAACAAGACGGCGGGCTGAGGTCAGGGTTGCCAAGGCTGCGCCTCCTCAGCGGGTTTCCGGCGCACGCGATTGTCGTCAATCTGTGCCCTCAACGCACGCAGAACCTCGGTCACGCCTAGATGCGCGACGCCCGACATGGTCATGACAGGGCCACCCACGGCCTCTTCCAGTTCGGCTTTGACCAGTTCACGCTCTTCATCGTCCAGAGCATCGACCTTGTTCAATACGGTGATCCGGGGTTTTTCAGCCAGCTCACCGCCATATGCTTCGAGCTCGTGAATAATAGTCCGGTAATCGTCAGCGACTGATTCAGAGGTACCATCAACCAGATGCAACAGTACGGCACAGCGTTCAACGTGGCCAAGGAACCGGTCCCCGATGCCACGCCCTTCATGTGCGCCTTCGATCAGGCCGGGAATGTCGGCGACCACGAATTCAACGTTGTCGACCCCAACAACACCCAGATTGGGGTGCAGCGTGGTGAAGGGATAATCCGCAATCTTCGGGCGCGCATTCGATGTGGCTGCCAGAAAGGTCGACTTGCCCGCATTGGGCATACCCAGCAACCCCACATCCGCGATCAGCTTGAGCCGCAGCCAGATGGTTCTGTCGATACCGGCCTGTCCCGGATTAGCCCGGCGTGGTGCCTGATTGGTAGCGGACTTGAAATGCAGGTTTCCGAAACCGCCATTGCCGCCCTTGGCCAGCAGAACCCGTTGCCCAACTTCGGTCAGATCACAGATTACGGTTTCTTCGTCTTCATCCAGAATTTCGGTACCAACGGGCACGCGCAGAAGGATATCGTCTCCGTCCTTACCGGTACGCTGCTGGCCCCGGCCTGGCTGGCCATTCTTAGCAAAGAAATGCTGCTGATACCGAAAGTCGATCAGGGTGTTCAACCCGTCCACAACTTCAGCCCACACAGACCCGCCTTTGCCGCCGTCCCCGCCATCAGGTCCGCCGTATTCGATGTATTTTTCGCGTCGGAAGCTGACGCAGCCGCTACCGCCGGCCCCGGACCGGATGTAGACCTTTGCAAGATCGAGAAATTTCATGGTCTGTCCCCTACTGCAAAGGCCCCATCGGCCACAAGTCAGAGTTTTTTACTGTATGTCCAGGTGGGCACATTCGCATCACGCGCCACCGAATAGCTTTCCGCATCGCCCAGATACTGGAATCCGCAATGGGTCAGCACCCGAGCCGAGGCGGGATTGTCCTGAAAAACACTGGCAAACATGGTCGCGTTCTGCAGAGGGTTGGCATTGACCAATGCTTCAACGGCCAAAGATGCAATGCCCGTGTTCCAATAAATAGGCGCAACCCAATATCCAACCTCGGACTGGTTCCGATCCAGTCGTTTCAGTGTGATCAGACCGATCAGTTCCGGGCCACCGTCTTTTATTGCATCCATAACCCAAACATCTTCGTCCCGGTCTTCTGCCATCGAACGCGTCACAAAAGCCTCGGTCGAGCCGGGCGCCAGCGGGTGCGCGATGCTTGTGGTCATGCGTGCCACGCGCTCGTCCCCCGCGTAGTGCTCGATCAGTCCCATGTCCGAACGGCGCAGCGGGCGCAGATCGAACCGCTCGGTTTCTATGACCGGCTGATTTATTATTGCTTCAAGCTTCATTGGTGTGTTCCTCCTCCGAACAACACAAAAAGGACGGACGCAACCGTAAGCCCGGCCAACGTCCACATTAGATATTTTTCCGCAGGGCGACCTTCAACCGCATGAGCAATTCTATCGCCTGCGAAGGTCCAGATCGGGTGCAAGACGACCTGGCAGATAAACAAACAAAGAGCGATCGTGAACGTTGCGTCCAAACTGGACGTGCCAGCCGCGACGAAACCAGTAAACCCAGCAATGATCATGGCCCAGGCCTTGGGGTTCAGCGGATGCACGATCAGTCCGGCCCAAAAACCCGGCACCGAACCACTTGCTCCATTTCGCGACAAGCGAAGATTGGCGATCTTCCAGGCCAACCAGCACACATAACCAGCAGAGGCGTATTTCAGCGCGGAAAACACAAAGGGCGCTTGTTCCGCAATTTGCATGAGACCAAAACCCACCGGCCAGATAATCAACTGCTTGCCTAGCACGACACCTGCAACAAACGGCAGGGCCGCCCGGAAACCATAGCGCGCACCTGTTCCCAGCAGAACCATATTGGCCGGTCCCGGCGTGCCCACCTGTGAGGCGGCGAAGATTAGAAAACTGGTGGTTGCGACGGGCATCGGTTTTTTGGGATCACAACTGCGTTAAAACGAAAAAGGGACCGGCATTTTCTGCCGGTCCCCCATGAATTTTTTATTAACCTTCTGGGTCTCGGCTTACTCTGCGGCCTCCGCCACTGGCAGGACCGAAATGAAGGTGCGGTTTTTGAGTCCCTTATGGAACTTCACGGCGCCATCGGTGGTTGCAAAGATGGTGTGATCTTTGCCCATGCCTACGCCTTCGCCCGGCCAGAACTTAGTGCCGCGCTGACGTACGATGATGTTGCCTGCGATGGCTGCCTGGCCACCATACAGTTTCACGCCAAGGCGGCGACCAGCTGAGTCGCGACCGTTACGGGAGGAACCGCCAGCTTTTTTATGTGCCATTCTCTCTCTCCTTAGCCTTGAGCCAGCTCTTTGGCTTGCTCAACCCATTCGGGTTTCACTTTGATGGTGTCGATAGCAGCAATCTGCTCGTCCGACAAGGCGGCCAGAGCGGCAAAGCTCTCGATACCGGCCTCAACCAGCTTTTTGGCGGCGGCAGGACCGACACCGTTCAGCTTGGTCAGATCGTCAGCGGCAGCAGCAGCGGCGGGTGCCTCTGCTTTGGCTTCAACTTTCTTGGCAGGCTTTGCGGCAGGGGCTGCTTCGCCAGCCGGTGCCGAACCGGTTGCAGCTTTGATGCCCGACTTGTCAGCGCCCGACGACAGGATGTCGGTGATCTTGACCAGTGTCAGTTTCTGACGGTGGCCAACGGTACGCTTCGAGCTGTGCTTACGACGGCGCTTGACGAATTTGATGACCTTGTCACCTTTGATCTGTTCGATCACTTCGGCCTGTACGCCCGCGCCTTCAACGAAAGGTGCACCAACAACCGGAGCGTCGCCGCCCAGCATCAGAACATCGTTGAATTGAACTTTTTCACCTGCGTCGGCAGCCAGTTTTTCAACGCGGAGCACATCGCCCGCCTGAACCTTGTACTGCTTGCCGCCAGTCTTGAGGACCGCAAACATGCGTCTTTCCTTTTCATACCCGCGTTCTGTGGTCCCCTTTTCGGGTGTTGCTGGCTTAAGCCACCTCGAACAGCGCGCCCTTCTCGGGCTGTGTGACTGACCCTTTCGACATATCTTAAGGGTCAAATAATAACGATACCCGGCGCGGATGACCGGCCGGGATGCGCGCTTATCCATAGAATAGGCGGGAAAGTCAACACCAAAGCAGCATCACAACTCAGAGGCCCTGAGAGTGCGCGCAACCGCTTGCCCCAATTGGTAAGAAATATCGTTGAACATGCGGTCAAAGCCCTCAAAAAGCGCGTCGTTCAGAGCTTGCCCAGTTTCCGTTCTTGAAAAGGCGATGTTCTCACGCATCTGCGCCTCGTCCAACGGACGATAGGCCAGCAACAAAAACGCATAAAGCCAGGCTTCGGTGTCTTCGGTCCGGCTGTCCTTTTGCGACAAAAGCTCGGCCAACAGGCCCTGCGTGTCGGCGCTTGAATCAACATCAAGCCCGCGAAAAAAGTTGTAGTCCGATGTCAAAGAGCCCTGAACGTTCTTTTCAATCAGTTCGTTCACTTCGATATATTCCTCGACCAAAGCAAACCTAGCTGTTGCGCGCTCGGTTGCTGCAAACGCATCACGGGCCATTTCTTCGATCGTGGGATCCGACATGGCCTGGCGGGCCGAGTTTTCAAGCGTCACTATGGTCCGACCAAGGTCGCTTTCAAAAAACACAATGGCCTGATCAAGTTGCGTGTCCGACATGCCGGTCTCAAACGCTTCGGTCAAATGGTCCTGCATCCAGATCTGGTCATAGATGTCTTGCACTTGGGCCTCAAAGAACGCACCCCCCGCATTGTTCAAAAGCGTTTCATCGAGATTTTTTCGGTGCTCCTGTCCTTCAAGCACCAAAATCTCCATCACCTCAGCCAAATGCATTGCCTGCGCCAACCGATCGATCTTTTCGTTAGCCGATGCAGGCAATCCTAAAACGGCAAGGGCCAAAGCAAGCAAAAGACGCCGCATCAAATATCCTGAGCGGGATGCAGATCAGCCATCCGCGCGGCAAGAACCTCGAAGCGCCGGGCCATGATCTCGAATTGAATGACATTCAAAAGCTCATAGACTTCCTGCATCAAGGGCTGTTCCAGCGCTTCGACATATGCGTTGACATCCTCGTCCGAAAAGTCCTGGTACGTATAAGCCGCGCCTGCAAGGCTGGAGAGTTGCAGAGACTGGCGCATCGCAGGTTCATTTCTTTTCAATAGCTCCCGCAAGCCTTCCGCATCCGTCTGCAATTCGATCACGCCCGATGCGCTGGCGGCCAGAAGGAAGCGCAGCTGTATTTCCTGCCACGCCCGAAGCGCTGTGCCGGTCGAATCAATCGCCGCATTCATACGCTTGAAGCTTTCGACCCTCTGAGACCCGTCCTTGATCAAATCCGAAATGATCTGCTGGCCTTCCAATTGCTTGGCCTCGTCGTCTTCATTCATGTGCGAGTCGTTTTCGACCGCAACCAGACGCTGCCCCAGATCGGACGCGTAGAATTCAACCGCATGTGCCAAGGCCTCATCGGTTAGCGTTTCCTCAAGAATGGAAACAGCCGTCTCATGCATGGCATCGACATCGAATACTTCATCTGTCAGGCGCGCCCAATCCGAGCCGAACCCGTCCGGGTCAATGCCAAGCATCTCAGGCGCAGAACGAGAGCTGAGCGTGATGCTTTCCAGCGCCACATCAAATCCGGTTGTGGTCAGAAACGCCTCGATCCGGTCCCGGTTGGCCGCAAACAGGGGCGCGACTGCCAAAACAAGCGCCAAGGCCGCCAAGAAAAGCAGAGATGTTATGCGATGTGCAAGCTGTGTCATGCCAATTAGAGTAGGCGTTTTCCGCCCGCAGGCAACGGAAAAACCCGGCTTTGACAGTTTCTGGAATTTTCTGCTTGCACCCCTGCCCGTTCCTTACTAAATCCCCCCCTCACAGACCCCCGCGGAGAGGTGCCGGAGTGGTCGAACGGGGCGGTCTCGAAAACCGTTGTGGGTGCAAGCCCACCCAGGGTTCGAATCCCTGTCTCTCCGCCACTCCCCGGCTTGGCCTTGAATTCAAAAGTTGTGCAGAGAATTGCTCTGGCTTTTAGTGGGGCAAGCGGATGGCTGCGCAATTGCAATGCGCGATTTCCCAAAGCAGCGTGATGTTGCCGTATGCAAAGCCTTGTATCAGCGTAGGCTGGCTCAAACCTCTATTCTGCTGAGAATTCAAAGGAATTCCCCTTTGTCATTGCGTTAGTCTTCAGGCATCCCGGCGACACAAATTCAAAGGAGATTCATATGTCGCGCACTCTTATTTTGGCCGTCATCATCGCTGTATTCGGCGTTGGCGGCTACTATTACCTCAACCAACCCGAACCTACTCCGGCAGAGCGTTTGCAAACAGCCGCAGAGGAAGCTGGCGATGCCTTGGCCGACGCTGCCTCTGACGCTCAGGACGCTGTGGCCGACGCCGTTGACACCGCAACCGAACAAGCTTCTGAGGCGGCTGCATCAGTGGCCGATCAGGCAGCCGAAGCGGCATCGTCGGTCGCGGATCAGGCGTCAGAAGCTGCGCAACAGGCGGGCGATCAGGTCGCCGCGCTGACCGATCAGGGGCAGGAGTTGCTGAATTCCTGGATTCAGGAAGGCAAGCTAAACCCAGCCAATTTCGACTATGACGGGATCATGGCTTCGCTGGAAGAAAGCACTCTGGCGGCCGACCTGAAAAAGCAGGCGATCCAGATCGTAAACGATATCAAAGCGTCGCCTGAGACCATCGCTCAGAAAATCCAGGAACTGACCAACCTGTTGACACAACAATAAAATACTTGGGGTCGACCTTGTGGTTTGGCCCCACCCTATGGGCGCATCTTAGGTGCCCCCACGTTATTTCGGCATTGAATTGACGCCCCGAGCGGCTTTTGATTGGCTCATTCCAAAGCTCGGCACGCGCCACGCCTGTTAAGGGTACGTGTTTAATACGGCGATTTCGACTTCAGATTTGTTGAGGATGACCAAATGACAGAACTGCCACAGACCATGTTTGCCACTCTATTAAAACATGAAGGATATTCTGGCACATCCAGCGGGCCAGCCATATCTGACGCAGCCGAATGGTTGGAACCCGCAGAGATACCCGTGCCACAGCCTGGCCCTGGTCAGGTTCTGATCAGATTGAGAACCGCATCGGTCAACCCGTCCGACTTGCATTTCATCAAGGGCGAGTACGGCCAACCTCGCGTAAAGGGATCCCCTGCAGGTTTCGAAGGATGCGGTGATGTTGTGGCCACCGGAAAAGGTGCCGAAGCCCTGCAAGGTCAGCGGGTTGCCTTTGTTGCTGCCGGATCGGGGGCCTGGGCGGAATATGTTGTCACGCAGATGCAAATGTGCATTCCGTTAAGGCCGGATATCTCGGACGATGACGGGGCCGCGCAGATCGTCAATCCGCTGACCGCGATGGCGATGGTAGACATGGCCAAGGCCGACGGCGACGCGTTTGTCGTGTCTGCCGCAACCAGCCAGCTTGGAAAACTGATGTGCAGCCTTGGGCGTGATCTTGGGCTGAAACCCATTGCGCTCGTGCGGCGCGCGGAGACCGTTGAGACGTTGAAAAGCCTCGGCGCTGCCGAAGTTCTGGTGACGACAGATTCAGATGTTGTTGAGCAATTTGCCGGACTGAGCACGTCCATGAAGCCACGCGTTTTCCTTGACGCCGTGACTGACCAACTGTCGGAACAATTGTTTTGCGCCATGCCAAACCGTGCACGCTGGATCACCTATGGAAAGCTTTCGACCGAAGCGCCGACGCTCACCCAAACCGGCCAATTGATCTTTATGGGCAAGCGGATCGAAGGTTTCTGGCTGACGCAATGGATGATGTCGACGCCACCGGCCGATCAGATGCGGGTGGTGGCCGAGGTTCAGGCGCGTTTTGCAGACGGGCGCTGGAAAACAGATGTTTCTGAACACCTTACACTCAGAGATCTGGTGCCAAATTTAGCCAATGCGCTGAAAAAGAGTGACGGAAAGGTGATAATCACGCCATAGTAGAAGAACCCCACGCACCCCGAAGACTTGCGTGAGGCTGACGGCACCTGTTGCTCGTTGGAGGGAGGACAGTTTGGATAACGCACAGCTGCTGATCAGCGGACTGGCGAATGGCTGCGTCTATGGCCTGATCGCACTTGGCTTTGTTCTGATCTACAAGGCGACCGAAGCGGTGAATTTCGCGCAGGGTGATTTCATGATGCTGGGGGCCTTTGTGACTATCGGCCTGACGAATACTGAATATATGGGCCTGCCCTTCTGGCTCGCCCTGCCGATCTCACTGGGGATTATGGGTGCCTTAGGCTATCTGCTGGATCGGCTGATTATCCGTCGATTGTTCGGTGAAAGCCAGACCGCAGTCGTCATCCTGACCATCGCTTTGGGGTTCGTGATCCGCTTTGTTGCGGGGTTGATCTGGGGGCACGAGCCGCAAACGCTGCAGAATCCGCTTGCCGGCAAAGAGGTTCGCTTTGGCGGTCTGGTTCTGGGGATGGAAGATGTGGCGGTGATTGTTGTCACGATCCTTCTGACCGGGGCGCTTTATGTCTTCTTCAGCCGCACAAAACTGGGCCTTGCGATGCAGGGCGCGTCGCAAAACCAATTGGCGGCCTATTACATGGGCATTCCGGTCAAACGCGTTCAGGGCTTTATCTGGGCACTGGCCGGGATCGTTGCCGGGATCGCCGGTATCCTGTTTGCCGCCAAGGGAGCGGTGGACCCGACCACCGGTTTGCTGGGCATCAAGGCCTTTGCAGCAGCGGTCATTGGCGGCTTTGGCAGTCTGCCGGGCGCATTGGCCGGAGGGCTGATCGTCGGTGTGATTGAGCCCTTTGCCAGCCGCTATATTGCCGCGGGTTATAGCCAGGTCGCGCCCTATGCTCTGCTGCTGGCCGTGCTGATTTTCCGACCCAACGGGCTGTTCAGTCAGGTTCGGGTCAAAAAGGTCTAAGCCATGCGGATCGTGTTTAAAACCAACTACATGCAGGACATCCGACCTTGGAAAGACCGGTATCAACTGTGTCTTTATCTGATCCTTCTGGCCGTCGTTGCAGCGGCCCCATGGTGGCTGGACGCATTCTATCTGGGTGAACTGACAAATGTTTTAATCTGGACCATTGCTGGGCTGGGCCTGATGATCCTGACCGGCCATACCGGGCAAGTCAGTCTGGGACATGCCGCTTTTCTGGCTTTTGGCTGCTATGCCAACGTTGCACTGATCGAAGCAGGGGTTCCCTTTCTGGTCGCTTTCCCACTGGCAGGAATACTGACTGGCATCGCGGGCGTGACAGTTGCCATCCCTGCCTTGCGCCTTCACGGTATCTACCTGGCCATCTTCACCATGGCCCTTTCGATCCTGATGGATGACATCATCGTTCTGTCTGAACCCATCACTGGAGGCGTCGCAGGCAAGTATGTCGGCGGGGTCGAGATCTTTGGCCATTTGGTAGATCGCTGGGGTACGCCGGATCTGTTCTTTTGGCTGGTTCTAACCGTAACGGTTCTAGTCACCTTGGGCTATATCAACCTGCTGCGAGCACCGCTGGGGCGCAGTTTTATCGCTGTGCGTGACTCAGAGGTTTCGGCTCAGGCGATGGGCATCGACATTGCGCGCACCAAAATGATCTCATTTGCCTTGTCCTGTGCTGTGACGGGCTGGGCCGGGGCTTTGATGGGGCTTTTTGCCGGTGCCTTCAACAATGAAACCTTCAGTGTTCTGATCTCGATCCAGTTGCTGATGATGATCGTGATTGGCGGACTGGGGTCGATCCACGGGGCATTTCTGGGTGCGATCGTGATCGGGTTCCTGCCGCAATTCCTTTCGATCTCTAAAGAATATGTCGGAGCCTTGTTCGGAGGAAACACAGTCGCCATTCCAGGCCTGGAATTCGGAATCTTTGGCATGATCCTGATTGCCTTCATCCTGTTCGAACCCATGGGCCTTTATGGTCGCTGGCTAAAGATCCGCACTTGGTTCGAGTTGTTCCCCTTCTACCGCAAGGACATGTTCAAACGGCAAAAATCTTATCTAAAGACAGAGCGTCTAAGATGAGCCTGCTGGAGTTTGAAAACGTAACCCTGAAGTTCGGCGGCCTCACTGCGGTCGATAACCTATCGTTCGAAGTGCTGGAGGGCGAGGTTTTTGCCATCGTCGGCCCCAACGGTGCTGGCAAATCGACTGTATTCAACCTGATCTCGCGGTTCTACGAGCCCTACGCCGGGTCGATCCGGTTCGACAGCCATGATCTGCTACGTGTCAAACCCTCGGGCGTTGCAACCTTTGGCGTGGCACGGACGTTCCAGAACATCGAACTGTTCGAGCACGCAACCGTTCTGCAAAACCTTCTGGTTGGGCGGCATAGGCATCGACAAACAAATCTGCTTTCCGAGCTTTTGTTCCTTCCGTCCGCCCGACGGCAGGAAATCGAAAACCGCGAGAAGGTCGAAGAGATCATCGATTTCCTCGATCTTCAGGCCTATCGCGACAAGATGATCGCAGGGCTGCCCTATGGCGTGCGAAAGGTGGTTGAGGTCGCGCGCGCACTGGCAACTGATCCCAAACTCCTGTTGCTGGACGAACCCGCCTCGGGCCTGTCGGTCGAAGAAACCAGTGACATGCGGTGGTGGATCGATGACATCCGGCGTCAGATGGGCATCACCGTGCTGATGGTGGAACATGACATGGGCCTGGTCTCGGGCGTGTCAGATCGGGTTTTGGCCATGGCAGACGGCGCTGAACTGGCACTGGGCTCTCCTGCGCAAGTGCAGGCCCACCCGGCTGTTATCGAAGCGTATCTGGGAAAAGCTTCATGACCGAGCCGATCCTGAAAATACGCAATGTCGAAAGCTTTTATGGCCCCATCATGGCCATTCGCGGGGTGTCATTGGACGTGCACAAAGGGCAGATCGTGTCGATCCTCGGGGCCAATGGCGCGGGAAAGACGACGCTGATGAAAACCGTGTCGGGCGTGATGGACCCTGAAAAGGGACAAATCACCTTTGATGGTGAAGACATTCAGGGGGCCGAACCACATAAGGTCGTGCAACGCGGGATCGTGCATATTCCCGAAGGGCGCGAGGTCTTTCCCCTTCTGACTGTTGATGAAAACCTCAGCCTTGGTGCCTATTCCCGCAAGGACAAAGACCAGATCGAGCAAGATCGTGAACTGGTCTTTAGCTATTTCCCCGTCCTCAAAGATCGACGCGGGCAAGAGGCTGGCACACTGTCAGGCGGTCAGCAGCAAATGTTGGCGATCGGACGTGGGCTGATGGCCCGTCCTCGCATCATGTTGCTGGATGAGCCATCACTGGGCCTGTCGCCGATGCTGGTGCAAGAGATTTTCGAGATCCTCAGGCGCCTCAACCAAGAACAGCAGATGACCATGATGTTGGTCGAACAGAACGCTCATGCGGCACTGGATCTGGCCCATCATGGCTATGTGATGGAGGTTGGACGCATCGTCATGGACGGTAGCGCCGAGGCTCTGTTGAAATCCGAGGACATTCAGAACTTCTATCTTGGTGTGCGTGAAGACGGCGCGCGGGAAAACCGGCGCTGGAAACGGAAAAAGACGTGGAGGTAAGACGGATGGATGCCAGCCCCCTGCCCCCGCAGACCACAATCAACGGCGTGCGCTTTAACGCAACAACAGGTCAAAGGCCGCTGCGGGTGGACGGCTGCATCACCATAAGCGAGCTGTTTCAACACCGCTGCGCCGAGCTGGGCGAACGCACCGCGCATCGGGAAAAAGATCTAGGCATTTGGATATCCTATTCCTGGGCCGATTACTGGCAACACGCCAAATGGATTGGTTTGGCGCTACGGAAACTGGGGCTGGAACGGGGCGATGTGGTCTCGATCCTATCCGAGGATCGCAAGGAATGGGCGTGGTTCGACATGGGTATTCAGGGCGTCGGGGGGATAGCCTCGGGCGTTTACACCACCGATTCCGCCAGTCAGTTGCAATACCTGATCAATGACAGTGGCAGCAAATTCCTGATTGTCGAAGATGAAGAACATCTGGACAAGTTCCTGGAAATCGAAGCCGAAGTTCCGGACCTGATCAAGGTGATCATTCTGGAATACGAAGGTCTGCACGACCTCAAGCACCCACGCTGCATGATGATCGACGACCTTTACGCGCTTGGCCGAGAGGCAGAAACAGCCGATCACGGGCGGTTCGAGGCCGAAATCGCGCTGGCGAAACCGCAGGATACGGCGCTGCTTGTCTATACCTCTGGCACCACAGGACAGCCCAAGGGCGCGATGCTGAGCCACGAGAATATCCTTGCTGCCATTGAATCCGGCGCGCGGGCCTTACCGGTTCTGGCCAGTGATGAGCAGCTTTGCTTCCTGCCGCTCTGCCACATTCTGGAACGGGACGTGTCGGTCTATTTCCCGCTGGCGGCCCGCTGCACTGTGAATTTCGCGGAAAGCCCGGAAACCGTATTTGCGAACTTGCAAGAGGTCTCGCCCTCGACCTTCACGGCTGTGCCGCGCGTGTGGGAAAAGATTTATGCGCATGTGCAAATTCTGACGCAGGAGGCCACACCGTTGGGGCGCGCGGCCTTTGGGATGGCATTGAAAGCAGGCGCTCGCCGCGCCGAATACAGGGCGGCAGGGAAACACGTTCCGATCGGTATCGCGGTGCAGTTCTGGATATGGGATCAACTGGTTCTGAAGAACCTGCGTCGTATGCTGGGCATGGACCAACTGCGTCGTGGCGGCACCGGAGCTGCACCGATTTCGACTGACTTGCTGAAATGGTACTGGGCCATCGGAGTACCTTTGGTCGAAGGTTTTGGGATGACTGAAACCGCCGGGTTGGCCACGCTCAACACCGTTGAAAGCAACAGGATCGGGACCATCGGCCAAGCCGTCGAAGGCTCCGACATCCGTATCTCAGAAGATGGTGAAATCCAGCTGAAAGGCATGAACGTCTTTCAGGGGTATTGGCGCAATAATGCCAAGACGGCCGAGACGTTCACTGCCGATGGTTGGCTGCGCACGGGGGATATGGGGCATATCGACAAGGATGGCTTTGTCACCATCACCGGCCGCCTGAAAGACATCATCATCACCGCAGGTGGTAAGAACATCACCCCGGCCGAAATCGAAAGCCAGTTGAAGTTCAGCCACTATATTTCTGACGCGATCCTGATTGGTGACAGGCGAAAATACCTGACGGCCCTGATCATGATCGATCAGGAAAATGTCGAGAAATATGCACAGGACCGCAAAATTCCGTTTTCGAATTTCGCCTCACTCTGTGCCGCGCCTGAGGTATGCGATCTGATCGGTGCCGAAGTTGCAGCCGTGAATACCCAGTTTGCACGGGTTGAACAGATCAAGGATTTCCGGCTGATCGACGTGCTTTTAACAGCCGAAGACGATGAACTGACCGCTACGATGAAGCTGAAACGGGGTTTGGTGGAAAAGAAACACGGACATCTGATTGAAGACATGTACAGTTAGACAAGGGAATTTCGGGAGGAGAGAAATGAGAGAGTCATTCAAACTATTGGCTGTCGCCACGGCCTTGACCGCCTCGGCGACCATAGGTTTGGCGCAAACCCAAGGCGTAACCGACGATGAAATCGTGATCGGGTCGGTCAACGATCTGAGTGGTATCTTCGCAGCCGTGGGCGTTCCGGCCACCAAAGGCGCAAATGTTGTGTTTGACCGTGTCAATGCAGCCGGAGGCGTGCACGGGCGACAAATCCGCTTTGTCGTCGAAGACAATGGCTATCAGATGCCGCGTGCAATGCAGGGTTACAACAAACTGCTGAACCGGGACAAAGTGTTTGCGATGCTGCAATCACTGGGCACACCGATGAACATGGCCGGCTTCAAACTGCTGGATCCAAAGGGAATTCCGAACGTTGCCCCCCTGACGGCGGCGCGGCAGATGTTGCAAGAGCCTATGCGCAACAAGTTCACCTCATTCTCGACTTACTATGATCAAGCCCGCATTGGCGTGAAATACCTCGCAGGTGAATTTGGATCACAAACCGTTTGCACGATGTACCTGCCTACCGATTTCGGCGAAGAAATTCTTGAGGGCAGCCAGGCCGGGGCTGAAGAGGCCGGGATCACATTTGGATCCGAGACCACTCATAAACCAGATGAGACCGATTTCGTGGGTTCGCTCAGTAAACTCAAGGAAGAAGGTTGTGACATTGTCACGATGGCGCTGGGCGTTCGTCAGGCGATCACTGTGGTGGGTACTGCCAAGAAGATGGGCCTGACGGATATGAAATTCCTGGGCACCTCGGCCAGCTTCCTGACAGTCGTGGCGC
Organism: Ruegeria sp. HKCCD7296; assembly: GCF_013110775.1. Taxonomy (NCBI): domain Bacteria; kingdom Pseudomonadati; phylum Pseudomonadota; class Alphaproteobacteria; order Rhodobacterales; family Roseobacteraceae; genus Ruegeria; species Ruegeria sp. HKCCD7296. The sequence continues at coordinate 29,022 of NZ_WVRF01000003.1, forward strand.
AGGTTCCCGGAGGCGTGACCGACGGCTTCTATGCCGCCGCCTCGTGGCAGGATCTGTGGGCCCGCGCCGATGAGCCCGCCCCCGCCGCGTTCATAGAAGAGTACAAGGCCGCCACGGGTGAAGATCCGGTTGGGTTTGCAATGCTGGGCTATTCCGCCGCCGAGATGATGGTCAAAGCGCTGGAGGCCGCAGGTCCTGATCTGACCCATGACAGTTTCATCGCGGCCATGGAATCGCTGGACTATCAGGACGATCTGGTCGGCAACCACATCACCTATGGGCCGGATGATCACCAAGGCGCGGATACCGTGTTCGTAAATGTTGTTGAAAACGGCGCGTGGAAGCTCGTCTACGAAGAATAAGTCGCAGTAAATGCAACGAAAAAGGGCTCGCAGATGCGAGCCCTTTCTTTTGGATTGTCCCGGCGATTAACGTTTGGAGAACTGGAACGAACGGCGGGCTTTGCGCTTACCGAATTTCTTACGTTCCACAACGCGGCTGTCGCGGGTCAGGAAGCCTGCGGCTTTCAGAGCGCCACGCAGGTTCGGATCGTACAGTTGCAGCGCTTTCGAGATGCCGTGCTTAACCGCACCCGCCTGACCGGTCAGGCCACCGCCTTTGACGGTTGCGACAACGTCGAATTCACCTTCAACACCAGCAACCTGGAACGGCTGGCGCAGGATCAGCTGCAGAACCGGACGCGCAAAATACTTGTCCTGGTCTTTGCCATTTACGGTGACCTTGCCGGAACCCGGCTTGATCCAAACGCGGGCAACAGCGTCTTTACGCTTACCGGTGGCGTAGGAGCGGCCCAGCTCGTCACGTACGGGTTCACGCACGATGACTTCTTCGGCCACGGTTTCAACGCCTGCGACGGCGCTCAGCTCTTCGAGAGTATTGATCTGATCAGCCATCGGTCATTAGCTCCGGGTGTTTTTCTTGTTCATGGACTTAACGTCCAGAACTTCGGGCGCTTGCGCCTCGTGGGGATGCTCGGCACCGGCGTATACGCGCAGGTTGGTCATCTGCTGACGCGCCAGGCGGTTGCCCGGCAGCATGCGCTTGACCGCCTGGGTCACGACGCGCTCGGGGTGTGCACCCTCAAGGATCTGCTGCTTGGTGCGCGATTTGATGCCGCCCGGGTGGCCAGTGTGCCAGTAGAAGTTTTCTTCGCGCTTCTTGCCGGTCATCTGGATTTTGTCAGCGTTGATCACGATGACATTGTCGCCCATGTCCATGTTCGGGGTGAACGATGCTTTGTGCTTGCCACGCAGGCGCATGGCGACGATCGAGGCAAGACGGCCCAGAACAACGCCCTCGGCGTCGATCAGGATCCACTTCTTGTCGATGTCTGCAGGTGTTGCAGAAAAGGTTTTCATGGCAGGATAGTCCTGTTTGATGTGAAAGACCGCCCCAAGACAGAGCGGTCCGAATTCGATGGTGGGGTTCTATGGGGTGGCCGCGCGCACGTCAAGCGCAGTAAACCTGTTTTTTACTAGGCAAAACAACACCTTAAAAAATAGGTATTATTTTACCCCAAATTAAACGCTGATTTGCTCGGGCGGATTGTCCAACAACGCACGCAGGCGAAGCATTGCGTCCTCGAACCGTTGCAACGAGACATGCCCGTTCATTGCAATGCGAACCGCATTTGGTGCACGGCCATCGCGCAAAGCGAATTCGTCCGCCGATCGCAATTGTATCCCCTCCCGCTCTGCCGCCCGGCTGAAAGCTGCTGCGCGCCAGCCAGATGGAAGGTTCAGCCAGACAAACGGTACGTCTGGTGCCCACGTCAGGTCAAAACCACCCAGCGCATTCACTGTGACACGCACATACTCGCCCATTCGGGTTCTGACATCTTTGGCGATCTGCCGCGTACGGGGATCAGACAAAAGCAATCGGGTGAGCTCTGCCAACGGCTGCGCCAGCCCAAAATACCCGTACTCTGCCGAGCGTCTCAGATCCACACTTCGCTCTTTCGGGGCAATGGCAAACCCGACGCGCAGTGATGGCGTCAGAACTTTTGAGATCGACGATACATGCCAGCCCCGCTCGGGCGCCAAGGCACGATAGCTGGGCTCTTTAGCCTCACCCATGCGATAACAGTCATCTTCCACGATCTGCACATCGAATTTTCGCGCAACTTCAACTACCTCTTTGCGCCGCTCAAGCGGGGTGTGCAGTGCGGTCGGGTTCTGCACCTCGGGTGAAACGCAAATCGCCTGCGCGGTTGTCTGCCGCAAAACATGTTCCATCGCAGTGGGATCGATGCCCCACTTGTCCATGCGAATACCGACCACTTCGGCCCGCATCAATTCACCGGCGCGGCGAAAGCCGGCGTAAGACAGGTCTTCGACCAAAACGACCGGCTTGGGACCTTGAAGGATGCTTTGAAACACAAGACACAATCCGTTCTGCCCCCCATGAGTCAGTACAATGTCGTCATCCGTCAGCGGACCCAGCGGTAAATTCGACAGCCACTCGACCACCGCCTGGCGCATTGGCTTATAGGCATCGCGGGTTGGATAGTTCATAAATAATGCGGGATCGGACTGCGCAACTTTCTGCAAACACTCCCGTATCAACGACACCTGCCCCATATCCGCCAATCTTGGACTGAACAGGCTGACGTGATTGGCATTCTGTGCTTCGGCCAAATGCAACTGACGTGACCAGACATCATCCAGAATCGGGGATTTCGGAGGGGCTACAAATGTACCACGTCCGACCTCTGCTTGTAACAAGCCTTCATCCGTCAAAATCGTATAGGCCCGTGCAACAGTACCCGGTGTGATCTGCAATCGATACGCCAGTTCGCGCACCGGCGGCAGCTTAGATCCGATGTCTAACGCTTTGCTCTCAATTGCTTTTCGTATTGTGTCAGCAACCAAAGTATACTTTGGCCCCTTGGCTTTCGGCAACTCTTCCGGCCAAATTGTATCCATTACAATTCTTCCTTTGATTTTGACACAATATTGAATGTATCAACATCTTGTACCGAATATCACTGCTTTGTGTCAATACAATTTGAAAGGAACTCTGAGATGACACGCACAATGCACAACCCCGCCCTTATACTGCTGAACGCCAGCCCTCGGCTGCCGCTGATCGCTGTGCTGGCCGTGCGGTTTGCGGCTGCGGTCACTCAATGGGAACGCCGCCGTCGCAGTCGCGTCAATCTGGGCAATCTGGATGATCGGCTGTTGAAAGATGTTGGCCTGACCCGCACGCAGGCGGACCGTGAAGTAAAACGCTACTTCTGGCAGATCTGAATCATCCCCAGTCCCAATTATTGGGACCTCTTCCTGGGCCGGGGCCAGTCCCCGGCCTTTTTTTAGCCGAACCGCGCCGCGGCCGAGCCTGCCGGTGGAATGGAATACGTCATGCTGGCCCGCGCAACCGGCTCGTCCATGCCTTCGGAATAGATCAAAACATCGCCGACGGCCAATGTTCGACCTAACTTAAGCAATCGGCAAGTCGCAATCAGATCGGCGCCACCTGCGGGTTTGCGAAGAAAATCCAGCGAACTGCTGGTCGTCACCGCCAGGGATTGCCGCCCTTTTCGCGCCAAAACCATAGCGTACACACTGACATCCGCCAGACCAAACATGGACGGGCCAGACACTGTGCCCCCGGGGCGCAGGTGCCGGTCCTGGACCACAAGGCGCATGGTAATGTTTTCTTCGGCCAGTTCTTCGACAACAAAATCCTCATGAATCTGAGGAAACACCTCTTTTAGGTATTGCGACAGTTCATCCCTGTTCATTGCCAAAGCCATACTTTCCCTCCTGCTCTTCCCGACCTAGAGTTGGCCCAACTTGGGATCGGAGGGCAAGATGGCAATTCTGGAACGTAACGACACTGGCGCGGTGGCACGGCTTACAATGAACGCGCCCGAGCGGTTGAACGCGCTGAGCGAAGAGATGCTGGCTGCGCTTCAGGATGAACTTGACGCTTTGCGCGATGACAGGTCCATCCGCGCAGTGATCTTATCAGGCGCTGGAAAGGCTTTTTGTGCCGGGCACGATCTGAAGCAAATGACAGCCGGACGTCAGTCCGAAGATGGGGGCAAAGCCTATTTCCAGGATTTGTTTGCGCGCTGCGCCCGGATGATGATGTCAATCCAGTCGCTTCCTCAACCCGTTATCGCTCAGGTCCATGGCATTGCCACCGCCGCCGGGTGTCAGCTGGTTGCGACCTGCGACATGGCTGTCGCAGCCGAGGGTACGCGCTTTGGCGTGAACGGGGTCAATATCGGGTTGTTCTGCTCGACACCAATGGTGGCGCTCAGCCGCAACATCCCCAGAAAGCAAGCTTTTGAGATGCTGACAACAGGCGCGTTCATTTCAGCCGAAAGGGCCGCAGAACTTGGGCTGATCAACCACGTCATCCCGGAATCGCAGCTGGACCATGAAGCCAATGCGCTGGCCGAGCTTGTGGCCTCAAAGCTTGGCGCTGCCGTGAAAATCGGAAAAGAGGCGTTTTATCAACAACTTCAGATGCCCCTGGATCAGGCCTACACCTATACCGGAGAGGTAATGGCGCAGAATATGTTGCACCGCGACACAGAAGAAGGCATTTCCGCCTTTATTGAAAAGCGCCCCCCAAATTGGACCCAATGAGGCAATTGTTTTGCACATTTTTTGCCACTGTTTTGATTTTTGCACTTTTCAAAACGGCGACTCTGTGGCAAAGCTGGGTCGAGGCTGAGGCCTCAGGACACTTTTGGGTCGCCGTGGGCGGAAGGTCCCTCCAGCTGGTCTCTCTCACCAGCGCTGACATTCCCGCAGCGGCGACCCCAAGACCCCCCTTTAAAATTATCGAAACTGGCACTGGCTGAGTTGCGCACGATTGTGGTCTGCCCTATGTGGCAGCGCATGACACAAGTTTTGCACATTGTAGGCGGCGGCATGGCCGGATCCGAGGCGGCGTGGCAAGCGGCGGAAATGGGCGTTGACGTGGTGATTCACGAAATGCGCCCAACCGTTGGTACCTTTGCCCATCAAACCGGCAATCTGGCTGAAATGGTCTGCTCGAACTCATTTCGGTCGGATGATGACGAACAGAATGCAGTTGGCCTGCTGCATTGGGAAATGCGGGCTGCCAACGGGCTGATCATGACAACGGCCGACGCCCATCGCCTGCCCGCAGGAGGGGCGCTTGCGGTGGATCGTGACCCTTTTGCCGAAAGCGTCACCGCAAAACTCCGCGCCCACCCACGCGTTTCGGTCACGGATGAAGAAGTGACCACCCTGCCCGATGACGGCCAATGGATCTTTGCAACAGGGCCCTTGACCTCGCCAGCACTGGGCGAAGCGATCCGCTCGGAAACTGGTGCCGAGGCGCTGGCCTTCTTTGATGCCATTGCGCCCATCGTTTATGCCGAGAGCATCGACATGTCGAAGGCCTGGATGCAGTCGCGGTACGACAAAGGCGAAACAGAAGAAGAGCGCACAGCCTATCTGAACTGCCCGATGGACCGTGATCAGTACGAGGCGTTCATCGACGCACTTCTGGCTGCTGACAAGACCGAGTTCCACGAGGGCGAAACAGCCGGTTACTTTGACGGCTGCCTGCCCATCGAGGTCATGGCAGAACGCGGGCGCGAAACCTTGCGCCATGGTCCTATGAAACCGGTCGGCCTGACCAATTCACATGCACCGGACGTCAAACCTCATGCCGTGGTGCAGCTGCGCCGCGACAATGCACTGGGCACGTTGTTCAACATCGTGGGTTTCCAAACCAAGATGAAATACGGTGCCCAGACCGAGGTGTTCCGAATGATCCCCGGCCTGGAAAGCGCCAGCTTTGCTCGCTTGGGCGGCATTCACCGCAACACATTCATCAACTCACCCACGTTGCTTGACGCGCAGATGCGATTGAAATCCAAGCCGAATATCCGGTTCGCCGGGCAGATCACGGGCGTCGAGGGCTATGTCGAAAGCGCCGCAATGGGTTTGCTGGCAGGGCGTCTGGCAGCTGCAGAGATACTTGGGCGTGATCTGCCGGACGTGCCGCAGGACAGCGCAATGGGCGCTTTGATTCATCACATTACCGGCGGGGCCGAGGCCAAGACCTTTCAGCCGATGAATGTGAATTTTGGTCTATTCCGTCCGGTGGATGGTCTGAAAGGTGGGCGGCGAGGCCGGAAGGACCGGTACAAAGCCTATACGGACCGCGCCAAGTTGGAATGGAGCACCTGGTTGGAGCATTGCTGACTGGACGCACAATACGGTCTCGGCCTAGCATACAGGTATGACCGACAAGTTCCTAGACAGCACCTACAACCTCGACACACCACAAGAAACAGAATCGCACTACAAGAACTGGGCGGCGACCTATGATAAAGAGGTCGAAGATCATGGATATGTCACGCCAGGTCGCGTGGCGGCGGCGTTGTGGTCTGCCCACCCCCACCCTGAAACCCCGGTGCTGGACTTTGGATGTGGAACCGGAATGTCCGGTCAGGCTTTGCGCTCAGTCGGGTTCGAGACTATCGATGGCATGGATCCCACTCCCAAAATGCTGGAAGAGGCAAATGCTAAGGGTGTGTACAGAAAGCTGACCGGCTTCGATATCACCAAGCCAGCTCCGCTCAAACGTGGTGCATATTCGATTGTCACAGCCATCGGTGTCATCGGTAAGGGCGCTGCCCCGGCAGAGACAATCGACGCTTTGATGCATGCTTTACCCAAAGGAGGGCTGTTTGCGTTTTCTTTGAATGATCACGCGCTGGCAGATCACACTTTCACCTGCCGCGTTACGGATTGGGTCGACATGGGGGCCGCACGTTTGCTATTTCGTGAACATGGGCCGCATCTACCCGGAATCAACCTTAACGCTGACGTGTATATAATAGAAAAAGCGTGACTTTCCTGACGCGCTTTGCGCCATCTCCAACCGGGCCACTTCATCTGGGCCACGCTTATTCCGCATTGATGGCCAACGACATGGCCAAAGCTGAAAGTGGTCAGTTCCTGCTGCGGATCGAGGATATCGACCAATCCCGTTCGCGACGGCATTGGGAGGATCAGATATATGATGATCTGACCTGGCTGGGCCTGAATTGGCCACGTCCTGTTATGCGCCAATCGGATCGCATGGCGGTTTACGATGCCGCCCTGGATCAACTCTGGGCGCGGGGCTTTCTGTATCCCTGCACCTGCAACCGCAAAGATATTGCCGCTGCAGCCAGCGCTCCGCAGGAAGGCGCACCGCTGCACGGGCCTGACGGAATAATCTATCCCGGGACCTGTCGTAAATTCAATGCAAGCAAAGACTTAACCCAACACCTTCGCCCAAAACACGAAGCTGTACGGCTGGACATTTCCAAGGCTTGTCAAGCGATTCAGGAGAGGTCCAGACTTCAGTTCACTGAACTCGGTTCCGGCCCCGACGGGGAAACAGGTGTAATCACCTTCACTCCGGATGAGATGGAAAAAACCGTCGGAGATGTTGTTCTCTCCCGCCGGGACATGGGCACGTCTTACCATCTGTCCGTTGTCCTGGACGACGCGGCGCAAGGAATCACGCGTGTTGTTCGGGGTCGGGATCTGTTCGAAGCCACCCGCATCCATGTTCTGCTTCAGGTTCTATTGGATTTACCAACGCCCGAGTATTTTCACCACGATCTGATCCGTGATGATGCAGGCAAACGATTGGCCAAGCGCGACGACGCGCGTGCGATCTCAAAATATCGCGCTGAAGGCGCCAGCCCCGCTGACATTCGGCGTATGGTCGGGCTTTGATCCGGCGCGCTTATTCCATCGGAGCCATCAATTCTGTCTCGGCCCCGTCACGAACAGCGGTGTAAAAGCAGGTCCGGCGATTTGTGTGGCAAGCAGCCCCGGTCTGACGCACCAGCACCAGAAGGCAATCGCGGTCACAATCGATCCGAAAGTCCACCAGTTCTTGGACATGACCCGAGGTTTCGCCCTTGATCCAGAAAGACTGACGAGACCGCGACCAATAGGTCACCCTGCCCGTTTCCAGCGTCTTTTCAACGGCCTGAGCATTCATCCAAGCCATCATCAGAACCTCGCCCGACGCGTCATCCTGTGCGATTGCAGGGATCAGGCCCGCCTCGTTATATTTCAATGTCGATGGGTCAAATATGACAGGCTCAGTCATCTCGAAAAACCTTTTGCATCCGGTGGGCTGGCCACTATGTATGAGGAACACACGACGAGGGAAAGCCATGAGCGGCGAGAACGACCTGATAAAGCTGTATTCCGGGCGCATTCTAGCGCTGGCGGCAGATATTCCGCATCTTGACCGTCTGGACGACCCAGATGCAACGGTCAAGAAACGGTCACCGCTGTGCGGCTCGACCGTGACAGTGGATGTCAAGGTTCAGGACGGCCGGGTGCGTGCCTTTGGTCAGGACGTCAAAGCCTGCGCCTTGGGTCAAGCTTCTGCCGCGGTCGTGGGGGATGCGATCATTGGCGCGACGCGTGCTCAGGTCGAAGCTGCTCGCGATCAGTTGGCTGCAATGCTGAAAAAAGATGGACCTGCCCCAGATGCTCCCTTCGACGGGCTCGAAGTCCTTATGCCGGCACGGGATTATAAGAACCGGCACGCCTCGATCCTTCTGGCGCTGGATGCCACAGCCGAGGCCATGGCACAGGCCGAACAGGCCCATTGCGCGTAAACTTGGCAAACTAAAGTAAACCTGTTCCGCCTCAGGTCAGATTTCAGTAGGAATGGGTTAGAACAATCTACTAGAGCATTTCGTCACGCTTTGGGTTGTTATTGACCCGATCGGGATAATAGCTGCGATTATCGCGCTCAACTCTGTCCTGTCCGCGCTGCTTGGGATCTTCAAAACTGGTCTGCTGAAAAAAACCGCCGCTCCTTCCGGGCGAAAGGGCGGCGGCAGGCATTGCGTGTCTCGTGTGGGGTCCGGTTCACCGCGCGGGGCCGAGGCATGGCCCCTCAAGGGGTTTGGGACAGGCAGGTCACCCTTGACTGAAATGGGGATGACAGCGCGGTTTTTTCGGCACGAGATCGCAGGCAGAAAGGCTTAGAAACCAACCGGCAGGTGCAAAGCTACCATCAGGATCACGACCAAAGACATCACGCCAACCGCATCCTGAAAAATGGTCGATTGCGCGCGGGTGAAAGCGGTCTTGATCTGGGTCAGCATAGGGTCACCTCCGGTCAGAGCTTTAATCCTTTGTTGACCTTTTGTTCTCATATTTACCCGAGTCGGTAAAGAACTTTTTAAGAACATTTGTGAACTTTTTAGAACACGTCACCTAACCCACTGAAATTAAACGGATAGCCTGATCTTGTTTCATCAACCACAAAAGAACACGCGCGGCACGGCCCCGTTCCGACGTCAGTTTCGGGTCTGTATTCAGCAATGCGCGCGCATCTGATTGGGCGACAGCCATCAATCCGGCCTGACGTTCAAGATCGGCGATATGGAACTTAGGAAGGCCGGATTGCGCGGTCCCGATCAGATCCCCGGCCCCGCGCATCTCAAGATCGGTTTCGGAAATGCGGAACCCATCCTCGGTTTCCCGCAAAACCTCCAGCCGTCTGCGCCCACCTTCGCTGAGCGGCGGTTGGTACATTAGCAGGCAGGTTGAGTCCGCGTCGCCACGCCCCACACGCCCTCGCAATTGGTGTAACTGCGCAAGCCCGAAAATCTCGGCCCGTTCAATCACCATGATCGTGGCGTTGGGAACATTGACCCCAACCTCGATCACAGTTGTCGCCACCAGAACCTTGGTGTCACCGTTCTGAAACGCGCTCATCGCCGCGTCTTTGTCAGTGAGCGGCATCTGCCCATGGACCAGCCCCACAACGCCTTCCCCCAGAATAGCGCGCAGACGTTTGAACCGTTCTTCGGCAGCGGTCAGGTCTGAAACCTCGGATTCATCAACCAATGGACAGACCCAGTAACACTGTCGCCCCTCTTCAATCGCGCGGCGAAGATGCGACACGACCTCATCCATACGCTGCGTGCTGACAATCGCCGTTTTGATCGGTTTTCGCCCGGGCGGTTTTTCGTCCAGAACCGAGACATCCATATCCCCATATTGCGCAAGCGCCAGGCTTCGCGGGATTGGAGTTGCCGTCATCACCAGAACGTCGGCACCCTGCCCTTTTTCCGACAGTTCCATCCGTTGCCGAACACCAAAGCGGTGCTGTTCATCGACGATGGCCAAGCGCAGAGCCTTGAACTCCACGTCACTTTGAAACACCGCATGGGTGCCGACCAGTATCTGAATACTACCTTGTTTCAGCGCCTCAAGCTTGGCACGACGCTCAGCACCCTTATCTCGCCCCGTGAGCAGTTCCAAAACCACCCCGGCCTCTTCGGCCAGCGGGCGCAACCCTTCCAGATGTTGGCGCGCCAGTATCTCGGTCGGGGCCATCATCACACCCTGCCCGCCTGCTTCAACAGCGATCAAAAGCGCCATGAAAGCCACCAGGGTCTTGCCTGCACCCACATCGCCCTGAAGTAGACGGTTCATCCGAGCGTCCGAAGCCATATCCGCCGCGATCTCTTCGATCGCGCGGCTTTGGGCCCCGGTCGGATGATAAGGAAGGCTGGCCAACACCTTGGATTGCAACCTCCCGGTCGCGACACTAACAATTCCACGAGATTTACGTTCCCGTTGGCGGGCCAATGCCAGGGTCAACTGATGCGCAAATAATTCGTCATAGGCCAAACGCTGCCGCGCGGGTGCAAAGGGAGCGACATCATCTGCCCCCTGCGGATTGTGACCGGCGCGAATGGCTGAAGCCCAATCCGGCCAATTTTGTTGCGCCACCTGAGCGGGGTCGATCCATTCCTCAAGCTCAGGCGCCCGCGCCAACGCGCTGCGACTGGCCTTGAACGCGGTTTTCTGGGTCAGCCCTTGTGTCAGATGGTAAACAGGTTCAAATTCCGGGATCTCTCGGGCCTTTTCTACTGGCAGCATATGATCCGGATGCACCATTTGGGCCATACCGTCGAACAATTCCAACTTACCGGAAATCACCCGGCGCGATCCCTCAGGCAGCACCTTTTTCAGATAATCTCCGCGCGCATGAAAGAAGACCAACTGAAAATCGGCCTGACTGTCTTCGACATGAACACGATAGGCCCCACCCTTACTGCGTGGCGGGCGATGCGTGCCCACAGTGACCTCAACTGTCAACGTGGAAGGCAAATCAGCGCCTTGGATCGTATCACGCCTACGACGGTCAACCACTGCGTAGGGCAAACCAAACAAAACATCGCGCGGACTTTCCACGCCGGTCTGCGCCATGACTTGCGCGGTTTTGGGACCGACACCATCGAGCGTCTCCAAATCCGCAAAAAGCGGAAAAAGCTGTTCCGGCCGTCCGCTCATGCGCCTTCGATCAGCTGCAACCAGCCATCCTCGTCCAAGGTTTCGATACCCAGTTCTGCGGCCTTTTTGGCTTTCGATCCGGCACCCGGTCCTGCAACCAAAATATCAGTTTTCTTGCTGACAGATCCCGAAACTTTCGCACCCAATGCCTCGGCCCGAGCCTTAGCTTCAGCTCGCGTCATCTTTTCCAGCGTCCCGGTAAACACCACGGTTTTTCCTGCCACCGGGCTGTCCGATGCGGGTGCATCCGGAGCAATGACGGTCAACTCCTGTCGTAGCGTATCAAATGCGCGCCTCTCTTCCTCATTTGCAAAAGCATCTGAAAGGGAAAGGCCAAGCGTCGCGCCGATCCCATCAATCCCGATCAGATCAGCCCAGGCTGCATTGGCCTCCGAAGAAACGCAGGCCGTTGCGATAGCCGCATCACGCACTTCCTTGACGCGGGCACGACGGCCCTCGGTCGCCGCTGTCGCTCGTTCCGCATCTTCGGCCTCATCGGCTTGCCGCTGCGCCAAAGCCGCCGGGCGAGCAGCATCCAACGCCTGCGCCATGGCATCCCACTCACGGTAATACAACGCCAAATCGCGCGCGCCAACTTCGCCCACATGCCGAATACCCAAGGCAAACAGTAGGCGCGCAAATGGAATTTTGCGTTTTTCGTCTATCGCAGCAAACAGATTTCCGGCCGAGGTCTCGCCCCATCCATCCCGGTTTTTCAACCGGGCCAGATTACCGTTGTCGCGCTGTTCCAATGTGAAGATGTCAGCAGGGGTGTTAATCGGAAGGACCGGGTCATCGTAAAACATTTCAATCTGTTTTGCGCCCAGGCCTTCGATATCAAACGCCTTGCGAGACACAAAATGTTTTAATTTTTCTACCGCTTGCGCCGGACAAATCAAACCGCCCGTACAGCGGCGCACGGCATCGCCTTCCTCGCGAACAGCCGCACTACCGCATTCAGGACATTCTTGCGGAAACGGAAATGTCTCAGTGTTCTCAGGGCGTTTGGTCAGATCGACATCGGCAACTTTCGGGATCACGTCACCCGCGCGATAAACCTGTACCCAGTCCCCGACACGTATATCCTTGCCTTCTCGGATCGTACTGCCCTTGGCATCGCGCCCGGCAATGTAGTCTTCGTTATGCAAAGTGGCATTCGAAACCACAACGCCGCCAACTGTCACTGGATGCAAACGGGCCACGGGGCTGAGCGCACCAGTGCGGCCAACTTGAATGTCGATTGCCTCTAGCCTCGTCCAGGCCAGTTCGGCGGGGAACTTATGCGCAATTGCCCATCGCGGCGTAGTAGAGCGAAACCCCAAACGCGCCTGAAGCGACAAATTGTTGACCTTGTAGACAACCCCGTCAATGTCATATCCCAAGGTGGACCGTTGCGCCTCGATTTCCCGATAGTGCGCGATCATCTCTTGGGTCGTCTGACATAGGCGCGTCAGTGTATTTGTCGAAAACCCAAGAGATTGCAGTCGCTCAATCGCACCCAATTGTGTGTCTGCCAAGGGTTCGGACACCTCACCCCACGCATAGGCAAAAAACTTTAGGGGTCGGGATCGCGTGATTTCCGCATCTATTTGCCGTAAAGACCCGGCCGCTGCGTTACGTGGATTGGCAAAGGGCTTTCCACCTCGTTCTGCTTGCCGCGCATTCAGCGCCTCGAAATCGGCATGAGACATATAGACCTCGCCACGGACCTCAAGCACTTCGAGCGCGCCATTCAACTGCTGAGGAATATCCGAGACGGTACGCGCATTCGCCGTCACATTCTCGCCGACCTCACCGTCCCCTCGCGTCGCGGCCTGAACAAGTTGGCCGTTTTCATAGCGCAAGGACAGCGACAGACCGTCAATCTTTGGTTCAGCCGTGAAAGACAATGGCTCATCGGAGCCCAGACCCAGGTACTTTCGAATCGATCTGTCAAAATCGGCCACGTCCTCGTCATCGAAGGCATTGCCCAGCGACATCATACGAACAGCATGCGTTACCTTCGAAAACCCGTCCGCTGCCTTGGCGCCGACTTGGTCCGACGGGCTGTCATCACGTTTGAGGTTGGGGAATCGCGCCTCAATCTCAGAGTTTCGGCGCTTCAACGCATCGTATTCCGCATCCGAAATTTCAGGCGCGTCTGTCCCATGATACAGCGTGTTTGCCCGAGACAGCACAGCCGCAAGGCGCGCCAATTCGGCGCGCGCTTGGTCTTCGGTCAGATCAGATATGGAAATGGAGTTGCTCATGGCCTCGCCCTGTCACGCGTTCTTGGACCTCAGTGATAGGGCGAGGCCATGGCCAGGTCCAGACGTGCTGAGCCGTGAGTGTAAAGTGCCGCCCTGGACCACCAGCGGCACGGGTGGTTCCAATCAGAGACCGACAGCCATCCGCGTCTCGTCGAGAGTATTGCTTTGCGGATCGCGCAGCACATAGCCGCGCCCCCAGACGGTTTCGATATAATTCTCGCCGCCGGTCGCATTGCTGAGCTTTTTGCGCAGTTTGCAGATGAACACGTCGATGATCTTCAGTTCAGGTTCATCCATGCCGCCATAGAGGTGATTCAGGAACATCTCTTTGGTAAGGGTCGTGCCCTTACGCAAGCTAAGCAGTTCAAGCATTTGATATTCCTTGCCGGTCAGATGAACAGTCTTTCCGTCCACCTCAACGGTTTTGGCATCCAGGTTTACCGCAACCCGACCGGTGTGAATGATGGACTGCGAATGCCCCTTCGACCGGCGGATAATGGCGTGAATACGCGCTACCAGTTCTTCGCGGTGGAAGGGTTTGGTCAGGTAATCATCCGCTCCAAAACCAAAGCCTTTGATCTTGCTTTCAGTGTCATCGGCCCCTGACAGAATCAGAATCGGTGTCTCAACCCGTGCGATACGTAACTGGCGCAGCACCTCGTGCCCGTTCATGTCCGGCAAGTTCAGATCCAGCAAAATTAGATCGTAATCATAGAGTTTCGCCAGATCGATTCCTTCCTCGCCAAGATCCGTTGCATAGACGTTGAGGTTTGCATGCGTCAGCATGAGCTCAATGCTTTTAGACGTGGTCGGATCATCCTCGACAAGAAGTACGCGCATTTTTTACTGCTCCAATTCGGTCAACAATTCCAATTAAAAATAAACCTGAACAAGAATGGTTAATCTGACGTTACCGTTGAATCAGTTATTCACACTCTCCCTTAGGTTGTCGATATTTTTTTAGGGCTGTGGCTTTCAGTGCTTCGGCACCATGTTCCGCAACAAGAGACACCCAGCCATTGAACTCCTCATCACTGATCCCGTAATTTTTCTTGGCATCAGACAAGCTGATCAGGCCGTAAAGCACGCCACGCACAACCAAAATCTTGCGTGAGGCCACCCAACGCCGTGTATCAGAAGGTGGCAGATCAGCGCGTGTCAGAATGGTACCGTCAGGCAATGTCACAGACCGAGGGCCTTCCACTTTGTGCAAAAACATCTTTCAACCCTTTTCTTACTGCATCACAGCTGACATCAGGCTACTTAAGAGCGCGTGAAACCGCCCCTTGAGAATGTTTAGAATTTTCTTATATTCCGGCGGTCTTCCTTAACCCGAAACGGAACTGATCATGGCCCTCGATACCGAGACCCCGCTGAACTCGCTTGGTTTTGCAAAGCCGCCTTCGGAAACGCGGGTGGTCGTTGCGATGTCGGGTGGCGTCGACAGCTCGGTTGTGGCGGCCTATCTAGCGGATCAGGGCTATGACGTTGTGGGGGTTACGTTGCAGCTTTATGACCACGGAGCGGCGCTGGCCAAGAAAGGCGCGTGTTGCGCTGGGATCGATATCCACGACGCGCGTCGTGTGGCCGAAGAACGTGGTTTTCCGCATTACGTTCTGGATTATGAGAACATCTTCAAAGATGCTGTGATCGACGAATTCGCCGACAGCTATCTGGCGGGAGCTACCCCTGTGCCCTGCATTCGCTGCAATGAACGGGTGAAGTTCAAGGATTTGCTGGAAACCGCCAAAGATCTTGAGGCCGACTGCATGGCCACCGGCCACTATATCCAACGCAAGATGGGTCCCAACGGACCCGAGTTGCACAGCGCCGAGGATGCGAACCGCGATCAATCTTATTTCCTGTTTTCGACCACACCGGAACAGTTGGATTTCCTGCGTTTTCCTCTGGGCCACCTGCCATCCAAGGACGCAACGCGTGAAATGGCGGCGCAATACGGGTTGTCCGTTGCGGATAAACCCGACAGTCAGGACATTTGCTTTGTGCCAAATGGCAACTATGCCAGCGTGATCGAAAAGCTGCGTCCCGGTGCGGCAGAGCCGGGCGAGATCGTTCACGCGGATGGCCGCGTTCTGGCGCAACATGATGGCGTGCTTCACTACACGATCGGTCAACGGCGCGGTCTTGGCATCGGCGGCCTGACTGAGCCGCTTTATGTCATCAAACTGGACGTCGACAAGAAACAGGTCGTTGTCGGCCCCAAGGAGATGCTGGCCACCCGTGTCGTTCCGGTACGCGAGATCAACTGGCTCGGCGATGAACCTTTCACCTCGCGCGACGAATGGCATCTGTCAGTCAAAGTCCGCTCGACCCGTCCCCCGCGTGAGGCGATTGTTAGGCCCCTGTCCGACACCACAGCCGAGGTCGAACTGCTGACACCCGAGGAAGGTATTTCACCGGGTCAGGCATGTGTGTTTTATGCAGGTGAAGGCAGCCGCATTTTTGGCGGCGGCTGGATCTGGCGTGGATACTGAACAAGTTATTGAAATAGCAGATCGCACAGGATATTTCGGTTTCAAAGTAATACCTTAACCGGAATACACAATGCTTAGACTCTACCGTTTTCTTATTTTGTTCCTGGCTATTCCAGCAATATCGCTGGCTGAGAATGCAGAAGAATGGACCCTGAAAGCGCTGCTTGATGAAGCAGACGGCTGGCAGGCAAGAATACAATGGCGCGATTTCTATGTCAGCCTACGCCTTGAGGACGACCGGGATACACGGTGGTGGTTCAGGTTGGACCACCCGGAGCCGGTCGGCATTGATTCAAACCAACCCGGGGCTACAGTTCGGCGCCGGGCTGTTTGGGTCCGAACCTGCGAACGCTTACGATCATGATTTTTTGAATAAACTTGCAGACAGCGACATGCTCGACCAGGCCAATCCCGAGGCTATTGCCAGCTTTGATCGACTTGCTTTTTTTGATGAATACGACACCGAAATACTGACCATCCCTGCAAGCGTCTGCGGTGGATGCGCTCGACCTGACGCCTACACCGGAGCCGTCACGATCAGGGTTCCGTTGAGCGATGAGCAGATCCAAATCCTGCGTCACTCGACATATGCAAAATTTTATTACTACAAAGTGAAATCCAAGTTGGAATGGGATGGAGGAAAGACCAGCTTCACTGTTGATCTCGTCGAAGAAGATGGCGATCTGCCTGATGCGATCGACCATCTTTTGCGGATCGCGGACGATCCCAGCCAAGCACCGGAAAAAGATCAACGAGGTTTCTTCGACTCACTGGACGATCAGTATGACGACACTCCGGATGCCACCCCCATCACTGCGGCCAATGGCGTTGCTCATCCTCCAGAAGACGGAATTTATACCCTTCACCCCGGCACATTTGCCTCATGCGAAACTTCGGATTGGGTATCGCATTTTCAGTCTTCAATCGAACTGCAACTCGGTGCCGACGGGCAAAAGGATCGCCATTCAAAGCTTGCTGAACTGGCGACAGCAAATGAATGCAATATCCTGACGACCTATGACCAGATCACCGTGTCCGCCATCGACCATGATGGGGACAGCGTGGCCATTGCGTCTGGAACATTGGAAGGTTGGGTTTTCAGGGAAATCCTTGCAACCGCGAATTAGGCTGAGACCGGTTCGACCTCTGCTTCGATCTGGATCTGAAGGGCATCGTTGAAGCGGTTGAACGCTCCACAAAGGGCGATGCGCCAGGTCAGCTCAACGATCTGCGCATCACTGAACCACTCCCGCAGGTCCGATACTTCGGCGTCCCGCATCCGACCGGATCGTGTTGTCACGGCCTCTGCATAGCGCACCACGGCTTTGTCACAAGCGTCCAGTTCTGGATGATCCTCAACGTCCGGCAGACGCGCAGCACCCTCGGGACTTAGGCCCGCGACGGTCAGCATCGGTGTATGATGTGAAACACAATAGTCGCAGGCGTTTAGCTTGGATACCGTCACCATCGCCAGTTCAAGCGCGCGCTGGGGCAGATTCTGTTGTTCGCGCAATGTGGTCAGCATTCCCGTCACATGTTCCAGAATCGAAGGGCAATAGGCCGCAACACGAGCCCAATTATCGAACGGCCCATATGCGCCCAAAGCCGAATGAGACGCGCGTGCCTCTTCGGTCATTTCTTGATCCGACAATGGGGGAATGCGGGTCATAGCAAAGCTCCTTTTTCGACGAGGATATCGCAGCCCCGTGTCGGTGCACCACCCGGATAAGGATCACATATGCGATATACGGCGTATCCTCTCTCTGTCACATAACATCCGTGGGCGAATTAAAGAGAATATAGAGACCAACACAGACCATGATGTACGGCGCGATCCGATCCAGACGTGCGACGCGAGGGCCGAGGCTTTTGGCGCGGGGCGCACCCCACGTCGCAACGGCGACCAGACCGGTGGCAGCCACTACTACGCCAACCAGCGCAGCAATGCGAAAAGTGGGCGCAGAGTCCGCCAGCAGAGGGGTCATGACCGCGAAACTGTCAATCGAAAGACTTAGGAAAAGCGTCACTACCGAAGTCACGGCCGCATTGGAATCCGTGTCCTGCGCTTCGGCGTCACGATACTGTTTCCAGATACCGCGGAAACCAAAAACCAGGGGCACGATGCCCAGATACCCGATCCAGAACGGGACACCGCTTTGGTTCAGACCAAGCGCGACGGTCATCGCCAGGGTCAGAACAAGGGTTTGAGCAACCGCAAAGCCAATGATGGCGCGGCGCTGTTCCATCACCAAAATCAGACCCAACAAGACGGCCAAATTGTCGAGATTGGTGGATAC
This sequence comes from Ruegeria sp. HKCCD7296, assembly GCF_013110775.1. Lineage (NCBI taxonomy): Bacteria > Pseudomonadati > Pseudomonadota > Alphaproteobacteria > Rhodobacterales > Roseobacteraceae > Ruegeria > Ruegeria sp. HKCCD7296. The sequence goes on from NZ_WVRF01000003.1 coordinate 47,411, forward strand.
CATCGCGATCCCGGCAGACACCGCGAACAGCGCATGGTCAAGCATAATCGACCTGCATTCTATCCAACACAGCCCGCGCGGCACGCAAACCGGGGGCTTCGCCACTTCGGCCCAATCGGTCCATGGTCAGACCCATGGCAAGCTGCTGCGCATCCGGGGCGTTGATCACATTGCGCAAGGCGTCGGCGATCTTTGCTGGTTCGCAGTCATCCAGCAGACATTCCGGCACAGCGCGCGTATCTGACACCAGATTAACCAGAGTTACGGTGTCCAGTTTGACCATCCGTTCGGCCATCTTCTGTGTCAGCCAGTTGAGTTTGTAGGCAATGACCATCGGCGTATTCTGCGCAGCAAGCTCAAGTGACACGGTTCCCGACGCCGCAAGCGCCAAACTGGCCGCGCCAAACGCGGAACGCTTATAGGCAAGCGTTTGATCCGCGCCTTCATAGCGCGGGTCCAACACTACCGGGTCTCCGGGCCAGCCCGCGACCCGCTCTTTAACAAGCTCGGTTGTCGCGCCAACGGTGGGGATCACCACGCGGTAGCCCGGATGAGCCTCGATAAACAGCCGCAATGCACCGCCAAAGGACTCTGCCAGCCGTTCAATCTCGCCCCGACGTGATCCGGGCAAGGCCAACAAGATCGGCGCATCCCCCAGATCAAAGCGGTTCCGAAACGCGGCGATCTCTTCCGGCGTGGCAACAGGCTCGCTGGCCACGGGGTGACCGACAAAATCGCACTCCATCCCTGCCCGTTCCATATACGGCGGCTCAAAAGGAAGCAGCGCCAGCACATGGTCAATAACCTTGGCCATCTTATCGGCCCGCCCCGGCCGCCAGGCCCAGACACTAGGGGCGACATAGTGAACTGTGCGGATGTTGCTTGCGGCCTTTACAATCTTGGCAACACGCAGGCTGAAATCCGGACTGTCGATGGTGATCAACACATCCGGTTTCGTATCCAGCACGGCCTGCGCGGTCTCGGAGATTCGGCGCTTGAGGTGAAAGAACTTCGGCAGAACTTCGACAAGGCCCATGACTGAAAGCTCGGACATGGGAAACCGGCTGGTCAGACCCTGCGCCTCCATCAGCGGGCCACCGACCCCGTCAAATTCCACATCGGGGATCAGAGTTTTCAAGCCTGCCATCAACGCGCCACCCAGCCGGTCGCCCGAAGGTTCTCCGGCGACCAGAAAGACACGCATCAGGCCGCCCGCTCGCGGATGTATAGGAACAGACCCAGACGGTTACATTCTGCGATGACCTGCTCTTGCCGCAGTACAAGCACGCCGCCTTTTTCCAATACGATTCCAGACAACCCGGCCGCAACCGCATCGGTGACGGTATCGGGTCCGATGGCCGGTAGATCGGCGCGCCGGTCCTGACCGGGTTTGGGCCCTTTGAACAGTATTCCTCCGCCCGCATCTGGTCGTTGGGTCAAAGATTTCAGCATCCAAGCGGTGCCGAATATCCCTTCAATCGCCAGGGCCTGGCCATTTAACACAGCGCAGGCTTGCCCTGTATCTGCGGCCCCCATGGCACGCAGAATACCTGAAGCACGGACCGCATCAGCCATGTCGGCCTCGGAGGGTTGCGCATCCGTCTGACAGCCCAATGGAGGAAGCAACCCGGGCGCAATTTCGTGTGCGGCCCGCATTTGCAGCCCTGCATCTTCAAGAATCCCGATGACCGCACGCAACGCGCCGTCATCTCCGGACATGATTGCCTTTTGGATCACCGGAACCAATGGTAGCGTCGCGGCGTCAATGCGGCTTGGGTCGATAGGCGGGCGCTGAACCGCACCGGCCAGACAAATCTGCGTCACGCCCCGCGCCTTCAGATCGGCGATGAAGCTACCCAGCTGTTCCAGCGGAAACACAATATCCGCCGTCAAATCGTCAGGTAGAAACCCTTCCATTGCGCAGATCAAAGGTCGTTCGGTCAACTGTGCCACCACTTCGGTCGGCAATGCCCCTGTTCCCGCAATCAACGCCAGCATGGGTTTATTTCCCCGGTGTCAGGAATGAGCGATCACTGTGGCCGGTGACAAAATCGACGATCCGCTGCACGTAATCGCTTTCATTGCCTTCGCCGATCCGGCTGGCGCGGTCCATAAAGGTTCCATCGCCTTCGGACAGTTCCTTGAAGGCCGCGCGCAGCGCCGAGATATCCTCGCGCGAAACACCCTTGCGTTTCAGACCTACAAGGTTCAAGCCGTCCAGCTCACCACGTGAGGCCTGCACCAGACCGTAGGGAATAACGTCCTTGGGCACCATGGTCAGCGCACCAATGATTGCTCCGCGCCCGACGCGCACCCATTGATGCAGCCCTGAAATGCCGCCGACAATCACATCGTCTTCCACGATACAGTGACCAGCTGCCCCTGCGTGGTTGACCATGATGACGCGGTTGCCGATCTGCACGTCGTGGGCCACGTGAACGCCTGCCATCAACAGACAATCATCCCCGATGCGCGTGACGCCGCCGCCACCGTCGGTGCCGGTGTTAATCGTCACATGTTCCCGAATCCGGTTACGTTGACCGATTTCCAGGCGGGTGTTTTCGCCACCGAACTTCAGATCCTGCGGGATTTCACCAATCACCGAGAAATTGAAAATGACGGTGTCTTCGCCAACCGATGTATCTCCGGTCACAACCACATGAGATTTAAGCTCGACCCGATCCGCCAGTTTGACCTGCGCGCCGACATAGCAGAATGGACCAATCGTACAGCCCTGCCCGATCTGAGCGCCCTCTTCAACAATTGCGCTGGGATGGATTCCACTCATGTTGTTTTTTCCATATCCCAATCAACATAGGCCGAAAACTCGGCCTCGGCTGCTACTTCTCCTTCAACCGTGGCCCGACCGCTGAATTTGAACAGCTTGCCGCCTTTTTTACCGCGCACTGTTTCCACATGCATTTCCAGAACGTCACCTGGCACTACCTTGCGGCGAAACTTGCACTTGTCGATGCTCATGAAATAGATCAGCAATTCAGTATCGATGACATCCATGCCAACACCCAGCATCACACCCGCAGTCTGAGCCATGGCTTCGACGATTGTGACGCCCGGCATGATCGGTGTGCCGGGGAAATGCCCCTGAAAGTGCGGCTCGTTCATAGTCACGTTCTTGATGCCGCGCGCCGACTGATAGCCCGAGATGTCCACCACCTTGTCGACCAGCAAAAACGGATAGCGATGTGGCAAGATCCTCTGGATCAGCTGAATGTCGGCGCTTTTGGTTTCCGTGGTCATTGATCAGATATCCCGTTTTGGATGTTTCTTTTCCGCGTGGTTAGCAATACAGCAACCCAAGGGCAAGCAACCCTATTCGCCGTTGCCCTCTTGGAGGGAACTGCCATCCCCGATTGCAGCGTCGATACGGGCGATGGCTGCGTCAGTGATGTCGGTGGTGCTGACGACCACATTGGATCGTTCGATCATTACGCTGGCTCCAAATTCGCGCAGCAAGTCTACAAGGATGGGGCGGACGATCTCGAAAAAGGTCTGTTGCGCTTCTTCACTGCGCCGCGCCAAGGCATCCAGCTTTGCGCGCTGGCCTTCGCGATGAGACTGAACCTTGGTGTCAAAAGCCTCGGCCAATGGGCGGAATTCCTCAGCCGGCAAGGTCGCGCGCTGTTCCGTCAGTTCTTTTTCTTCCTGGCTGAGCTCAACCACAATCCGTTCGTTTTCCTCCGCAAGCAGGGCACTTTCTTTTTCGACCTCTCGCCGCACACGCTGACCGAAGGCCGACTTGGAAAACAGTTCTTCGCTGGACAAGGTAACGACACTGGCTTGCGGTACGCCGAGTTGTTGTGCCGAAACCAACGGTGCGGTCAAAACAACCGACAAAAGACACAGGGCCCCGAAAGGGCCCAGTGCTGTTTTCATTATCTTATTCAACATGTCTGATCAGAACCGAGCCTGAATCGTAAAGTCAAAGTTCTGTTCTTTGTCGAAGCTCTCTTTTTTCAGAGCCTGCGAGAAGTTGAACCGCAACGGTCCGAACGGAGTGTCCCAGAGAACAGCGATGCCAATCACGTGGCGGATCGAGCCGTTTGCGCCGACGATATTCGCACCGGCGGTGTTGACGTTGTCGATGTCATAGAGGTTACCGACGTCGTAAAAGACACCACCGCGCAGACCCAATTCTTCGGGCAGGCCAAGCGGGAAATCGCTTTCAAAGCGTGCAACCCAGTAATAGTTACCACCGATGGCGTCATCCTGACCGTTGGACAGATCCCGTGGGCCAAGACCTGCAGGCTCGAATCCGCGGAACGTATTGGGCCCCAGCACAAAGCGGTCAATCGTACGGCTGAAATCGTTCCCCCGCCAGTGCAGCGCACCCAGCTCCATCGACGCCCGCAGCACGACCTCTTCGTTCCAAACGCGGGTTTGTGCGATGCCGCGTGCGGTGGTTTTGAAGTATTTGTTGTCGCCACCAAGACCCGCAGCATCAACGCCAACCTCGAACAGAACGCCGGAATTCGGGTCCAAACCACCGCGACGGCTGTCATACACGTAAGACACACCCAAAGAGCTGGACGTTCGCTTACCCTGAGCGATTTCCGACGAAATAACCGCACCGTTCACTTCGTTGTCCTGCTGGGTCATTTCACTGCGATCCCAACCATAGCGCAACCGCAGCGACGACAGTTCCCCGATGGCATAGGTCAGTTGTGGGGTGAAGAACAGCGAGCTGGTATCATAGCTGGCAAAGCCCGAGTTTGTTCCCGACAGCCCCAGCCCCAAGTCAAAACGCAGCTTACGGCCCAGCAGATACGGCTCTGTAAAGCTGATCGAATACTGCTCGGAGTCCTGGGCGGTCGAAATCGTCAGACCTAGGTTCTGACCACGACCCAGGAAGTTGGATTCATTCAGACCAATCGCGATCCCGAAACCGTCCGTTACCGAGTAGCTACCACCAAGACTAAGCGAGCCTGTGGGTTGTTCTTCTACATCCACATCCAAGATCACCTGGCTGGGCGAAGACCCTTCGCGCGGCTCGACATCTGCGGTGGCGAAGAAACCCAGAGCATTGATCCGCTCAGCCGCCTGACGAATTTCGCGCGGGTTGAATGGGTCACCCTCGACCGTGTCAAACTGACGGCGGATGACGCGGTCCAGCGTGGTGGTGTTGCCTTCAATGTCAATCCGTTCAACAAATATGCGCGGACCTTTTGTCAGGACAAACTCCACATCCAGTGTCAGGTCGCGATCATTGCGGGTGATGCGCGGCTCGACCCGCAGGAAGTCCACGCCCTTCTTGACGCCCAAACGTTCTTGCCGGGCAATCGAGTTTTCAATCAGCGTGGGCGTATAAGTCACACCAGGTTTGATCTTCAGCGCATCTTGATATTCTGCGGCGTTGACGCCGGGGATTTCACTGACCGTAGTGATCTTGCCGAACGAGAACTTTTGCCCTTCTGTGACGTTCATAACCAGAAAGAACGCATCCCGTTCACGCGTGAATTCGACATTGGCGCTGTTCACCCGGAAATCGACGTAGCCACGCGACAGGTAGAAATCGCGAATGACCTGTTTGTCGAACTCGATGCGGTCACCAATAAACGTATCGTTACGGAAGAAGGTCCGAAGGAACGTTGCTTGCTTGGTCTCGAGAACCCGGCGCAAACGGCGGTCCGAGAATGCCCGGTTGCCAACAAAGCTGACACGCTCAACTTCGATGGTTGTGCCTTCCGCGACTTCAAAAACCAGATCGACCCGGTTGTCACTGCGGCGGATGATCCGTGGAATGACCGTTGCGGCAACCCTGCCCTGCGCTGAGTAAACTTCGGCAATCAAATCCGCGTCTGCTTCTGCCACCTGAGGGGTAAAGACTCGGCGCGGTTCGGATTGGATGACGTCCAACAAAACGTCATCTTTAACCCGAGCGTTTCCTTCGATGCTGATCTGGTTGATCGTGGGGTATTCCTGAACTTCGATCACCAGAGTAGTGCCACGCGGCGTCAGTTCGACTGTTTCAAATACACCACTGTCAAGCAATCGCTGATAGGCATCATTAATCTGTCCGGCGGTGACTGTTTGGCCCGGTTCGATTCCGGTTCGGGCAATAATTGTGCCGGTTTCGATCCGACGGTTGCCCTCAACCTGGAAGGAGTTGATCGTGAAGTTTTGCGCCTGCGCCGCGTTCGGAAAAGCCGTCAAACTCGCTGCAACAAAAAGGAAAAGAACCGTTAGCGCCTGCCACAAAATATTGTTTGTCGGCATTTGCCCCCCGCAGGATGTGCCCGCGTTTCGCCTGTCAGTCATTTTGTGCTCTACCCAGAATTTTAGAACTTTATTGCTGAGTAACGGGATTAAATGAGCTTGTCAAAAGGCGAAATAGAAGCATTCCACCACGAGGGTGGACCAGAAGCTGCCAGCATTTCGGTAAGAATCAGAATCCCGCCAGATAGATCCCGGCCAGATAAGCTGCACCTGCCAGCGCCAGCGCTGTCATCGCAAAGCTCAACAACACGTCACGGTTCAGCATGAAAAGCAGGCTGAACCCCTGGTACGATTTTTTAAGCGCTTTGGTCATGGTGATACCCTTTCGACGCAAAGAGCATAGTCCCGAAATAAGGCAGGAATGCGGCCCAAATTGGCGCCTAACGCCACAATCAGCAGAACAGATCGTTGCTAACCGAAAACAGCATCAGAGTCAGGATAATAGTGATGCCCAGTCCCATGAGAATTCTCAATGCGCCGTCGCTGGGTGGTTTACCTGCGACGGCTTCGTAGGCGTAGAAAACCAAGTGGCCGCCATCCAGTGCAGGAATCGGGAACAGGTTCAACAAACCAACGGCTGTCGACAGCACTGCGATAAAGAAGATAAAGTTCTGCGCGCCCTGGCTGGCCATCGCACCCGAGGTTTCGGCGATCCCGATTGGCCCGGAAATGTTGCAGGTGCTGATCGCGCCCGTCACCATGTGCCACATACCGGACAAAGACCCTTCGATGATCCGACCTGTTTGAATGACACCGCCGCTCAGTGAATCCACAAGACCGGCGGGTTCCGTAGCAGGTTCTAGCATCATTCCACCGATGATGCCGATCCGCCAATGGGTGACAAACCCACCTTCCGGTTGAGGCTCGTCCGTGCGTCGAGGCGCAAGTGCAAACTCCAGATCGGATCCGTCTCGCCATACGTTCAAAAGTAGAACGCGGCCATCCGAGCTTTCGACAAAGTCCTTCAATTGATCAAAGGCAAAGATCGGCTCGCCATTCACGGCAGTGATAACATCGCCCTGCTCAAGCTGGATATCCATTGCGGCGCTGCGCGGGGCGACCTGCCGGATAAGTGGTGGGAACATCCAAGGCGCCTGAACGTCCAGCGTTTCGCCGTCTCGGATTACTGTATAATCCAGAACTGGTTGCACCGGCAGTGCATCGATGAAATCCTGCCATGCCCCTTCTTCATCATAGTCCGGCGTAGTGATGCCCGAGATCGCGATGATCACATCACCTTCACGCAGCTCTTGCACCGTCCCTGGCAGAGGTTGCAATGAACCCACGGTCAACGGTTCGCGCGAAACACCCTGCGACCAGAAAATCATGCCAAAAACCAGAATGGACATCGCAAAGTTAAATGCCGGGCCTGCCGCCACTGTAGCAGCCCGCGCCCATAAGGGGGCTCCATGCATGGTGCGCCGCAACTCTTCGGGGCTTTGAGTGGCGATTTCGCCCATCGCCTCTTCATCTTTGCCTGACGCTGCGTTGGCATCACCCAGGAACTTTACGTATCCGCCAAACGGCAACAATGCGATCTGCCAGCGGGTGCCACGCTTGTCTACGCGGCTCCAAAGTACAGGGCCAAACCCGATCGAGAACACCTCGGCATGGATACCAGACCAGCGCCCCACAATGTAGTGGCCGTATTCATGCACGGCCACGATAACGGACAACGCGATGACAAAAGCCACAATCGTCCAAAGAAGATTGCCAAATTGAGGTATCAGCGAAAGTACGTCCAAAATTCTATCCTGCTCGTTCCACCACGGTGTCATCGACCCATTGACGTGCCAAATGGTCCGTTTGATGCACGTTATCAAGGGTCATCGGGGCATCAATAAGGCCGTCTGATGCGTCAAATCGGTCAAGAACGGCGGCCACGGCATCTGCCATATCCAGAAATGAGATCCGGCGCGCAATAAAATGATCCAGCGCTCGTTCCTTGGCTGCATTGAACACCGCCCCCGCCAGACCACCGCGCTCCATTACATCCCACGCCAGTTTCAAAGCCGGGTATCGCTTCAGATCAGGCGCTTTGAAGTTCAATTGTCCGACCTTCGCCAGGTCAAGCCGATCCACTGGAAGATCGCGTCGTTCTGGCCAATGCAAGGCATAGCCGATGGCATGGCGCATATCCGGTGCTCCCATATGGGCCATCACAGCCCCATCGCGGTACCCGACCATTGCATGTACGATGGATTCAGGGTGCACCAAAACCTCGATCTGCGCAGGCGAAACAGAGAAGAATTCCCTTGTTTCAATCACTTCTAAGGCTTTATTGAACATCGAAGCACTGTCGATTGTAATGCGCTGTCCCATGTCCCAGTTCGGATGGCTGGACGCTTGTTCAACGGTGGCATTGACCAAATCTTCCATCGGCCAGTCCCGGAATGCTCCACCGCTGGCCGTAATGATCACGCGCTCAACGGCAGTGATGTCTTCTCCGACCAAAGCTTGAAAAACGGCTGAATGCTCGCTGTCGACCGGCAGCAGTCGCGCATCATGAGCCTTGGCCGTCTCCATGACCAGAGACCCTGCGCAGACCAGCGTTTCTTTGTTGGCCAGCGCCAGCGTTGAACCTTGTTTCAGCGCCTCAATCCCCGGCGCAAGCCCTGCTGAGCCCACAATGGCTGACATGATCCAATCCGCTGGGCGCGTTGCAGCCTCGGCAATGGCGTTTGCGCCAGCCGCTGCTTCGACCTCGCTGCCAGTAAGCGCGGCGCGCAGATCGTCCAACTTGTCTTCATGTGCCGTCACCGCCAGATCGGCCCCTAAACGGCGCGCGTCATTGGCCAGTTTCTGAATATTCGCCCCACCTGTCAGAGCCACGACATCATAGTCGCTTGGCGCGCGTGAGATCAGATCGATCGTGTTTTGCCCAATCGATCCTGTGGCCCCAAAAATAGAAACCCTGCGCATTACATCCCACCCGGCGCGTAAAACAGCCCAGCTATAAGGACAAACAAGGCAGCGCCCATCATGCCGTCAAAGCGATCCAGAAAGCCGCCATGGCCTGGGATCAGGTTTGAACTGTCCTTGACCCCAAACTTTCGTTTGACTGCACTTTCGATAATATCACCAGCTTGACTGGCCATTGAAGCCAATATCGAAACAACAACAAACGCGAATCCGAAACCGGCATGGGCCGCAAAGGCCACCCCGACGCAGGCGGCGGCAGCCCATCCACCCAATGTTCCCGACCATGTTTTCTTAGGGCTAACTTTGGGCCAGAACTTAGGTCCGCCGATCATTTTTCCAACAAAGTACCCTGCGACATCCGTGGCGACGACCACGGCAATCAGCCAAACCATCCAACTAAAGCCAAAATTCTCGCGGACCGAGATGAACCCCAACCCGGCGCCGACAATCCAGACAGCAAACAGCCCATAAAGGATCTTGGATCGGCTCACCTGCCCCATTCCCACCAAGGCGGGCGCGACAATGACAGGTAATGTGTACAGAGGTGGCAGATGGTAACTCAGCAAAACCGCAGCGCTTGTCAGGACGCCAAGCTGAATGGCCGTACCCTGGCTTTTTGGATCGATCATCCGAACCAGTTCCCAGGTCATCAAACCGCAAGCTGCAGCGATAAAAGTTTCAAACCAAACACCGCCCAGCCACACCTCGACCGCGCCCACCATAACCAGCACGACTGCAGAAAGAACCCGTGCTGTCAGGTCAGACCATCGGCCTTCGCTCATGCCAGCACCGCTCCGAACCGGCGCTCTCTCGAGCCATAGTTGCGGCATAGCGCTTCCAGTTCGGCGGCCGTAAAGTCCGGCCACAAAGTATCGATAAACTCGTATTCCGAATAGGCCGACTGCCACAAAAGAAAGTTTGAAATACGCGCTTCGCCACTGGTGCGAATAACAAGGTCCGGATCAGGAAGAACACGCGTATCCAGATACTTAGGAAGAGTTTCTTCGTCCACCTCTTCAGGCTTCAATCGCCCCTCGGCAACATCACGCGCCAACCGTTTGGTGGCGCGCGCCACCTCATCACGGCCACCGTAGTTCAACGCCACCGTCAAATGCACGAGGTCGTTGTCCTTGGTTTCCTGTTCCAAAGCATCCATCAAATCGGTCAGCTTCGAATCCAACCGGACGCGATCACCGATGAACCGAACGCGGATTCCGTTGTCCGCAAGTGTCCGGGTTTCTTTGATGATGTAGCGACGAAACAGGCTCATCAGACCTGCAACCTCAACCTGCGTCCGCTTCCAGTTCTCGGTCGAAAAGGCGAAAACAGTCAGATACTTGATCCCAAGGCCAGGACAGGCCTCAACCACCTCTCGCACACGCCGCGCGCCCGCATGATGACCATACAGTCTGGGGCGGCCACGCGCCTGTGCCCAACGACCATTGCCGTCCATGATGATAGCCACGTGGCGTGGGCCGGAAACCGGATCGATTTGGGGATCTTTGGGCATCAGTCCAGCTCAGACCTGCATGATTTCAGCTTGCTTGGTCTCAAGCGCAACATCAACGGCCTTGATCATTTCATCCGTCAAATCCTGAACTTCGCTTTCCCAAAGCTTCTGGTCATCTTCCGACATTCCATCCGCCTTGGCTTTTTTGATCTGGTCCATACCGTCGCGGCGCACATTGCGGATCGAAACTCGCGCGCTTTCCGCATATTGCCCGGCAACTTTACCCAGCTCGCGGCGGCGTTCTTCATTTAGCTCGGGAATCGGCAACATGATGATGGTGCCGTTCAGCTGAGGATTGATGCCAAGTCCGCTTTCTCGAATGGCTTTTTCCACCTTTCCCACCAGTGACTTGTCCCAGACATTTACAGTCACCATACGCGGTTCGGGCACGTTCACTGTGCCCACTTGGTTGATCGGCGTCATCGAGCCATACGCGTCAACCATGATAGGTTCCAGCATGGAAGCCGATGCGCGCCCCGTGCGCAGCGAGGCAAATTCGGTTTTCAGATTGGCCATGGCGCCATCCATGCGGCGCTTGAGATCGTCGGTGTCCAGTTCGAAGTCGTCAGACATGCTGCTCACTCCCCGTATTCAGGTACTCTTTCGATGGGTCTTACGCCATCGCAAATGGGATGTATAGCAATCATGATCGGGAATTGTATCAATGGCCAGAGGCGCTGCGACCATTTTGTACCAAACCTGCGACCTCAGACCTGGTCGGAATAATCCGTCCAGGTCTGCTGGAAAGCTCGAACCTAAGCGTTTACATCCACTACGACGCGACCCTTGACCTGTCCTTTCAGGATATCGGCCCCCAGCTGAGGTAAATCTGACAACACAGCGGGTTGGATCATCGCGTCCAACTTGTCCATCGGCAGATCCGTGGCGATCCGTTTCCAGGCGCGCAGCCGATTGTCAAAGGGCTGCATTACACTGTCGATGCCCAACAGGTTCACCCCACGCAGCAAGAATGGAATCACTGTCGCCGGCAATCCAGCCCCGCCAGCCAAACCAACTGCCGCAACGGAACAGCCGTATTTCATCTGACCCAGAACACGCGCCAACATATCGCCACCCACTGCATCCACACAGCCACCCCAGGTTTCACTTTCCAGCGGGCGTTTGGTGGTCTCATTTAGGTCTTCGCGCGGCACAATGGTCGTCGCGCCCAAGGATTTCAGATAGTCCCCGGTTTCGGGCCGCCCGGTTACTGCGGCGACCTCATATCCCAGCTTGCCCAGAATTGCCGTGGCCACCGATCCAACACCACCTGCAGCGCCTGTCACCAGAACCGGTCCCCGATCCGGGGTCAGTCCATGATCCTCCAGCGCCATCACCGCAAGCATCGCCGTAAACCCGGCGGTACCCACAGCCATGGCCTGCCGCGTGTCCAACCCGTCCGGGAGCGGAACCAACCAATCGGCCCGCGCATTGGCTTTCTGAGAATAACCGCCCCAATGCGCCTCACCCACGCGCCAACCGGTTAGAACGACCTTGTCCCCTGGCTTGTAGCGATCATCTGACGAAGCCTCTACCGTACCGGCATAGTCAATGCCCGGAACGTGCGGGTAGGACCGGACCAGCCCGCCGCCTTTAGCAGACAGGCAGAGCCCGTCCTTGTAGTTGACCGTCGAATACTCGACAGCAACGGTGACTTCACCATGCGGCAAATCATCTTCAGACAATTGCTTGACCGATGGGCTCGCCAAACCGCTTTCTTCGTCCTTCTCCATCACAAGAGCATTGAACATATCTCAATTCCTTTCGTGTTTCTGCGCCCGGACCAGTTCTTCACCTGGCCCAAAATACCTCGGGGGAGTCGCGCAGCGACGGGGGCAGCGCCCCCAACCCCCGTGTCAAATCCAGAAATGTGACTGCACGGTTGCGTGACGCATCCCGTCCGGTGTCTCAACATCCAGTTCCGTTCCCGCGTCCCAATGGCTCAATCGCACCATGCCAATGGCTACGTTGGTCTTGAAGTCAGGGGACCAGGTCGCCGAAGTCACCTGCCCGACCCATTTTCCATCCGCGTAGAGACCCCAGGGCCTATCGCAGCCCGGCACAGGATCGCCCGCGATGGCAATAGGCCGGATTTGCTGAATGGGCCCCTCTTTGGCCACACGCAGCAATGCATCGCGGCCAATGCAGCCGATTGCGGTATGCGTGTTGCAGAACTTGCCCAAGCCACACTCGTGCGGAGTGTTATCATCCGTCATGTCATTGCCATAGGACAGCAAGCCACCCTCGATCCGTTCGATCAGGTTTGGACAGCCGGCACGCACCTCAAGGTCTTCTCCTGAAGCGAATAAAGCGTTCCAGAGGGGCATACCAATGTCGCTGCCCTCAACATAAATCTCGAATCCGCCCTGTTTGGAATAACCCGAGCGCGCCACGGCCAAATCGCGTCCCTCAAACTCGAACATGTCAAACTTGAAAAACCGGATATCCCGCACGCGGTCGCCAAATACGCGGGCCATGAGTTCGTCCGCCTTGGGGCCCTGAACAGCAAGCGGCGACACATCCGGCTCGTCCACGAGAACATCCAGACGGTATCCCACAGCGATCCCTTTGACCCAAAGCAACAGGTCACTGTCCGCAATCGAAATCCACCAACGATCTTCGGACAGCTTCACAGCCACCGGGTCGTTTAGCATTCCACCTGTTTCATCGACGATCGGCACATAGAAACACTGCCCCGGCAACATCCCACGCAAATCGCGCGGAGTGAGCATCTGCATCAGGCGTGCGGCATCCGGCCCGCGTAGTTCGACCTGTCGCTCACACGAGACGTCCCACACCTGCACATGGGTCTTCAAATGCCGATAGTCGGCCTCAACGCTTTCGAAAACAGTAGGCAATAACATACGGTTATATACCGTATATCCTTTGACCCCAGCAGCTTCGACCCCATCCGAGAATGGCGTGCGCCTCAAACGGCGCGAAGGAGATATTTGCGGCATTCAATCCTCCTGCGGCATGAAGACAAGATCACTGACCGGCGCTTCAGATCCCGCCTCAGTCAGCATCTTGTGCACTTGTCCCCGGTGGTGGGTTTGATGATTGAACATGTGGATGACGCACCGCGCATAGGGCAAAGTAATGTCAGCCTCCTTCGCGGCTGAATACCACGTGAACGGACCCGTCAGAGGTTCGTCGCCCAAGCTGTCAGCCCATCGGATGATGCGGGCATCAATCTTTTCTCGCAAGGGCAGCCATACAGACAGGTCGGGGCACAGATACACACTTTCATGAATACCGCCGCCCGCGCGGTGAATGTTGCTTTCTGGCCCGTCCCCCTTGTCAAAGCGGGACATCCAGATCCAGTCCCCCCAGAGCAGATGGTTGGCGGTACCTAGGATCGAACCAAAAAACGCTCCGCGTTCAAGGATCAGCTCCTCGTGACTCAAAGCTTGCATAAACTCCGACAACTGCTTGTTTTGCCAATGATTATACTGCGCCATCTCACGTGCATAAGCGCCGGTGATCATTACTTAGGCCCATGCCAGTCAATCGGACAAATCTCGGCTGACTTACCGCCAAAATCCCAAACCCGGCCGTAATCACGCACTTTCGACTTCGTGCCCCGCGCCACGATAATATCAGGGCCCATCCAGTATTTCGAGTTCGAAACCATGACGGGATGCTCTGGGTCTTTACCGCCCAGCATCTCAATCTCGCCCTGTATCTTTCGGCCAATCATGATGCGGCGCTTGGTGCCGTCGCGTTCGATCTGAACGGGCGCGCGCTCGGCCCCGATGATCTCACTCACCAGCATGGTGAACAGCCCGGTGGTTCCGCCCGCCTGCCCGCTGAAGATTTGCAGCAACCCGTTATACGCCTTGCCACTGGCACGTTCGTCTACATAAGCCGCCACTTTCCACTGGCCTTCGCCCATCCGGCCCGGGATATCGACCAACAGACCGACCTTCAGCCCAGAAAGATCTTCGCCCTCATAGTGCCCTTCATCGATGATGACGCCCATCCAAGCATGGCAATGGCCCTCGGTCGGAGGATGCGCACCCAACGACACAACACAGGGGCAGAATACATCGCACGAGCAGTTCAGGATCAATTCGCCCTTGATCGACCATTCCGTTGGGCTCATTTCGCGCCGTTTCGGGTTTGGCATCCGGCTGTCAATCCGCTGACTGATGGGCAACCGATCGGCTTCTGGTTTTCTGTTTTTTGCCATTGGCTTAACCTCCGTAGCTAATTGGATAGACGAGCAGGACGAGACCGCCCGTAATTAATACAAACCCCATGGGCCGCGTGATCGCGTGCCCGATTTGGGGGAGTTTCTCCAAAACCATGAACAGTGTCGCGAGACCCATCCACAACAAGCTCATGACACCGCCCACAAATCCCAGCGCCATAAAACCCCAGCAGCAGCCGACGCAAAACGCGCCCAGGCTCAAACCCATGCGGACCCCGCCCGCGAAGCCGGTTTTCCAATGGCCCAGAAAATAGGTCATCGGGGCATGACAAACGCCGTGGCAGACCTCTTTCGCGCGGGTGAACTGAAAGGCCCCCACTGCAATCATCAATCCGCCCGCAATCCAGCCGGACTTGGCGATGCCCAGCATATCGACCGCACCGCCAAACAGCAAAGCCAGCTGAATCCCGGCGATCAGAGCCGCAAACCCAACCCACACGATCGAGTACCCCGCCAGAACACCCAGCCAACCCGCACGGCTGCCATTGGCGCTGCGGATCAGGTCGTCATAGCTGCGCAGGGTTGGTACAAGCGTGGGCAGCATCATAGCCGCCATCATGATCGCCCACATTGAAAACAGCGGCCCAAACTCGGCCATGGGCATATACATGTCCATGCGCGGATCCATGGCCGCCATGGCCTGCCCCATGGGTCCGGGGCGACCGATCAGATCAAGGTCCATGTCCCGGCTCATCGAGAACATGACCCACCACGCCCACAGGATCAGAACATAAAAGCCCAGCCACATTCCGCTGCGCAGCCAAGTACGACTCACTTCAGCCTCCCGACTCAACTCCCTTGCTTTTCAAATGTCAGACTTTTAAATGTCAGACAAATAAAAATTTGCCCAAGGTCCTCTGAACATGAAAGCCGCCCCCCGAAAAACCGCTGACCTGTCCGCCCAGATCGCTCAAGCCATTCGGGATGCGATTGTGTCGGGTGAGCTTATCGGGGACGCCCGCTTGCCGTCAGAGGCTGAGTTGTCCGATCAGTTTCAGGTCTCGCGCCCTACCGTGCGAGAAGCGTTAAAACGGCTGGCGGCTCAGTCTTTGATCCGCACACAACGTGGCGCATCGGGTGGCGCGTTTGTAAACCGTTTGAGTTTTGAGGACGCCTATTCACAGCAAGTTACAACCTCGACCCTGTTGCTATCGATGAACGCCGTCAGCTTCGATACCGCATGCGAGGCGCGCTATGCACTGGAAAGGGCCTGTGCGCCTTTGTCCGCCCAGCGACGCACAGCGGATCAACTGGCCACCATGCGGGCGGAGATCTTTCGCCAGTCGCAACCTGGCCTTACGGATGAAGCGTTTTGCGCCTCGGATGTCACATTCCACCGTGCGTTGGTGGATGGTGCGGAAAATCCCGTTTTGTCTTACCAACTGGCCGGAGCTGTAGAAGCGATGCAACCGTTGATGAACATGATCACATTCACCGCGCGGTCTCGAGAGGCGATAATAGGACTGCATACAAGAATAGTGGACGCGCTTGAGGCCCAGAATGCGGATGCCGTAGACGCCGCGTTGGTGGATCTGGAGCATTACACCCGACAACTGGCCCAGGACGTGGCCGATCGCAAACGTAAACCGGCCTAAAGGCCAAACTTGCAACGCAACCTGAACGAAAGGCAGACGAGCAGGTAGAATGTCACCCGGCGACAAGACCGGAACTCTCAATATGAATTGAAGACCAATGACTTACGGGAGGACGTTATGAATACAAGACCGGACCCAACCTTTTATCCATCCGCCAAACTGGCAATGGAGGGCCCCACCGAAACGCTTGCTTTCACCTTGATGCTAAGCCCTGATTTTTCGCAACCAGACGGGCTGGCGGTTGTGAATGTCGATCCGACATCTGACGACTTCGGAAAGATCGTGCATCAGGTAATAATGCCTGAGAAAGGTGATGAGTTTCACCATTTCGGTTGGAATGCATGTTCGTCCGCCCTTTCGCCGCTGACCGGGCACGCGTTTCTAGAGCGACGTTATCTAATCATCCCCGGCATTCGGTCCAGCAGGATTTACGTCATTGACGTCAAAAACCCGCTTGAGGCGAAGATCCACAAGATTATCGAACCCGAAGAAGTCTTTGCAAAGACTGGATATTCACGCCCGCATACGATCCATTGCGGGCCTGAGGGCATCTATGTCAGTACTCTGGGCGGCGGTGGCGCGGATGGTACCGACGGACCTCCGGGCATCTTCATTATGGATTGCGAAAGCTTCGAGATCATCGGGCGTTATGAGATCGAGCGTGGCGTGCAGGACAAGCACTATGATTTCTGGTGGAATCTACCGCGCGACTACATGGTCAGTTCCGAATGGGGTCTGCCGCCGCAATTCGAGAACGGTATCGTGGCTGAGGACCTGCTGTCGAATAAATACGGCCATCGCATACATTTCTGGAACCTGCGCAACCGGACCAATATCCAAACCATCGATCTGGGAGAAAATCACCAGATGGCGCTGGAAATCCGCCCGGCCCATGATCCGATCAAGCAATACGGGTTCTGCGGGGTTGTTGTCGATACCACCAATCTGCAAGGTGCGATCTTTACATGGTGGCGCAATGACGACGGCACATTCGAGGCCAAGAAAACCATTACAATCGATCCGCAACCGGCCGACCCGGACGATCTGCCAGACCTGCTCAAGGGTTTTTCAGCTGTTCCGCCATTGGTCACCGATATCGACCTAAGTCTCGACGACAAATACCTCTATGTTGCTTGCTGGGGTACCGGAGAGATGCACCAATATGATGTCTCGGACCCAATGAACCCGACTCTGGCTGGCAAAGTAGAGATTGGTGGTATCGTCAAGAAAACCAAGCACCCGAACGGTCAGGATTTCGGCTATGGTCCGCAAATGGTTGAAATCAGCCGTGACGGAAAACGCGTCTACTGGACCAATTCGCTTTATTCCACATGGGATGATCAGTTCTATCCGGGCGAGCGCGGCGCGGCGATGGTCAAGGCTGATGTTGGAGAGAACGGAGGGCTGACGCTGGATCCGAATTTCTGGGTGGAGTTCCCCAAAGGCTATCGCAGCCATCAGATAAGGTTAGAGGGCGGAGACTGTTCAACCGACAGCTTCTGTTACCCGTCGGTCTGAATTGGAGGTCTTGATGACATCAACGGCTGGCCTCTGGCTGGCCGTTGTTCTCAGCGGCGCCTATCACGGGTTGAATCCGGGCATGGGCTGGCCGCTGGCTGTTTCTTCCGCCTTGATGGAGCAACGCCCGTCTGCGCTCTGGCAAGCGCTGGCGGCTTTGGCAGGCGGGCATTTTGTGGCCATGCTGGGGGTCTTGCTGCCTTTCGCCCTGATGGCGGTTCTGGTCGACTATCAGAAAGAAATCCGAATTGGTGCCGCGTTGATCGTGATCGGGATGGGTTTATACATCGCGATCACCCGTCGTCACCCCCGTTTCCTGTCACGGATTCCCCCCAGCAAGCTGGCTCTTTGGTCCTTCCTTGTGGCCCTCGCGCATGGGGCCGCGCTTATGCTGGTTCCAATCTATCTGGGGCTGTGTGCCGTAGATGAACTGGATGCTGGCCATCAAGCGATTTCTCAGATCATGACAACAAACACCCTGCTGGTTCTGGGCGTCGCCGCGCTGCACACTGCTGCCATGGTTCTGGGCGGCGGTCTGCTGGCCTTTGCTGTCTATTGCTGGCTGGGCCTGCAGGTTCTGTCGCGCAGTTGGTTTAACCTCGAACTCATCTGGGCGATAAGTCTGATATTGGTGGGCGGTCTTGGTCTTTGGTCGGCGCTTGGTTGATCTTGTACTTTGATTTGAAACGCGCTTTGTCTGCGGAAAGACAAATACGGAGCTTCCGAATGCAGGACCAAACCCGCCCAACCGAAATGCTGCGTCTCGGCAGAAGTGACGATTGGCAAGCCGCCACCACCCATGCCTTTACGCGCGAACTGTCGGACGGCACCCTGCCCGAGGACAAGATGCGCTGGTACCTTCTGCAGGATTATCAGTTCGTCGACGGCTTTGTGCGCCTGCTTGCAAGTGCAATTGCGCATGCCCCGACCCTGGGCGACAGCGTGCCTGCCGCTCAGTTTCTCGCGGTGATCACAGGCCCCGAGAACACTTATTTCCTGCGTGCGATGGAGGCTTTGGGCACAGAACCCAGCACCCAGCCTGCCCCTGCCACACGGGCGTTTCAGGACCTGATGGCCGAGGCCGTGGCCTCGGGCCGTTATCAGAACATGCTGGCGGTGCTGGTCGTTGCAGAATGGGTTTACCTTAGCTGGGCCAGCCCGGAAAACCCACCCAAAGACGACCTGCCCTTCTGGTTTGCCGAATGGATCACGCTACATGCAGGTGAAGGATTCGAAAGCGTGGTCGAATACCTGCGTGGACAGCTGGATAAGGTTTGGCAAACGCTGAATACGGCAGAACAGGCCGAGGTCACGCGTTTGTTCCATCGTGCGGTCGAACTGGAACGCGATTTCTTCGACGCCGCCTACGCGGCCTGAATCACAAGGGGGCTGGTATGGTCACAACATTGAACGTCATCGCTGCCTTGCTGACCGTTGGGTTCGGCGCGTTTGGATTTCTGGCCCCGGCCCACACTGCGTCGGCCCTTGATCTGGCCCCGACCAACAGCACGATGGGCTTATCTGAGATGCGCGCCTCGGTCGGAGGGCTGTTTGTCGTCACCGGACTTGCCGTGATCTGGCTGAATAACCCGATGGCCTATGTGATGCTGGGCGTTGTTTATGCTGGGGCGGCATTGGGCCGGTTCGTGTCGATTGCACTTGATAACCCACCTCTGACCAAGGCGTTGATCTTTGGGGGAATCGAGCTGGTTCTAGCCGTTTGGCTGATAGCTGCAAACATTAACAAGACAACTTAACCAATTGGGGTTACTACATAGATCTGGATGCAATCGGAGTTTGCATCTCTCCATCTCCTCACCTATATATGGGATGTCCTTCGGGACTATGGACATAAACGCGCTCGTAATAAGCGGATCGGACCCGGGGGCGGTACCCGGCGGCTCCACCAACCATCCTTCGTTTGGGGATTTTGGGGCCGAAATAGGATCGACGAACGTCTAAAGGGGTTAGCTTTGTCTCGGCTGTCTGCCACCGTTATCGGCGAAACTAGTACAATTGCAAACGACAATCGTGCTCCGGTTGCAGTTGCTGCGTAAGCAGTAACAAGACCGAAATCTAAGCCCTTGCGCCTAGCCGCGTAAGGCGGGGTTCGCAGGTACCTGGCAACAGAAACCTGCATTATTCCCCGAAATGTCTGACGTTATTTCCCTTTTTAGGGCGCATTCAGAGTTTGTTCATTTCTGAGTGTCATCGTGCCCTCACTTGGACAGGAGAGCTGGAATGACAAATTCAGAGATACTCAGAAAGTGGTATTCCGAAGTTTGGGAACACGGAAACACCGAGGCAATCGATCAGTATTTTGCACCTGAAACAATGGCCGAAGGGTTGATTCCCGAAATGCAGGTCGGGGCTGATGACTTCCGCGATCTGGTCACTGCTTTCCGCCATATTCTGGGCGACATCAAGGTCGAGCTGCCCAAGATCATTGAAAATGGGGATTGGGTGTCAGCCATTTTGAATGTTCGCACTTTCCGCGCCGATAACGGCGCGCCTTTGGAGGTCACCGGTCAGGTGATGGCTCGGTTCAAAGGCGACAAGATGGTTGAAGCCTATAATCACTTTGATTTCATCTCGTTCTTTGAAGAGTTGGGCCAGTTCCCATCCGACACCCTGCCCGTGTGCATGACAGGGCAGCGTCTGGACTGGGCCTGACCCCAAACCAATCTTGACCCCAATCGCGCTTGCACGTTAGCAAGCGCCATGGGGTCCAAGTGCGAACACCCAAGGCGGTGCCGCAAGTTTCGCATCTTTCGACACTTGCAGGATTTCATGTTGTGACTTGGCCGCCCGATACTACACAGCAGATCCCGATAGCCTTGAGTGTTTTCAA
The DNA here is from genome assembly GCF_013110775.1 of Ruegeria sp. HKCCD7296. Classification (NCBI taxonomy): domain Bacteria; kingdom Pseudomonadati; phylum Pseudomonadota; class Alphaproteobacteria; order Rhodobacterales; family Roseobacteraceae; genus Ruegeria; species Ruegeria sp. HKCCD7296. The sequence continues at coordinate 68,254 of NZ_WVRF01000003.1, forward strand.
CGGCTCCAGTTTCGGGATCGGGTCAAAGATTTCGGATCTTGCGACGTGAGCAAGACCATGACGCCGTCGATTAAAGACCTCATCCGGGTTTTTGGCAGGATCGGGCTGCTGTCCTTTGGGGGTCCGGCTGCGCAAATATCCCTGATGCATCAGGAACTTGTCGAGCGCCGACCATGGCTTGATGAACAGACCTACCTGCGCGCCCTGTCACTTTGCATGTTGCTACCGGGTCCGGAGGCGATGCAACTGGCCACCTATGCCGGTTGGCGCCTGCGCGGCGTAACAGGCGGGCTGATCGCCGGCAGTTTGTTTGTCTTGCCCGGCGCTTTGGTTATTGCGGTATTGGTCGCGCTATATTCCACGTTTGGCGATGTTCCGTTGGTCCAATCCGCCTTTGTTGGCATCAAAGCAACGGTTATTATGATCGTCTTGCAGGCGCTGCGCAATCTCTCGCGTAAAGCCTTAATGGACAAAGACCACCGCATAATCGCCGCACTGTCTTTCGCTTCCATTTTTCTGCTGAACCTGCCTTTTCCCTTGATCATTCTTGCCGCTGCGCTTTGGGGATATGCGACGTTTCGTGGCCCAACGGAACCGCCTGGCCCAGTTCAGCCATCGCACCTGAAACGATCACTCAAAACAGTTGCTATCTGGTTGCCGCTTTGGCTTGGACCATTGTTCGCGCTGACCCTCAGCGGGCATCAACTGCTCAGCGATTTGGGCTGGTTCTTTGCGCGACTGGCCGTCGTCACCTTTGGCGGCGCTTATGCGGTGCTGGCCTATATGACGCAGACGGTTGTGGATCAGTACCACTGGATCAGCACAGATCAAATGATCGACGGATTGGGTCTTGCGGAAACGACACCCGGCCCCCTGATCCTTGTCACCCAATTTGTTGCAATGCTTGCCGGTGAACTTAACGGAGGCTTCAGCTTGGCGTTGGCGGCCGGTGCAGTTGCGCTCTGGGCGACTTTTGCGCCCTGTTTTCTATGGATCTTCCTGGCCGCCCCGTATCTGGACCGGCTTGCCACGCGCCCGCGCCTGTCATCGGCCCTCAATGGCATCACCGCCGCTGTTGTCGGCGTGATTCTCAACCTTTCCGTGTGGTTCGCCCTGAACGTTCTATTCGAATCAGTGCCGAACATATCCTGGGGGCCGCTAGCAATACCTGCCCCACAGCTTTCCCAGTTAAATTTTGCTGCGTTGGGCTTAACCGCTCTGGCTGGGGTCTTGATATTTCGACTAAAATTGGGGATGGGCACGGTGTTGGCCCTGATGTCCATCGCTGGGCTGGCCGCACACAATATCTGATCAATCCGGTCATACCCGCTCTTTCGTTTCCGAACAAAAGCCCTATGCTGGGCATAACCACTTTTGAGGATCACACATGTCGCAAGGCATCGATTACGGCAACCTGATGCACTCCGCCATGCGCGGGCTTATCAAGAAAGTGCTGACAGATGTTTCCGAAACCGGATTACCCGGTGCACATCATTTCTTCATTACCTTCGACACGCGCGAGGACGGTGTGGATATCGCCGACTGGTTGCGCGAACGTTATCCGGAAGAAATGACGATTGTCATGCAGCATTGGTTCGAAAACCTCGAGGTTGGTGAGACCGGCTTTGCCATCACTCTGAATTTCGGTGATGCGCCCGAACCGCTTTATATCCCCTACGCCGCGATCAAGACGTTTGTTGACCCCTCTGTGGAGTTCGGCCTGCGCTTTGAGAGCCCTGAGGACGATATGGATGACGATCATATCGCAGAAGAGACGATTGAAGTCGAAGAAGAAGAACCACACCACGACGCAGACGTCGTGTCACTGGACAGCTTCCGCAAATAGACCTCAACCCCGCCACGCGCGGGGTTATTTCTTTTGTAGGAAAGTCTCGACCGACCGTGATTTCACACCTTCGATGAAACGAGAGAACGACAAGTTCAACCCGCCTTCTGCAAGCGTACGATCGTATTGCTGCAATTCGTACCCGCCATCCAAATCAATGAACAAGGAATAAACTGTCAACGTATCACCAACGATTCGACCCCAAACAAAAGGCTCCCCTTTCATCGGGTCCAACGGCACTTCGTGGCCAAACACATTGCGCTTCATTGCGGCTGAAAACAAATCCCCACGCCCCGAAGGCACAAAGTCGATTGAGAACTTTTGGTTCTTTACTCGCCCGTCCAGCTTATAGGTTGTGGTACGCCAGCTCACATTAAACCCGTCTTCGGTTTCGAAAATAGAAACGCTCATATCCCGCGGGGTAGAGGTGCCATCAGCATCCACAACGTTTGCAGACCCAATGTAATCCCCGACAAACGGCGCAATGTCCGCCGCGCGCGCGGACACGCTGAACACGGACAACCAAACCATGCACACCGCAAAGACCGCGACGGCTTTGGCTAGTGCAAATCTATGGAAATTTGGCATTTTGTCCTCCACGGGATTCACCTTTCTATTGTAGCTCAGAGGGGGCTGCGCACAATGGCACAATCCATCTCTTTCTCATTAAAGTGACGCACCCCGGCACCTATACCTTTGGTACGCCTGAGTTTAAGGTGCGCCCAACTGGCCGATTGCGTCATGGCTTTGCTGCGGCTAAACGGCATACAACTGCATACCAGACGGAGTGACAGATGTCTCAGACCCGCACCGAATCCGACAGCTTTGGCCCGCTAGAGGTCCCTGCCGACAAGTATTGGGGCGCACAAACGCAGCGTTCGATCATGAATTTCCCTATTGGCTGGGAAAAACAGCCCGTCGCTATCGTACGCGCGCTGGGCGTGATCAAAAAAGCCTGCGCCATGCAGAACAAGGCCATTGGCAAGCTGGACGCCAAGATCGCCGACGCAATCATCCAAGCCGCAGGTGAAGTGATCGAAGGCAAGTTTGATGACAATTTCCCGCTGGTCGTGTGGCAGACAGGCTCGGGCACGCAATCAAACATGAACTCCAACGAGGTCATTGCAAACCGCGCCATCGAAATTTTGGGTGGTTTGATTGGCTCAAAAGACCCGGTGCATCCGAACGATCACTGCAATATGGGTCAATCGTCGAACGACACCTTCCCCACCGCCATGCATGTGGCCACCGCGACCAGCGTGCGTGACGTGCTGCTTCCGGGTCTTGAAAAACTGGCCGCAGGACTGGAGCAGAAGGCCGAAGAGTTCAAAGACATCATCAAGATCGGTCGGACCCACACGCAGGACGCGACGCCTCTGACGCTGGGACAGGAATTCAGCGGTTACGCTCATCAAATCCGTCAGGGAATTGCCCGCGTTCACGCGGCGATGCCTGGGATTTACGAACTGGCGCAAGGCGGTACCGCTGTTGGCACAGGACTGAACACCCAGCACGGTTGGGGCGAGGCCGTCGCAGGCCACATGGCCGATATTACCGGCCTGCCCTTCGTCACCGCGCCAAACAAGTTCGAAGCATTGGCGGCCCATGACGCCATGGTCTTCCTGTCCGGTGCTTTGGCGACGATTGCAGGCAGCTGCTACAAAATCGCCAATGATATCCGTTTCCTGGGCTCCGGCCCGCGGTCGGGTCTGGGCGAATTGATCTTGCCCGAGAACGAACCCGGTTCGTCGATCATGCCCGGCAAGGTGAACCCGACACAGGCCGAAGCGTTGACCCAAGTCGCCGCCCACGTGATGGGCAACAACGCTGCGATGACTTTCGCAGGCAGCCAAGGTCATTTCGAGCTGAACGTCTACAACCCGATGATGTCCTACAACTTGCTGCAATCGATCCAACTGCTGGGTGATGCCTCTGACAGCTTTACCGAGCGGATGTTGATGGGAATCAAGGCCAACGAGCCACGCATAGACAAGCTGATGAAGGAATCGCTGATGCTGGTGACAGCGCTGGCACCGACTATCGGTTACGACAACGCCACCACCGTGGCCAAGACGGCGCATAAGAACGGCACAACCCTCAAGGAAGAAGCCATCGCGCTGGGCTTTGTGGACGAAGCAACCTTTGACGCCGTCGTCCGCCCCGAGCAGATGATTGGTCCAAAAGACTGATGGGCAAGCCGGTTAACCTGAACCGGTATCGTAAAGAAAAAGCGCGGGCTGAAAAGAAAGCCCGCGCGGATCAGAATGCTGTCGCTTTCGGACGCACCAAGGCCGAGAAGGAAATCGTCAAGTTCGAACGGGACAAGCTGAAGCGCGAACTCGACAAGCGCGAGTTAGACGAATGAGCGGCCGCCCAATCAAACGCTCTCTGACACTCAAGGGTCACCGAACATCCGTGTCGCTTGAAGATGAATTCTGGCGAGCTTTCCGCGACATAGCTGCTGAAAAAAGTATTCCGATCAATGTTTTGGCCGCTGAAATTGATGTTGAACGCGATCCTGAAACTGGCCTTGCTTCGGCCATTCGGGTGTTTGTTCTGAAATGGTATCAGAACAAGGTTTGAGGCATATGTCCGGCTTCGCCTTTGGCCATGAAGTTAAAAACATGCGGTGAACAATTGAAGCGCAGCGCCGTAATTGTTTCCCTTTTCCCCTGACTCGTTTTCTTGGACCGCTCAGATTTTAGGCGTTGAAGAAAACCACACCAAATCGTTGCCGCTTCGTTTTTTGCACTCAAGTTTTCGCAAGGCAGATCAATCGCGCGTTTCAAGGCAGCGCATCAAAAGCCATGACAACAAAGCGACGCAACTATCTGATCACGAGAAACAAATAGCAGGTTAAAAGAAAATGTGGTGCCCAAGGAGAGACTCGAACTCTCACGCCCGTGAAGGCGGGGGATTTTGAATCCCCTGCGTCTACCATTCCGCCACTTGGGCCACCGACACTGGATTAGCGCCCAAGCGCGGGAAGGTCCAGAGGCAAAAAACATCCCATATTCCATTTGTTTCAATCTGGGCGGTTGACGGTCCGTCAGGTGCATGGTTTGCCTTCTTGGGGCCGCTAAACGGGATTTGAGTACTGTATATGTTACGATCGCTTTATGACTGGACCATTCGTCTGGCCGAACACCCTCATGCCCTGTGGGCCTTGGCCATCGTCGCCTTTATCGAAAGCTCGTTTTTTCCGATTCCTCCTGACGTCCTGATGATTCCGATGATTCTAGCGCGTCCATCGCGCGCCTGGTTGATTGCGACCGTCGCGTTGGTGGCTTCGGTGTTGGGCGGGATGCTGGGATATGCGATTGGAGCGTTTTTCTATGAAAGCATCGGCCAGCCCATTCTGGAATCCATGGGCAAGGCGCACGCGATGGAAGAGTTCAACACGCGTTTCAACGATTTCGGCTTCTGGGCGGTGCTGGCCGCAGGCGTAACGCCCTTCCCCTACAAGGTCATCACCATCATGTCCGGCTGGACCGGAATGCCGCTGGGCACCTTCATCGCCACATCGATTCTGGCGCGTGCCATGCGATTCTTTCTGGTTGCCGGCCTGCTTTGGGGCTTTGGCGAACCGATCCGGGACTTTATCGAAAAGCGTCTGGGTCTTATGTTCACGCTGTTCATCATCCTACTCTTTGGCGGGTTCGTGGCGGTTAAATATTTATGACAAAACAATCCCGACTTGTGGCTCTGGCCACGATTGGCTCAGCAGCCCTTTTATTGGCGGCGTTCGGCTTTCAGCATTTGGGCGGGCTTGCACCGTGCAAGATGTGCATCTGGCAGCGCTACCCGCACGCAGTGGCTATCGCGATCGGTGCGGTCGCGCTGGCATTGCCAAGATTTAGTATCCTGCCGTTGCTGGGTGCAGCTGCGGCTGCAACAACCGCGGCCATCGGCGTTTTTCACGCTGGCGTCGAACAAGGCTGGTGGGAAGGCCCCAGCAGCTGCACCTCGGGCGATATCAGCGGGCTGAGCACCGATGACCTGTTCGATCAGATCATGAACGCGCCGCTGGTGCGATGCGACGATATTCCGTGGGAGATGTTCGGTATCTCGATGGCAGGGTGGAACGCCATCGCTTCGGCAGTGCTGATGCTGATCTGGATCGCGGCCTGGCGGGCACGCGCTTAAAACTCGTCCAGTTCCGCATCCCAATACAGGAAGTCGATCCAGCTTTCGTGCAGGTGGTTGGGCGGGAACTTCCGACCGATATTGCGCAGAGCCTCAGCATCAGGCTGACGCGGCGGTTTGCGCAATGTCATCCCCGCCTGACGCAGCGATTTGGACCCTTTGCGCAGATTGCACGGGCTGCATGCTGCCACCACGTTCTGCCAGCTGGTCACGCCGCCTGCCGCGCGTGGGACCACGTGGTCAAATGTCAGGTTATCGCGGCTGCCGCAGTACTGGCAGCGGAATTCATCCCGCAAAAATAAATTAAAGCGCGTGAAGGCCACGCGCTTTCTGGGTTTTACATAGTCTTTCAAAACAACGACCGAGGGTATTCGGATCTCGGTGCTCGGGCTTCGGACGACCTCGTCATATTCGGCCACGATGTCGACCCGATCCAGCCAGGCCGCTTTGATCGCCTCTTGCCAGGGCCACAATGACAGCGGGTAGTAGGACAAGGGGCGGTAATCGGCGTTCAAAACCAGGGCCGGGTGTTGTTTGAGCATACCCGGCTCTCTTACAAATTCGGTCCTGAAATCTCCGTCCATCACAGAATCGCTCCTCGCTCTCGGCTGCCCGTTTGTGACACCAGAGCGGAGAGCACCCGCCCCGGCCTTAAGATAACTATATATCGTGTTAAAACTCTGACAAGCCCTGATTTTCCACAATATGTCGCAGACTGGGTAAGCCGAATCTGTGACAGTCACATGACAGTTATCCACAACTTGCACCGGGTGCGTCCTTCGGGCTATGGGCGGGTCATGTCTTGGTTCATTCGCTTCAACAAACCATATGACGTGCTGCCGCAGTTTACCGACCGCGCCGATGCCGAAAGCCCGCGCAGCACGCTGTCCGATTTCATCGACCTGCCTGGCGTTTATCCCGCTGGTCGTTTGGATCGTGACAGCGAAGGTTTGATGCTGCTGACTGATCACGGAAAACTGCAGGCTCAGATATCAGATCCAAAGCACAAGATGGCAAAGACCTATTGGGTTCAGGTCGAAGGCATCCCTGATGAGGCCGCCTTGAAAGCGTTACGGAACGGGGTTGAGTTGAAGGACGGCCAGACGCGCCCCGCAAAGGTACGGCAGATTGATGAGCCCGAGGGGCTCTGGCCTCGCATCCCACCTATCCGGGAACGAAAAAGCGTACCCGACAGTTGGCTGGAACTGACCATCCGAGAGGGCAAGAACCGGCAGGTGCGGCGCATGACGGCGGCAGTGGGTCTGCCAACCCTGCGCCTGATCCGCTATCGTATCGGAGACTGGACACTGGATGATCTGGGGCCCGGTCAATGGGACAGCCTGCCGATGCCCACCTTGAACACCGCTCCGCAACGCAAACGTGACCGACGTCCGCGCCGGTGACAAAACCCGCCCTTTTCTGTTATACTTGGGGCATGAAACTCACGCCAGATATCCCGGCCCCTTCGGCCATTCTGGAGGCCGCGCTTTACGCAGACAATCTGGATGCGGCGGAACAGTTTTATAGCGAGGTTTTAGGGCTTGAGCGTATTCAGTGCATCAACAACCGCCATGTATTTTACCGCATCGGCGGATCTGTTCTGCTTATCTTTAACCCCAACCAAACAGAACAGCCGCCCCTCAACCCTGACATGCCTGTCCCACCTCATGGTGCGCGCGGCCCCGGACATGTGTGTCTTGTTTTGTCACGCGATGAAATCACAGTGATGCGCAAACACCTGCTGGATTGGAACATCCCCGTGGATGCCGAGTTTGACTGGCCCGGCGGTGCACGGTCTTTGTACGTGCGCGACCCGGCGGCAAACTCGATCGAGTTTGCCGAAGCGCATCTTTGGTCTTGATCTTGCACGGAACACCAAGGCGTTCCGCTGATCTGGATGGTAAAGTTAAAGGCTCAGCTTGTCGCGCATGAAAGCCAGCGCGACGCTCAAACCATCGGGGGCAATGCCATGGCCGGTGCCTTTCATGACATGCGCGTATATCTCTTTGAAATCCGAAGCCTGCAGGGCTTCAGCGGCCTCGGGCAGCGATTGCGGTGGCACGACGTCGTCCGCATCACCATGCACAAGCAGGACCGGCATCCGGCTGACAGTTTCGTCGGGCAGAAGATCGGGTTCCAACAACCGGCCAGAAAAGGCGACGATCCCAGCCACGGGGTCTTCGCGGCGCGGCGCAACGTGCAGGCTCATCATAGTGCCCTGGCTGAAGCCAAACAGCACAACCTGCTCGGGCAGTACATCTTCGTCCACCATCAGGGCGTCCAGAAAGGCGTTGAAGTCCTCAACCGCCATTTCCATACCCCGGCGCGACTCTTCTTCGGACGACCCATCGATCCAAGGAATCGGGAACCACTGAAAGCCGTTCGGCATCCCCGGAATCTGCTCGGGTGCATCTGGGGCTACAAACAGAGTATCGGGCAAATGCTCGCCCAACGGATCGGCCAACCCCAGCAGGTCGGCGCCGTTTGCGCCATAGCCATGCACGAACACCACGACTGATCGCGTGTCACCCGAAACAGGCTCTTTCCTCAGCGCATTCAAAACCCGTGTCATCTGATCCCTTCTCTTTGTTTATCAACCCGGTAATAGGCCCACAGCACCCGCGCCGCAACCGAGCGCCACGGCGACCACGCTTCGGCCATTTGGCGCAGTTCCTTGTCCGTCGGGCGTTTGGGCAGGTCATAGAGGACACGCGCGGCCTCTTGCAGCGCCAGATCACCGGGTGCGATCACGTCGGCGCGGCCCAGGGAAAACATCGCATAAATCTCGGCCGTCCAGACGCCGATCCCGGACACCTGCGTCAAAGTTTTAACCACCTCGTCGTCAGGCGCGTCGCGCAATGCTTTGAAGTCAATGCGCGCCTCAGCCAACGCCCGTGCATAGCGGATCTTCTGACGGCTTAGACCCACGGCGCGCAGATCTTCATCTGTGGCCCACATAATCTTGCGTGGACCGGTCAGTTTCGCGTCCTGCAACCGTTTCCAGATTGCACGCGCGGCAGCTACGCTGACCTGCTGGCTGACAATAGCGCTGAGCAGTTGTGCGAAACCATCGGGGCGGCGGCGCAGAGGCAAAGAGCCAGTTTGTTCGATGGCATAGGCCATGCGCGGGCAAGTTTGCGCCAGCCATTCGGCGCCTTCGGCCACGCAATCTGGCGTTTCGATGATGCGGCCTACGGACATGCGGCCTCCCTGCTCGGTGTTCATGGGCACGTTAGGCGCATGTGCCGCAGATGCAAGCCGCTTGTACCCCAAAGGCTTAGCCGATAACCATTCGCCCATGACAATGACCTCAGCCCTTCCAGACGACCGTCAGGCCAAGCGCAACGTAGCTGTTTTGGTGGCCGCACAGGCCATTCTGGGTGCACAGATGCCCATGATGTTCATTGTCGGGGGGCTGGCAGGCCAGTCGCTGGCCTCAAACCCTTGCCTTGCGACATTGCCCATTTCCTTGATTGTTCTGGGTTCCATGCTAGCGGCCACGCCGATCTCGGCGATCATGCAGCGCTGGGGCCGTCGTGCCGGATTCCTTGTTGGAGCAACCGCTGGCGCGTTAGGTGGGCTGATCGGAGCTTACGGCTTGTTCCTTGGCTCTTTCCCTATCTTCCTTGTTGGCAGCCTGCTGACAGGTATCTACATGAGCGCACACGGGTTCTATAGGTTCGCTGCGGCGGACACAGCGTCAGACGCGTACCGCCCTAAGGCCATTTCATACGTGATGGCCGGGGGACTGGCTGCGGCGATTATCGGCCCACAAATCGTGAAACTCACCTCTCAGGCCTATGTCATTCCGTTTCTGGGCACCTATCTGGCTGTGATTGGGATTAACGTTCTGGGCTCTGGCCTGTTCTTCTTTCTCGACATCCCAACACCACCAAAACCCACAGAGAACGAGCCCAAAGGACGTTCACGGCTTGAGTTGCTGAAAACACCACGTATCGCAGTCGCGGTCATCTGTGCGATGGTGTCTTACGCCCTGATGAATCTTGTAATGACCTCGACCCCGCTGGCCGTCGTTGGGTGCGGATTCTCGGCCAACGACGCAGCGGATATCGTTACAAGCCACGTGTTGGCCATGTACATCCCTAGTTTCTTTACCGGCCATCTGATCGCCCGCTTCGGGGTAGAGAAGATCGTGGCACTAGGCCTTGCCATTTTAGCAAGCGCCGGGGTTGTTGCCTTGCAAGGGGTTGAACTTGGGAACTTCTTCCTCGCGCTTGTTCTGCTGGGTATTGGGTGGAACTTTGGCTTTATCGGCGCAACGACGATGCTGGCAGATTCGCATGACCCGCAAGAGCGTGGCCGGATGCAGGGCCTGAACGACCTGCTGGTTTTCGGAGGTGTCACATTGGCCTCGCTGGCCTCAGGCGGGTTGATGAACTGCTCGGGCGGCTCTGCGATCGAAGGCTGGACAGCGGTTAACCTGGCCATGGTTCCGTTGCTAACATTAGCGGGTGGCGCGTTGCTGTGGCTGGTGCTGCGTCCCGCCGACCCGGAACGGGCCTGATCACCAGCGCCCACTGCTGACCGTCCACATCAGGGACAAGCGTTGCCGCATTTCGCCCGGTATCAAACTGCCAGAAGCAACACGTTCAGGCCGCGCAACAACCTCTTTCAACGCCCATTCAGCCAACCACCCTGCCGCAAGCGCTGGACGGGCTTCGACAGAGATCGCAACCCGGTTTGCCCGGGCCTTGTTAAGACGCTCCAGCGCAGATTGCGCAAGGGTTTGCACACCTTCCGGGGTGCCGTCCAACAAAGGTATCCGACCCCTGTTTTCCAGCTCGGGGGTCGCGCGAAGCCAGTTTGCAACACCAACGGCATAACCAAAATCGCGCAACACATCCTCGTCCGCGACACCCAGCGCTTGAGCAGAGGCCACAAACAAAGACCCCGCGCTATGGTTGATATAAGCGTCAAAGTGTTCCTGGCCTTCAAACGGATCCCGATAAATATCCCAACGCCTTACAGCCACATATTCATCCAGAACACCGGCCAGATGAGGCGAAAGCACACGCGATAAGGGCGTTACAACTTCATGCCGTCGCACAGTGGCGCCTTCGGCAATCTCTTGCAAAGCGTCGCGCCACCATTGCAGCCGCATCTCGGCAATCATCGGTTCTTGCGTGACCCAGGGCGCGCGCGCCACTTCGACGTTCAACGCGTATAACGGGAACAGAACGGCACGGGCCGCCACCGGGGCTGCCATTGCGGCACGGAACCGGTCAGGATCAGCCCGTTGCACCAGCGCGGCACAGGCTTTGACGTCGTCGTCAAAGACCGCGCTCACTCAGCTGCTGCCTTCTGCGGATCGCAATCGCGCACCAGTTTCCACTGAATCGCATCCAGCAAAGCCTCGAACGATGCATCGACTATGTTCGCGCTGACGCCCACGGTAGACCAGTGCCGCCCCTGCCCGTCTTCGCTGTCGATGATGACACGCGTGACCGCTTCGGTCCCGCCTTGTGTGATCCGCACCTTGAAGTCGACCAGTCGCATATCTGACAGGACTTGCGAATACCGCCCCAAATCTTTGGCCAAGGCTTTGGCCAGAGCGTTCACAGGCCCCCGGTCACTGCCGGAATCGTCCATGGACTCGCTGACGGACAGCTTCTTTTCACCGTCCACTTTCACGACAACAACAGCCTCGGACAGGCTGACCATCTTGTTGTACTTGTTCTTCCGCCGCTCAACCGTGACCTTGTAGCGTTTGACTTCAAAGAACTCGGGCAGTTGTCCCAGCTCGTCCCGCGCCAACAGTTCGAAACTGGCTTGCGCAGTATCATAGGAATACCCATCCGCTTCACGCAGTTTGATCCGTTCAAGGATCCGACCGAGCGCGGGATCACCCGCCTCGACGCTCAACCCGGCTTCGGTCAGACGTTTGCGCAGGTTCGACTGCCCGGCCTGGTTCGACATTGGAATGATGCGTGAGTTGCCCACACTTGCAGGCTCGACATGTTCATAGGTCGATGGGTCCTTGAGGATCGCACTGGCATGCAGTCCGGCCTTATGCGCAAAGGCAGACGCCCCCACATAGGCCGCCTGCTTGCTGGGAACCCGGTTCAGAACGTCATCCAACATCCGGCTGATACGGGTCAGCCCCGCCAGAGCATCCAGGCTGACGCCGGTTTCAAACTGCGAAGCATAGGGTTCCTTCAGCAGCAGCGTCGGGATCAAAGCGGTTAGGTTGGCATTCCCGCAACGCTCGCCCAAACCGTTCAGGGTGCCCTGAATTTGGCGCGCACCTGCTTCTACGGCCGCCAGGGAACAGGCCACCGCGTTCTCGGTGTCGTTATGTGTGTGAATACCCAACCGATCACCGGGCAGACCTGCTGCGATCACGTCTGATACGATCCGCCCAACGTCCGACGGCAAAGCGCCTCCATTTGTGTCGCAAAGGACCACCCAACGCGCGCCAGCGTCCAGCGCGGCGCGGCAGACCGCGACCGCATAATCCGGGTTGTCCTTGTAGCCGTCAAAGAAATGTTCGGCATCAAACAGCGCTTCGCGACCCTGCGCCACGATATGTGCGACCGAGGCACGGACGTTCTCGACATTGTCCTCAAGCGAGATCCCCAGCGCATGGGTCACGTGATAATCGTGCGATTTGCCCACCAGACAGACGGCCTGCGTGCCCGCATTCATCACGGCTGCAAGCACATCATCATTCTCGGCCGAGCGCCCTGCCCGCTTGGTCATTCCAAACGCCGTCAGACGGGCTGAGGTCTTCGGTGCAACCTCGAAAAACGCGCTGTCGGTGGGGTTCGCACCGGGCCAGCCGCCTTCGATATAATCCACTCCCAAAGTATCCAGAGCCTGAGCGATCTGCACCTTTTCGGCGGTGGAGAACTGAACGCCCTGCGTTTGTTGCCCATCGCGCAGGGTGGTGTCGTAGAGGTAGAGGCGTTCTTTGGTCATAAGACCTCCTCCAACTTGGAGGCATCAAACCCGGCACCGGGCACCAGTTCCACACCTTCCTTGCTCATGCGCACTTCAAGCCCTGCCGCGATATACGCGGCCTTGAGGCGGTCAACTTCCGAGAAGTCCTTGTTCTGCATGGCGGACGCCCGTGCGTTGGCCAAACGGTCAGCATGTGCAGTCAAGTCAACAGATGCCGTATCCGCCCACGCGCCCATCTCTGGCAGCAACAGCCCCAGCAACTGCGCGCTCGCCAACAGACCCTCTGCGTCACCGTCCGATGCAAGACGGTACAACTCGGTCATTGCACCTGCAGTGTTCAGATCATCGCTCAGTGCCACCACCACCGCAGGTGCCGCGCTGGCGGCGGGCTCGACGCCCGCTGTCAACGCCCGCCACTTGCGCAACGTCGCTTCGGCCTCACGCGCCTTTTTCTCGGTCCAGTCCATCGGCTTGCGGTAATGGGTCTGCAGAAACACAAACCGGATCACCTCACCCGGCACGCCTTGTTCCAACAGATCGTGCACGGTGAAGAAATTGCCCAGCGATTTGGACATTTTCTTCCCTTCGACCTGCAGCATCTCATTGTGCAGCCAAACCCGCGCAAACTCACCTTGCGGGTGCGCGCAGCAGCTTTGGGCGATCTCGTTCTCGTGGTGCGGGAACATCAGGTCGTTGCCGCCGCCGTGAATGTCAAAGCTCTCGCCCAGCAACTCATAGCTCATGGCCGAGCATTCAATGTGCCAACCAGGACGCCCCCGACCCCACGGGCTGTCCCAACCCGGCAGTTCGTCGGTTGACGGCTTCCACAACACGAAATCCATCGGGTTCTTTTTGTAGGGTGCCACCTCGACCCGAGCGCCTGCGATCATGTCATCGACCGAGCGGCCCGACAGCTTGCCATAGCCCTCTTTCCAACTGTCGACGGCAAACAGCACGTGGCCCTCGGCGGCATAGGCATGGCCCTTAACGGTCAGATCCTCGATCATTGCAATCATCTGGTCAATGTATTGGGTCGCACGCGGCATCTCGTTGGGTTCAAGAGTTCCCAAAGCGCCCATATCGTGCAGATACCAGCCGATGGTTTCGTCAGATCGTTCCTGTACCAACTGCTCTAACGAGCCTTCCGCGCCCGCCTTTTTACGCGCCAGCGCGGTGGCGTTGATCTTGTCGTCGACGTCGGTGAAATTGCGCACATAAGTCACGTGATCCGCGCCATAGACATGACGCAGCAGGCGGTACAGCACATCAAACACCACCACCGGGCGGGCGTTGCCCAGATGCGCGCGGTCATAGACCGTCGGACCACAGACATACATCCGCACATTTTCAGGGTCGATCGGAGCGAAGTCTTCCTTCGTCCGCGTCCGTGTGTTGTGCAGCTTGATCGTCGTCATCGGTCGGGCTCCTCAGAAACAGCATGTGCTTGCGCGTTGGCGCGGGCTTAGCAACTTGTCTCAGGGATGAAAACGAAAGAAACCGGCCCGCTTGATAAATCAGCAGGTAATGCAGCAGATAATGATGCAGGTCATCGGGTTCATGTCCTTCGGTTAGCACGGGTTGATCCTCAAGCCAAGTATTGAGTTTGCACGTCGCCTCAGTCACCGTGCGGATCATGGACCGAGATTACGTCAACACGGTTTGCAAGGAATTCCCCGGGGCCGCGTTGTCGGACCCCTGGGGCGGCGGGCACGATGCGTGGAAAATCGGTGGCAAGATGTTTGCCTGCATCGGTACAGCGAACGATGGTGTTTCCGTCAAAACACCCGATGTGGAAACGGCCCAGATGGTGATTGATGCCGGTGTGGGCGTGAAAGCCCCCTATTTCCACCGCAGTTGGGTGCGCCTTCCGTTTGATGCTGATCCTGAGGAACTGCGCCACCGCCTGACGGTGTCATACGACATTGTCCGGGCATCGCTGACTAAAAAGCTGCAAGCGACATTGCCGCCGCGAAGCTGATTGACAAAGCTCAGCCGCTCTGTCCCATTCAGCCAAAAGCTATCCCGGAGCAGTGGTATGAAACTGTCTAAACGCATCACGCAGATTACAGGCGGCGGCAGCGACGGCTGGGACGTGTTCTATCGGGCCCGACGGATGCTGAGCGAAGGTCAGGCCGTGACCGAGTTGACGATCGGCGAACATGACATCCGAACCGATCCATCGATCCTGCATGCCATGGACCTTTCGGCCCGCGAAGGACATACGGGTTATGCCATGGTGCCCGGAACAGATCTTCTGCGCGACACAGTGGCGGCACGGGTGCAAACGCGGACGGGCGTCCCAACAACGCGCAACAACGTTATGATCACACCCGGCGGCCAGTCTGCACTGTTTGCGGCCCATATGGCAGTTTGCGATCCCGGTGATGTGGGGCTGTTCCTAGATCCCTATTACGCCACCTATCCCGGAACGATTCGCGGGGTCGGAGCAGTTGCCCGCGCAATTCAGACCGCAGCAGAAGACGCCTTTCAGCCCTGCGCCGAACGGATCGATGCTGCGGCTGACGGTGCTGTTTCACTTTTGATCAACACACCAAACAATCCAACCGGGGTTGTTTATTCCCGCCAATCGCTTGAAGACGTTTCCGAAATTTGCCAGCGACGCGACCTGTGGCTGATCTCGGATGAAGTCTATGACACGCAGGTTTGGCAGGGAGAACACCTGTCGCCGCGCGCTCTACCCGGTATGGAGGATCGGACGCTTGTCATTGGTTCCATGTCCAAATCCCATGCCATGACGGGATCGCGCTGTGGTTGGATTGTCGGCCCCGAAGAGGTCATCGCCCATCTGATCAATCTGGCCACCCACACAACCTATGGCGTACCAGGCTTCATACAGGACGCGTCCAGTTATGCTCTGACCGCAGGACACGAGCTGGAGGAAAAGATCGCCGCACCGTTTCGTCGTCGACGTTCACAGGCCGTGGCGATTCTTCAGGATCAATCCACCGTTGGCCTGGTGCCCGCACAGGGGGCGATGTACCTGATGCTGGACGTGCGCAAGACCGGGTTGTCCGGGGAAAGTTTTGCCAATGCTTTGTTGGACACGCACAGCATTGCCGTCATGCCCGGAGAAAGCTTTGGCTCAGCCGCCGCCGGGCATGTTCGGGTGGCCATGACTGTTGAAGACAACCGTTTTGCTAGCGCACTGAAAACGCTGTGCTCTTTTGCCGAACAGCTCGCGCAGCGTCACGCTGCGGAATAGTATTCAAAAACGAAACGTTGTTCGTAAATTGAAAACGTTGGAATCCAGACTGCCGCTGGAACGGGTGACATCGTCGAAGTTTTGCCGCAACGCCTCGCCGCTGATCACAAAGTTTTCTCCAATCGGGTACGCCACGCCGATGCCGTAAACCGCTGCCGTGTCGCTGTCGACCGAGGTTTCAGCCCGCGCCGCCCCGACAACCACATAGCCAAGCGCGTTGCCGAAATCATATCCACCGCGCAGCTTCAGACGAGTCATGCTGTCCAAACTGCCTTGGGACGAGCCCAAATCCAACGAGAGCCGGTTGTATTCCAGCTCACCACCCAGGACAAAATTCCCAAAGTCCTGATCATAACCAATATGCGCACCAAAAGCGGTGTCATCACCGCTGGAGCCGCCCGGTCCATCCGCATCCGCATATCCAAAGCTGAGGCCCACATAACCACCTGTCCAATTTTCGGCAAAAACCGGGCCTGCGCTGGCGAGACAGGTCGCCACGAACAGGACAGAAAGAGGTTTTTTGCATGGGTACAAAATTATGTCGCTCTTGTTTCGATCTAAAGACGCAAACTTATTCTAATCTGCGTTTCGCTTCATCAGAATTCAATTCCAGGGTCACAAAACTCAAAAGTAAGTGAATGCAGTATAACAGAATTCTTCCAAAACGGGAGAAAATCTGCCCGATCCTCCTTTATCCCGCAGTAAACCGTCACGATGAGCTGCAAAAACCAACAAAGGTCGTAAACAGGACAGATTGTGTCTTAGTGTTTTGGAAGGCTCAGGCCAGAAGTTGAGAACCCGAATGACAGACCACGACTGGAAAATCAGCCTGATCAGCCGCACCATTGGTGCGGATCGTGGACGTGCCGCTCGGGGACGGCCGTAAGGGGATATTCCGCACCCCAAAGCATCACTCAACAACCGGATCAAGACATGAACGACCAATCCCGCAACACGTCACGCAGCGGAGGCCGTGCTGCACGCCGTGCCGCCCGCGCAACGGCCCTGCCCGACCATCTTCGCCCCGTGCGCCCTGGAATGAAGGGCGGAGTTCTAAATGTTCTGACGCAGGCACAAATTGAACGTATTCACGAGGCCGCACTGACCGCGCTGGAAACCATCGGTCTGGCTGACGCCCCGCAAAGCGGTATCGACTACCTTGTAAATGCAGGCTGCACCCTTGGGGACGATGGACGCATTAGATTTCCACGCGCTTTGGTCGAGGACACTATCGCCAAGGCTAACCGCGCGGTTACATTGTACAGCCGTGATGGAAAAACCGATCTTGAGTTGTCAGGCACCAAAGTTCACTACGGCACTGCCGGCGCTGCCGTGTCCATGGTCGACGTGCATGGGCGGGAATACCGCGATTCAACTGTGCAGGACCTACACGATGCCGCGCGAATCTGCCAACAACTTGATAACATTCACTTTGTTCAACGCCCTATGGTTTGCCGCGACATCGTGGATAACCTCGAAATGGACCTGAACACGATCTACGCCAGCTGTTCCGGCACTTTCAAACACATCGGGACATCGTTCACGGAACCCAGCCACGTCGCGCCCGCGATGGAGATGATCTACATGATCGCGGGTGGTGAGGATAAGTACCGCGAGCGGCCATTTGTATCGAATTCGAACTGCTTTGTGGTTCCCCCCATGAAGTTCGCCACTGAAAGCTGCGAAGTGATGGAGGAGTGCATCAAGGCCGGAATGCCTGTCCTGCTTCTTTCAGCCGGGATGGCCGGTGCCACAGCGCCGTCGACCATAGCCGGAGCCATCACTCAAGCGACCGCCGAATGCCTTGCCGGACTGGTTTACGTAAACGCCGTAAGTCCCGGAGCACCAGCCGTTTTTGGCACCTGGCCCTTTGGCTTGGACCTTCGGACAGGTGCGATGTCCATTGGGTCAGGCGAACAGGCGTTGCTGACGGCTGGATGCGCACAGATGCACCGGTTCTACAACCTACCCGGCGGAGCAGCAGCCGGAGCGTCGGATTCAAAACTGCCGGACATGCAAGCCGGATGGGAGCAGATGTGTTCCAACGTGATGGCGGGTCTGTCCGGTCTGAACATGGTCTACGAAGCGGCGGGCATGCACGCCTCTTTGTTGGGTTTCTGCTTTGAAAGCCTGATCCTCAGCGATGACCTGATCGGTCAGGCGCAGCGCTGCGTACGGGGCATCGAAGTGAACGATGAAACCCTAGCTCTGGACCAGATGGCCGAGGTCTGCATGGGCGGCCCTGGTCACTATCTTGGAACGGAAGCTACGCTCAGCCGGATGCAAGCTGACTACGTTTATCCCACATTCGGAGATCGATCGTCGCCAAAAGAATGGGTCGAGCTTGGCAAACCGGACCTGATCGACAAGGCAACGGCGCGCAAGGAAGAAATTCTGTCTGCGCCATCCGAGGCCAAGTTCGATCCGCTGCTGGACATGGAACTGCGCGAAAAGTTCAAAATTCATCTGCCCACTTAGTGGGCGGAAGGGCGGCCCGAAACCAATCGGGCCACCCACGGATTTATCCATCGCTTGACGGAAGCAGCCCTGCCTCTTGCGCAACGGCGACTTCGTCAGCGTCCAACGCGCCATCACCATTGGCATCCATCGCCGAGAAGGTATCGGCGTCTACATTCGGTACGACAGCCTGAACTTCCTCGATGGTCAGAACGCCATCGCCATTGGCATCGGCTGTAGATTGGGCCGAGACCAGTCCCGGCAAGGTTAGAGCAGCGATGGAAATTCCAATCAAATACTGCGGTTTCATTTTGGTGCCTCCTGATAGGTTGGTTTTGTTTTTGTCCGGACAAGCCCCAGAAACAACATAGCCTCGCACCACGTCACCCGCATAGCGCGACCAGCAGGGATTCGCGCCAATCCTTGCGTGTTTGACCGAGTCGGCATCGCAAAGTGCCGCCGGGCAAAATTCCGCCAGACCTGTATCGGCAGGTCTTGCCACACGCGCCGCGCACGATCTGGCGAAACACCGCTTAGAACAGCGACCGCGCGAAAAAAGAAAGGGGGCCGAAGCCCCCTGTCAGTTTCGCCTTCCAGGCTCATATCGTTGACCGCCCGGTGTTTTTTTGCCTGCGGCCTGGACTGCGCATGGGACGAGCGCACCCGCCCCGTGAAAGAGTGGGAGGGAGCAAATATTCCGCCCCACCCTGTTCCCGGCCAACACGGGCATGTCAGCCGAGTGGAGAAAGGTCATCAGGTAAGTCTTACGTCCTTTCTCCGTATTCGTCGGGGTCGGTTACCTAGGGCAGCGTCCGACCCCTACGCCCCGGGGTGCCAGGGCGTTAAAACTTAGCTACACCCGCTTGTCGCGCCGCAGGTGTTGCACTTCATGCAGGTGCCGTTGCGGACAAGCGTGTAGTTTCCGCATTCACCGCAGGGGTCACCTTCGTAACCCTGCATCTTGGCTTTGGTGCGGGCGTCCATTCCCGTGGCCACAGCATTTTCCGCAACGGGTGCCTCGAAAGCAGCGGCCGTTTCAGCCATACCGCCCAAGTCTGCCTGACCCGCATTGAACACGGCCAGATCCTGAGGCAGACGTTTGCGCAAATAACCGGTCGAGCTGATTTGTTTCAGCACTTCCAACGACTTGGACGCAGCGCTTTCACTGATTTCCGAGATGTTGGACACACCTTCTTCTTCGCCCCGACCCAGATCATCAAAGGTCGCACCTTCGGGTTTTACATGGGCCAGATCGGTGCGATCCAGATAGGACACGGCCAATTCGCGGAAGATGTAATCAAGGATCGACGTCGCATTTTTGATCGAGTCGTTGCCCTGCACCATCCCAGCCGGCTCGAACTTGGTGAAAGTGAAGGCATCGACAAACTCTTCCAGCGGTACGCCGTATTGAAGGCCGACCGACACGGCGATGGCGAAGTTGTTCATCATCGCCCGGAAGCCAGCGCCTTCCTTGTGCATGTCGATGAAGATCTCGCCCAGCTTGCCGTCTTCGAACTCACCAGTCCGCAGATAGACCTTGTGGCCGCCCACGATTGCCTTTTGGGTATAGCCCTTGCGACGATGAGGAAGTTTTTCGCGATGGCTGCGGATCATTTCTTTGACCACAACCTTCTCGATCACTTTCTCGGCCAGAACAACGGCTTTTTCCTGCGTCGAGCCGCTTTCCAGCACCTCAGCCGCCTCGTCGTCATCCTCGACCAGCGCCGCTGCCAGAGGCTGCGACAGTTTCGAGCCGTCACGATAAAGCGCGTTGGCTTTCACACCCAGCGACCAGCTGAGTTCGTATGCCTTCTGGCAATCCTCGATGGTCGCGTCATTCGGCATATTGATCGTCTTCGAGATCGCCCCCGAGATGAAGCTTTGCGCCGCCGCCATCATGGTGATGTGGCTATCAACCCCAAGGAAACGCTTGCCTTTCTTGCCGCACGGGTTGGCGCAGTCGAAGATCGCGTAGTGCTCTTTCTTCAGGTGCGGCGCGCCTTCCAGTGTCATGGTTCCGCAAACGTGGTCGTTGGCTGCGTCGATGTCCGCTTTGGTGAAACCCAGATGGCGCAATAGGTCGAAGGTCGGGTCATTCAGCTTGGTCGCTGGAATGCCCAGAACGCCGGTGCAGAAATCCTCGCCCAGTGTCCACTGGTTGAAGACGAACCGGATGTCGAAGGCGCTTTCCAGCGCGGCGTCCACCTTGGCCAGCTCATTGGGGCCAAAGCCGTGACCGGTCAGCGAGGTGTGGTTGATCCCCGGCGCGTTGCCGATGGTGCCATGGCCGACTGCGTAGCCCACGATCTCTTCGATCTGAGACGAGGAATAACCCAGCTTTTCCAGCGCCGACGGCACCGAGCGGTTGATGATCTTGAAGTAGCCGCCGCCGGCCAGCTTCTTGAACTTGACCAGAGCAAAATCCGGCTCGATCCCGGTGGTGTCGCAATCCATCACCAGACCAATAGTGCCGGTTGGTGCGATCACAGTGGCCTGTGCGTTGCGATAGCCGTTCTTCTCACCCAGGCTCAGCGCTTCATCCCAGGCCGACATGGCCAGATCGACCAAACGCTTGTCCGGGCAGTTACCGTGATCCAAAGGCACTGGCTTCACGGCCAGCTTCTCATAACCCTCGGTAACCCCCTGCGACGCGCGGCGGTGGTTGCGGATGACGCGCAGCATGTGGTCGGCATTGCGCTCGTACCCCTTGAACGGTCCCAGCTCCCCAGCAATCTCGGCTGAGGTTGCATAAGCCACACCAGTCATAATCGCGGTCAGCGCACCACAGATCGCACGGCCTTCATCCGAGTCGTAGCTGTAGCCCATGTTCATCAGCAAACCGCCGATGTTGGCATAACCCAGACCCAGTGTGCGGAAATCGTAAGACAGCTTTGCGATTTCCTTGGACGGGAACTGCGCCATCGTCACCGAGATTTCCAGCGTCAAAGTCCACAGGCGCGAGGCATGCATGTAATCCGCTGCCTGGAACTCACCATCCTTCAGAAAGGTCAGCAGGTTCATCGATGCCAGGTTACAAGCCGTGTCATCTAGGAACATATATTCCGAGCACGGGTTCGAGCCGCGAATCTCGCCGTCCTCGGGGCATGTGTGCCATTCGTTTACTGTGTCGTGAAACTGGATGCCTGGATCGGCACAGGCCCATGCGGCGTGACCGACCTTTTCCCACAGGTCACGTGCTTTGACGGTGCGGGCGACCTTGCCGTCGGTGCGGTTGATCAGTTCCCAATCGGCGTCCTTTTCGACAGCGGTCAGGAACGCATTGGTGACGCGGATCGAGTTGTTCGAGTTCTGACCCGAGACCGAGCTGTAAGCTTCGGAATCCCAATCTGTATCGTAGGTCGGGAATTCAATACTGTCATGGCCCTGCTTGGCGTAATCCAGAACACGCTTGATGTAAGTTTCTGGGATTGCAACCTTTTTCGCTTCGCGCACCGCCTTTTTCAAGGCGTCGTTTGCGTTCGGATCATATGCGTCGTCAGCAGATCCGTCCCACGAACGAATGGCCTCGAAAATACCGTTCAGCATCTTCTCGTGCATCTTCGATCCGGCAACAATCGAAGCCACTTTCTGCTCTTCGATCACCTTCCATTCGATGAACTGCTCGATGTCCGGGTGATCCGCATCAACGATCACCATCTTTGCTGCTCGACGGGTTGTCCCGCCTGATTTGATCGCTCCAGCAGCGCGGTCGCCTATCTTGAGGAAGCCCATCAAGCCCGAAGATTTGCCGCCACCTGACAGCGCTTCGCCTTCTGCGCGCAGATGGCTGAAGTTGGTACCGGTGCCCGAGCCGTACTTGAACAGGCGCGCCTCGCGCACCCACAGGTCCATGATGCCGCCTTCGTTCACCAGATCATCGTCGACAGACTGGATGAAGCACGCGTGCGGCTGCGGATGTTCGTAGGCGGATTTCGATTTCGTCAGCTTGCCGGTTTTGTAGTCTACATAGTGGTGCCCCTGCGCCGGACCGTCGATCCCATAGGCCCAATGCAGACCAGTGTTGAACCACTGCGGGCTGTTCGGAGCAGCACGCTGGGTCGCCAGCATGTAACGCATCTCGTCAAAATAGGCGCGCGCGTCTTCTTCATCCGAGAAATAGCCGCCTTTCCAGCCCCAATAGGCCCATGCACCTGCCAGACGGTCGAACACCTGCTTGGACGAAATTTCTCCGTCAAACTCCGCACCTTCGGCAGGTACCGAACGCCACAGGAATTCTGGAACGTCCCTTTCTTTGACCTTTTTCAGCTTGCTGGGAACACCTGCCTTGCGGAAGTATTTCTGAGCAATCACATCACTTGCCACCTGCGACCAGCTTGCGGGCACTTCGATGTTGTCCAGACGGAAAACAATCGTTCCATCCGGATTGCGGATTTCAGACGTTGCAGACACAAAATCCAGGTCCGAGTAGGCATCCTGATCTGGTTTGGTGAATTTTCTTTCAATCTTCATGTCCGCAGCCCTGGTTAAATTCCGCCCAATGTTCAGTTCCCGACACCAAATCTTGTGTTGCAGGGTGCCGCCCACAACGCCCAGAGTCTTACGGACAAGGGTATCGTTCGCTGTCAAAGACAGCGGAAAAACCACAAAAACGGCGCACTTAAATTAGATGTGCTTTCCGACCCTCGCCTGCTGCCTCTTCCAGTTTGAACACCAGATATTGTGGCAATCTCTTCGGCTCATACAATTTGACGTATGAACCCATAGAAGGTCAACGCCCTTTTCCGTCTTTTTTGAAATCTTTTTTGTTGACCTGAGAACGTTTCAAGTCCGCCACCCAATTGCGCGCGATTCCTCCACAGGATCATCCACGGCAAAATTCCGCCGAAACCTTTAAGTCTCAAAACGAATTCCCGTTTTTACCAGCATAGTTATCCGTGTTTGATCAACCAAGACGGTGCCGATTAAGCTGGTTGGGAATCAATTGCATTTCCTCGCAACCCATCGCGTTCACGAGTCGCCAGTTCGTTCGATTTTAAAAAGGTCCAACCTGATGAAGCTGTTAGCCTTTAACCTGATCCTGATCTTTATCGTGGCCTGCGCACCACAAGATGTGCCCATTGCATCACGCAGCGCACAGTTTGACACCTATCCCCAAAGATTGTTCGAAAGCTTCGAAACCAGTTGTACCGGGCCGGGGGAATCTTTTGAGAAAACAGGAAACCAGAAGTTCGAGTGTTACGAAATCCTGCCTGCAAAAGCATCCGCCTTTTTGATTCTGAACTATGACGGCAATCCACAGGACCTGCCGCAAAGCGTCACGCGCTTAACATCTACCAAAAACGCAGCGGGATACCGCGTGGATGCTAACGTGTTCTTTGAAGTTCCGCAGAAAGACGGATCCATAGTCGAAGTGCCATTGGAAAGCCCCACCCTGGATCAATCGATCAGCAGGCTGTTTCAAGCCATGGGCGGATTGCCCTCATGATATTGAGGAAGTGGTCGGGGCGGCAGGATTCGAACCTACGACCCCCTGTACCCAAAACAGGTGCGCTACCAGACTGCGCCACGCCCCGGACCGTGCGCCTTCCTAACGATGCCAATCTGATTTGAAAAGCCCTAACAGGGCCAAATTGCAGGACCTTGCGAAAAAATTTCATGCTGCATCTGCGTGCCCGGCGTAATTGAATAGCGTGCGGACAGTCCGGCGTTGATTTCCAGCACTGCAAATACGGAATCTCCGCCTTCGATTGGGGTCAGATCACCGGGAATCGCCCCCTCATGCACCCGTGTAACTGTGCCAGTTCGATCCACGAAGATCATATCCAGCGGAATCAGTGTGTTCTTCATCCAGAAAGCTACGGGTTGCGGCGGGTCAA
This sequence comes from Ruegeria sp. HKCCD7296, assembly GCF_013110775.1. Taxonomy (NCBI): domain Bacteria; kingdom Pseudomonadati; phylum Pseudomonadota; class Alphaproteobacteria; order Rhodobacterales; family Roseobacteraceae; genus Ruegeria; species Ruegeria sp. HKCCD7296. Next base: position 92,684 of record NZ_WVRF01000003.1, read on the forward strand.
AAACAAACAGCATCCCGGATCGATTCGGAAGTGACTCGCGAAACATTAACCCTCGCGAACGCTCTTGCGGTGTCACCGCCAGTTCGATGTCAAATCGTACCGTCGCCGCGTCATTCCGCAAAGAAACCTGATCAGCGCGACACGCGGCAAACGCCCCACCTGCCCAAAGCGTAAAGAACAGGGTCAGAAGCGTCAGAAACCGTCCCATGAGAAATCAGCCGTCCAGTGCGGCTTCCCAAGCCAGCACCTGAGCTGCCATCCGGCCTCTTTTGCCATCAATTACACGCATGGCCAGCGCTTCGCCCGGTTGAAGGTCAGCGAGGCCTGACCGGCGCAGAACTTCTATATGAAGGAAGACATCTTCGCCCCGACCAAAGACGTTCGCAAAACCGAATCCCTTGCCTTTGTCGAACCACTTAACCCGTGCCGCTTCCAACGGGGCCTCGGCAATAACCACCGGGTCCAGTTCGGCAAAATCGGCCAACATCATCGAGTCGGTTCGTTCCGGAGGATCAATCGCAACGACCTCAACCGCCTGAACACCACGGTCCGTGCGATGAGTCATGATTTCAATCCCCGCGCCATCGGCGACAGAACTCTGGCCGAAATTGCGCAACACATTCACGTGCAACAGGATGTCCGGACCACCTTCGTCGGACACGACAAATCCGTACCCCTTGGCGGGATCGAACCATTTAACGTGTCCACGGACGCGATACATATTGTTCAGGTCTTCTGGCACGGTTTTCCCATCGCGAATTTTAGCCGTTCGTTAAGGGTTTGTTGTTTATGGGAATGGCAGGCAATTTCAAGCTGAAAAAACTGTTTATTTTCGGTCTGTTGCATTTCACGACACGTGAACGTCATGGATTCAACCTTTCCACATGCCATACCGATCCCGGCTCATTACGCTTCCATCTGAACCGGTCATGAAGTCGGAATGCCCCGTCGGCCCAGAATTCAATTTCAGTAGGCGTCAATCGGTACCCGCCCCAAAACGGTGGACGGGGCGGATTCGGACCCAGCTTAGCAGTCACCTTGGCCACCTCAGCCATCAAGGCTGTACGGCTTGATAGGGGTTGAGATTGCTTCGACGCCCAGGCCCCCAAACGGCTCTTCAGCGACCTCGATGCGTAATATTCATCCGCCTGAGGCCCATCTTCGCGGGTGATTGTACCACGAACACGCAATTGTCGCCGCAAAGATTTCCAATGCATGACAAATGCGGCCTTCCCGGCGGCATCCAGTTCGGTGGCCTTTGCGCTTTCGTAGTTCGTATAAAATACAAAAGAATCCGCTTCGATTTCCTTGAGCAGAACCATACGCGCGTTCGGCAAACCATCCGAGTCGACGGTGGCCAGCGCGATCGCATTGGGATCGTTCAATTCTGTCTTTTCAGCCTCGGCAAGCCACCGGCCCGCTATTTCAAACGGATCGGAGCCAGCAAATATGCCATCACGCTCGGTCATTTCCATCCCCTGGAAAGTATTAAAGACGAACCTAAGGCGAGAACCCGCTGCGAGCAAGAGCGCACGGCCTTGAAGCAACGCTACCAATGGCATAAACCAACTCAACACATCGCGAAGACAGGCGGAGAACCACACATGTCAAATCAGTTGATGGCCGGCAAACGCGGCCTCATCATGGGACTGGCCAATGACAAATCAATCGCATGGGGAATCGCCCGCGCCTTGTCCGATGCCGGGGCCGAGCTTGCTTTTTCCTATCAGGGCGATGCTTTGAAAAAGCGCGTCGACCCGCTGGCCGCCCAATTGGGCAGTGAAATCGTTCTGCCCTGTGATGTCAGCGACGAGGCGTCGATCGATGCGCTATTCACCGCGCTGGAAGAAAAATGGGGCAAACTGGACTTTGTGGTTCATGCCATCGGCTTCTCTGACAAAAATGAGTTGCGCGGACGTTATGTCGATACCAGCCGGGCGAACTTCAAACTGACCATGGATGTGTCGGTCTATTCGTTCACCGCCGTGATGCAACGCGCCGAAAAGATGATGGGCGAAGGCGGCAGCGCCGTCACCCTGACCTACTATGGTGCCGAGCAAGTCATGCCGCATTACAATGTAATGGGCGTCGCCAAAGCCGCACTTGAAGCGTCGGTAAAGTATCTGGCCGAGGATCTGGGCAAAGACGGCATCCGAGTCAACTCGATCTCTGCCGGTCCGATCAAGACGCTGGCGGCCAGCGGCATCGGCGATTTCCGCTATATCATGAAGTGGAACGAATATAACTCGCCCCTGCGTCGCAACGTGACCATCGACGATGTGGGCAAGTCAGCCCTTTACCTGCTGTCGGATCTGTCCAGCGGCGTGACCGGAGAAAACCTGCACGTGGATTCGGGCTATCACATTGTCGGCATGAAGGCCGTCGATGCACCCGACGTGGAAAAGGGCTGATATCATGAGTGCCAAAGACCGCCTGCCCCACGAAAAAGGCTTTCACATCAGCTGGGATCAAATCCATCGCGATTCGCGCGCTTTGGCTTGGCGGCTTGACGGGCAAGGCCCTGAAAATGGTGCCTGGCGCGCAGTGGTGGCTATCACGCGCGGCGGTATGGCCCCCGCGATGATCGTCAGCCGCGAATTGGACATCCGCACCGTCGATACGATCAGCGTGCGGTCTTATCACCATCAAGAACAAGGCGAGGCCGAAGTTTTGAAGGCACCCGACGCGGATCTGATGGGCGACGGAACTGGCGTTCTGATCATCGACGACCTGGTAGACAGCGGTAAAACACTGGAACTGGTCCGCAAAATGTACCCCAACGCGCATTTCGCGACGGTTTATGCGAAACCCAAGGGCCGCCCGATGGTAGATACGTTCATCACCGAGGTCAGTCAGGACACGTGGATCTTCTTCCCCTGGGACATGGCGTTGCAATATGTCGAACCCTATCGTGGGACAGACTAACCTCTTTTCTGCTCTCAAATACTTAGAAGCGTGAGGCGGAGCCTCGCATAAAGACTGGCACACCATGACCCAGACTCGCACAAGCGCCACTTTCCCTCCTCCGGTGATGGAGGCGCGACGATGGGTCGAAGGTGTCAACTTTCCTGCAGACCGCCCACTGATCAATGTCAGCCAGGCCGCGCCGGTTGACCCGCCTCCGCTTGCTCTGCGACAGGCAATGGCAGATTTTGCCGTGCAGGAAGACAACGCGCATTTATATGGGCCGGTCTTGGGGAACGACGATCTTCGCACAGAATTGGCGGCCCAGATCAGCGCGCACTACGCCGGGCGCGTTGACGCGTCTCAGACCGCCATCACCTCGGGCTGTAATCAGGCATTCTCGGCCGTGATCTCGGCAATCACCGATGAGGATGATGAAGTGATTCTGCCAACGCCATGGTATTTCAACCATAAAATGTGGTTGGACATGGCTGGGGTGAAGGCTGTGGACCTCCCAACCGGAGATGACCTGCTACCCGATCCAGAGAAGGCGCGCGCTCTGATTACCGAAAAAACACGCGCCATCGCCCTGGTCACGCCGAACAACCCCGGCGGCGTGGAATACCCTTCCGATCTGGTCCGCGCGTTTTTTGACCTTGCACGCGACTGCGGTCTTCGCCTGATCGTGGACGAAACCTATCGCGATTTCGATAGCCGCAGCGGCCCGCCCCACGATCTGTTCCAACAACCGGCTTGGGATGAGACGCTTGTTCATCTCTATTCCTTCTCTAAAGCCTATCGCCTGACAGGCCACCGAGTTGGTGCGATAGCCACAAGCCGTTCTCTTCTGGCCGAGGTCGAGAAATTCCTCGACACTGTTGCCATTTGCCCTGGCCAAATCGGCCAGTTTGCAGCCCTTTGGGGGATGCAGAACCTATCACAATGGCTTGCGGGTGAACGAGACGAAATTCTCGACCGCAGAGCCGCAATTAAAGATGGAATGCCCGCCCTTGAGGCCCAAGGATGGCGTCTTTTGGGGCTTGGGGCGTATTTTGCTTACCTCGAACACCCTTTCAATATGCCGTCAGACGAATTGGCACGCCGTTTGGTGACTGAGGCAGGCGTGCTCCTGTTGCCCGGCACCATGTTCATGCCCGCCCATGACCCCGCTGGAAAACGGCAAGTCCGTGTAGCATTCGCCAATCTGGACCGTGCGGGATTGGGTCAATTGTTCGACCGGTTGCAGGGCCTGTCCTTCTAAGCTTGCCCCTCGGCGGTGTGCGTCGTATTCAGGGCCGCAACCGACAGGGCAGAACGCTGCCGCAATAACAAGAGGGCACCATGGCCGCAGGCGCTAAAAGTCTTTCTAAAACCTTTGTCTGGATTCTGATGGGCCTGCTGATGCTGGGCCTTGCGGGATTTGGCGCCACCAATCTCAGCGGTACGGTCCGAACCGTCGCACATGTGGGTGACGAAAGCATCTCGGTCGATGAGTATGTGCGCGAGTTGCAGCGCGAAATCCGCGCGGTTGAGGCACAAACCGGCCAGCCATTGCAGATGTCGCAGGCACGCGAGTTGGGGCTTGATCAGAATGCCCTGGCCCGTCTGACGGCATTGGCGGCATTGGACAACGAAGTCGGCCAACTGGGTATTTCCATCGGGGACGAGAACCTACAGCAAGACATCGTCGCGATCCCGGCCTTCCAGGGTGTGGACGGCAGCTTTGACCGTGAAGCCTATCTTTTTCAGCTGGAACAGATCGGCATGACCGATTCCGAGTTCGAAACTGATTTGCGTAAGGAATCGGCGCGTACGATCGTTCAGGGCGCGATCATGGGCGGCGTCGAAATGCCAGCCACTCTAACGGATACGATGACGGACTACATCGGCGCTCGGCGCAGCTTTACGGTGGCCACCGTCGGGACCGAAGCATTGGAATCTTCGATTGCCGATCCGACCGAGGCGCAGATTCAGGCTTATTATGATGAAAACGGTGCTCTGTTCACACTGCCCCGCACCAAGCAACTGACCTATGCGATCCTGTCCCCTGCGATGCTGATCGACAGTGTCGAGGTGGATCAGGACGCCCTGCGCGCGCTCTATGACGACCGGTCTGCTGAGTTCAACCAGCCTGAACGCCGCTTGGTTGAGCGCTTGAATTTCCCGGACGAGGAAGCTGCAAGCGAAGCTAAAGCCCAGCTTGAGGTGGGTGGCACTACCTTTGAACAGCTGGTCCGCGACCGCGATCTCGAATTGAACGACATCGATCTGGGCGACGTGACACGTGAGGATCTGGGCGAAGCAGCGGATGCTGTATTTGCGGCCGATCTGGATGCTGTTGTTGGACCCTTGCCGTCGGTATTTGGTCCGGCCCTGTTCCGGATCAACGGATCTCTGGCAGCCAACAATGTGCCCTTCGAAGAAGCTGAACCGGCCTTGCGGGAAGAGCTGGCGGCCGAGCGTGCGCGCCGCCTGATCGAGGCGCAGTCCGAAGATATCAACGACATGCTTGCTGGCGGCGCTACACTGGAAGAACTGGCGGATGAGACCGAAATGGAGCTGGGTCAGATCGACTGGACCCGCGAAAGCGTGGATGATGTCGCGGCCTATGACGGGTTCCGCGTCGCAGCCGAAGCTGTGCAGGAAGGTGATTTCCCGGAAATCGCATTCCTCGAAGATGGGTCGATCTTTGCTCTGCGCCTGAACGAGGTGCTGCCGCGTCGCCCCGAGCCGCTGGACAGCGCGCGTGATCGCGTGGCCGCCGCGTGGCTTCAGGCCGAAACAAACAAGGCGCTGGAAGAACGGGCCAATGCGGTTCTGACACAGCTTGCAACAGATGGTGACTTTACAGCCACCGGCCTGCCCTTCCGTGTTGAAAATGCCCTGACCCGCACGGCGTTTCTGGATGACGTTCCTGCGGATTTCATGAACGAAGTGTTCCAGATGGAACCTGGCGAATTGCGTGTCATTGGTGGCAACAGTGCAGCGTTGCTGGTGCGCCTGGATGAAGTTCTGCCTCCGGCAGATACAGACGAGCTTCGCCAACTGCGTGAAGCCCTTTCCGCTCAGATGAATCAGGCCCTGTCACAGAATATTTTCAACGCTTATGTGCGCGATGCACAGACACGCGCGCGCCCGGTCGTCGACCAACAGGCGCTGAATGCCGTGCAATCGAGCTTTTAAACGAGACCGAAATGGCACTGACACCCGAATTCGACACCTTCGCGCGCGCTTATGAAGCGGGCGAAAATCAGGTGGTCTACACACGGCTTGCCGCTGATCTGGACACGCCCGTGTCACTGATGCTCAAGCTGACGGGCGCACAGAAAGATGCGTTCATGCTGGAATCCGTAACCGGCGGCGAAGTTCGTGGCCGTTACTCGATCATCGGTATGAAACCCGACCTGATCTGGCGGTGTCGCGGTGACGCGTCCGAGTTGAACCGCTCTGCCCGGTTCGATTCCGAGGCGTTCTCGGCCCAAGACGGCAACCCGATGGACAACCTGCGCGCTTTGCTGGCCGAAAGCCGCATCGACCTGCCGGATGACCTGCCTCAGGCTGCAGCCGGGCTGTTTGGATATTTGGGCTATGACATGGTCCGGCTGGTGGAATACCTGCCAGACGTAAACCCTGACCCTCTGGGCCTGCCCGATGCGATTATGCTGCGCCCTTCCGTCATCGCCGTGTTGGATGGTGTTAAAGGCGAAGTGACCGTGGTTTCACCAGCTTGGGCCAGCGACGGTCAATCCGCCAAGGCTGCGTATGCACAAGCCGCCGAACGTGTGATGGATGCGGTTCGCGATCTGGAACGTGCGATGCCTGCGGAAACCCGCGATCTTGGGGACGCGCGCGAAGTTTCACCGCCCGTGTCGAACTTTACCAAGTCCGGCTATATGGAAGCCGTTGAAAAGGCCAAGGAATACATCCGCGCGGGTGATATTTTCCAGGTTGTCCCCGCGCAGCGCTGGACGCAGGAATTTCCTCTCCCACCCTTTGCGCTTTATCGGTCGTTGCGGCGCACCAACCCGTCGCCTTTCATGTTCTATTTTAATTTCGGTGGTTTTCAGGTCGTCGGTGCCAGCCCCGAGATTTTGGTGCGCGTGTTCGGTAGTGAAGTCACCATTCGTCCCATCGCCGGCACCCGCCCCCGTGGCGCGACGCCGGAAGAAGACAAGGCAAACGAACTGGATCTGCTGGCCGACAAGAAAGAGCTGGCCGAGCACCTGATGCTGCTGGATCTGGGCCGCAACGATACCGGACGCGTGGCCAAGATTGGCACGGTGCGCCCGACTGAAGAGTTCATCATAGAACGTTACAGCCACGTAATGCATATTGTGTCAAACGTGGTGGGTGAACTTGCCGAAGACAAAGACGCGCTTGACGCATTCTTTGCCGGGATGCCAGCGGGCACAGTGTCTGGCGCGCCCAAAGTGCGCGCGATGGAAATCATCGACGAGTTGGAGCCCGAAAAACGCGGCGTCTATGGCGGTGGCGTGGGGTATTTCAGCGCGGGCGGCGACATGGACATGTGTATCGCGCTGCGCACCGCAATTGTGAAAGATCAAACGCTTTATATTCAGGCGGGCGGCGGCGTTGTTTATGACAGCGATCCAGAAGCCGAATTCATGGAAACCGTCCATAAATCCAACGCGATACGACGCGCTGCGGCGGATGCCGCGCGTTTCACCGGAAACGGAAACAGCTAAACGCAAAAGGGCGGCAGATCAAAAGATCGCCGCCCTCATTTTCTGTTTTATGCCAGTCACTGTACCTGTTTCATCATGACCGCAGAAATCGGCGCCATGGCGACGCGGCTGCCACGGTCTTCCAACCCCCAAAGCAACAATGCTGAAATCGTTTCGGGACGGACCCGCCCCAACATGACCACAGCACCTTCCTGCCCGGCGCGGAACGCGGCCTGATCCAGAAAACGACGCATGACCTTCGGATCCTGACGCGCACCATCGATGTCACGGAACACGACACCTGAAGGAGTTCCGTTTCGGGCCGCGAGTTTTTGAACGGTGTTCAACCCATTGTCCTGCGTGATCAATCCCCGGCCAGTTCCGGCAGCAATTTCCGCAACTTGATCGGCCAACTTGCGATTGCCGTGAATGCCGCTGTCTACCCCTTCCAGAATACCAACGGTTTCGGGCAGAGTATCCAGCCAGACCGACAGGGACACCTCGGCGTCCTGAGCGGTTGCGGCCTCAGGCAAATCAGCAAGCGCCATGACTTCGAACCCGGCCGCGCGGTGCCGCGCCATTTTTTCCGCCGCATCAGGATCGGACGGGTTAACGGCAAAGCTGATTGGATAGGGAAAGTCTTGCAGCGCTTCGACACCAAACGCGCCCTCATCATCGATCAGAATGATGGACATCAAGGGCTTGGCCTCGGGGTTTTCGAACTTCGCGGCATAGCGTTCGATCGGCTTGTCCGCTGGTGCCGCTTCTTCTGCCGAGGCTTGCTCGACCACTGGCTCATCATCCCGTTCGGTCAAAGGAACAACGCGTTTTCCAATCGTTGAGCTGACTGGTACTTCCTGTTCGCCGCCGATCTGCGGCAATGCCGCGATACGCGGCAACTTGCGCGGAAGAATTTCTTCATCCCCTTCCACCGCAATCGGACTGCTTTCAAACGGATTTACCTCTTCAGTGTCCACCGTCGTTTGAGGCAATGGGTCTTGTTCCGGCTCGACAAGCGCGACTTCGGTTGTCTGGGGCTCTTCCACGGGAGGGGTCGGTGTATCGTCGATTACGGCTGGCTCTGCCTCGTCCTGCGGAGCCGCAGGTGCAAGGCTGGGTTCTGGCGGCGCTGCAGGCGCTTCGGTCACAACTGACACTTCAGTCGCAACCGCGGCCTCTGGTTGGTCCACGGCCTCAGCCGCTGCGCCCACTTCTGGTTGCGTGTCCGAAGACGATTCAAGCCCGGACAAGTCAACCAGATCCTCGGTTGAGTCATCGGCGGCTTCCAGCCCACGCGGAGCCAATTCCACCACATCGGCATCGGAAACCGCTTCGGCCACCTCAGTCGGTGCTTCAGGTGCTTCGGAAATTACCGGAGCCGGTGCTTCGGTTACAACAACCGGCGTATTGACCATCGGCGTCTTGAGCGACACGATCACGCCCAGGATCAAAACAACGATCGCCCCGGCGACCATTCCTCCGAAAAATCCGCCCATTTTTTCTGCCTTTCGCCTCTTTTCTCTGCCTCGTCCAGCTCTGCGCCATCTGGTGTGGCGCTCGGCCAATTGAACGCGTCAGAAACGGTATGTCCTCTTGACGCTGCCGCCCAAGCCTGAGCATGTATGTGAGGACATTATACCGTGGCCCGGGGCTGCATCGCCAGCCTGAAATGCCCAAGTGAAGATAAGTGCCCATATGCTGCTGCTGATCGACAACTACGACTCGTTTACCTACAATTTGGTACATTATTTAGGCGAACTTGGTGCCGAAATGGTTATTCGCCGAAATGATGCGCTTGATGTACAGGAAGCGATGGCTATGAACCCCGCCGGTATCCTGCTAAGCCCCGGCCCCTGCGACCCGGATCAGGCCGGGATTTGCTTGGCGCTGACTGAAGCCGCCGCAGAAACCAAAACACCATTGCTGGGGGTTTGTTTGGGGCATCAGACCATCGGTCAGGTTTTTGGCGGCAAAGTAGTGCGCTGTCACGAGATTGTTCATGGCAAGATGGGCACGATGCAACACACCGGAAAAGGTGTTTTTGCTGGTCTGCCCTCACCCTTTGAAGCGACCCGCTATCATTCGCTGATTGTTGAGCGTGAATCCCTGCCCGACTGTCTTGAGATCACGGCTGAATTGGAAGACGGCACCATCATGGGGCTGCAGCACAAGGAACTGCCCATACATGGCGTTCAATTCCACCCGGAATCCATCGCCTCCGAGCATGGACACGCCCTGCTCAAGAACTTCCTACAAGAACTGAAAGTCCCCGCATGAGCGACGCGCTGAAACCGCTGATCGGAGCTTCGGCCGATCGTCCATTGACTCGTGACGAAGCTGAAAAAGCCTTTGCCATCCTGTTTGATGGCGAAGCCACGCCCAGCCAGATCGGTGGGCTTTTGATGGCCATGCGCACACGTGGTGAAACCGTCGATGAATACGCCGCTGCCGCCGCTGTGATGCGGGCAAAGTGCAACGCCGTCAAAGCTCCGGACGGAGCGATGGACATCGTGGGCACAGGCGGCGACGGCAAAGGCACACTGAACATCTCGACCGCGACGGCTTTTGTGGTTGCCGGTGCCGGTGTCACCGTTGCCAAGCATGGCAATCGGAACCTCAGTTCGAAATCAGGAGCAGCCGATGCCCTGGGTCAGATGGGCATCAACGTCATGGTTGGTCCCCAAGTTGTTGAAGATGCTCTAAAAGAAGTTGGAATTGGGTTCATGATGGCACCGATGCATCACCCGGCCATTGCCCACGTAATGCCATCACGCCAGGAACTGGGCACGCGTACAATCTTTAACATCCTTGGCCCCCTGACCAACCCCGCAGGCGTCAAGCGGCAATTGACCGGCGCGTTCAGTCGCGACCTGATCCGACCAATGGCCGAAACGCTTGGTCTGCTGGGATCAGACCGCGCGTGGCTGGTGCATGGATCGGACGGGACGGATGAACTCACGATCACGGGAATCAGCTGGGTCGCTGCGCTGGAAGATGACACGATCAAAGAGGTCGAACTGCACCCCGAAGACGCAGGTCTGCCGGTACATCCGTTCGAAGACATTATCGGCGGCACACCAGAAGAGAACGCCGTCGCATTCCGCGCTCTGTTGGACGGTGCCCCATCCGCTTATCGCGATGCAGTACTGTTGAATTCGGCTGCCGCTTTGGTCGTCGCCGAAGCGGCAAGCGATCTGCGCGACGGTGTCGCCATGGCCGCCCAAAGCATCGACAGCGGCAAAGCCAAAGAAAAAATCGCCGCTCTGGCACGCAAGACACAGGAAGCCGCATGACCGAAACCGTTCTGGACAAGATCAAAGCCTACAAACTGGAAGAGGTCGCAGCCGACAAAGCACAGAAATCCCTGGAAACACTGGAGAGCGAAGCACGGGCCGCATCGGAAACCCGTGGCTTTGCCACAGCTTTGCAATCCGCGTCGCGGCAAGGCTATGGCCTGATTGCCGAGGTCAAGAAAGCCAGCCCGTCCAAGGGTCTGATCCGTCCGGATTTCGACCCGCCTGTACTGGCCAAAGCCTATGAGGATGGTGGTGCTGCGTGTTTGTCCGTGCTGACCGACACCCCAAGCTTTCAGGGCGCAAAGGAATATCTGACGCAGGCACGCGAGGCGACTTCGCTGCCCGCTTTGCGCAAGGATTTCATGTATGACCCCTATCAGGTGATCGAAGCCCGCGCCTTGGGCGCCGATTGCATTTTGATCATCATGGCTTCGGTCAGTGATGATCAGGCGGCTGAACTGGAACAAACTGCCTTTGATTGGGGTATGGATGTTCTGATCGAAGTGCATGACGAAGCGGAACTGGAAAGAGCCACCCAGTTGAAAAGCCCGTTGATCGGCATCAACAACCGCAATCTCAAGACCTTCGAGACAACATTGGACACCACGCGACGCCTGTCCAAGCTGGTACCAGCGAACCGCACAATTGTTTGCGAAAGCGGCCTGGGAACACCGGATGATCTGAAGGACATTGCGCGCTATGGTGCACGGTGCTTCCTGATTGGTGAAAGCCTGATGCGGCAGGATGATGTTGAAGCCGCCACGCGTCATATCCTGTCCAACCCTCTGATCCCCGGAGTGATGTGATGCCGCTGACCCATTTTGACGCTCAAGGTCAGGCGCATATGGTCGATGTGTCGGACAAAGACGTGACAGACCGTGTCGCCGTTGCTGCCGGGCACATTAGGATGGAGCCGGAAACCTTTGAAATCATTTCTGAAGGCCGCGCGAAAAAGGGCGACGTTCTGGGCATCGCCCGTCTGGCGGGCATCATGGGCGCAAAGAAGACGCCCGACTTGATCCCGTTGTGTCACCCTCTTCCAATCACCAAAGTGGCGGTTGAACTGACCCTTGATCCTGATTTGCCGGGTGTTCAGATCGAGGCCACGGTCAAGACCTCGGGACAGACCGGTGTTGAGATGGAAGCCCTAACCGCAGTCTCAACCGCGGCTTTGACAGTGTATGACATGACAAAGGCCGTCGATAAGGCGATGGAGATTGGCGGAATCCGCGTTCTCTTGAAAGATGGCGGTAAATCAGGGCGTTACGAGGCGAAATGATCACAGTCGAAGAGGCGCGCGCCCTGCTGTTCGATCTGGTGGGGGTTTTACCTTCGGAAGAGGTTCCTCTGGCACAGTCCGCCGGGCGTGTATTGGCGCGGGATGTTGTGGCGGGGCGGAACCAACCGCCCTTCGCGGCATCGTCGATGGATGGATATGCCGTAAAGGCCGCCGAAGTTGAGCTGCACGCCATGTTCAAGGTGGTCGGAGAATCCGCGGCTGGCCATCGCTTTGATGGCCAGGTCGGTCCCGGTCAGGCGGTGCGCATTTTCACCGGTGCGCCAGTGCCCGAGGGCGCGGATTTTGTGATCATTCAGGAAGACACAGATCGACGTGGTGACCTGATCACGATCACCGACGAACCCGGCCCCAAAACCAATATCCGGCCAGCTGGCGTAGATTTTGAAATCGGCACATCCATTTCAGCACCACGTTTGATCCGGGCCGAAGATGTGGCTCTTATGGCCGCAATGAACACTCCCCGCGTTACGGTTGCGCGCAAACCGGTGATTGCACTTATCTCCACCGGCGACGAGTTGGTGATGCCCGGAGAAGAGCCGGGCCCAGATCAGATCATTGCCTCCAACACATTCGGTTTGCAGGCGCTGCTTGAAGGTCTGGGTGCATCGGTACGCGTTCTGCCCATTGCGCGCGATACCGTTCCCTCGCTTGAAACTGCATTTGGCTTGGCGCACGGGGCCGATCTTGTCGTCACAATCGGTGGCGCTTCGGTTGGTGACTATGACCTTGTCGCAGATGTCTCGCAGGGTTTGGGGATGGAGCGGTCGTTCTACAAGATCCGAATGCGTCCCGGAAAACCACTGATGGCCGGTCGTATCGGCGAAACGGCTATTGTGGGCTTGCCCGGCAACCCGGTCAGCGCCATGGTGTGCGGGTATCTGTTTTTAGCACCGATGGTGCGCCTGATGCTTGGCCTGGACGACGTGGTTCCGACTTTCCGTACAGCGCAGCTCACGGCTCCCTTGTCGGAAAACGGACCGCGAGAGCACTACATGCGCGCAGTTCTAAGCGACACGGGCATCGAAGCCTCTGCAGATCAAGACAGCTCGCTTCTCAGCGTTCTGGCTCAAGCAAATGCGCTTTTGGTCCGACAACCGCACGATCCCGCCCGTGAAATCGGGGAAACGGTTCAGTACCTGCCGATCTGAGATGTTCTCAAATCCGTTGACACAAAACGTGAACATGCGTAGAACAAAAGAAAACGCATGAGCGACGAGGTGTGAGCGATGCTGACCAAGAAGCAATTGGATTTGCTGGAATTCATCCACAAACGCGTGCAGGCGGACGGTGTTCCGCCCAGTTTCGACGAAATGAAGGCCGCGCTTGATCTGCGGTCGAAATCCGGCATCCACAGATTGATCACCGCTCTGGAAGAACGCGGGTTTATCCGCCGCCTCGCCCATCGCGCCCGCGCTATTGAGATTGTGAAACTTCCTGAAAGCCTTGGGGGCGAACCCACAACCGGGTTTTCGCCGCGGGTTATCGAAGGTGACAAACCGGAAGGTCGTCGCCCCGCGAATGTGGAACCCGTTTCAGTCGACGCGCTGGAACTGCCGGTCATGGGTCGGATTGCGGCTGGTGTTCCCATTGAGGCCATCAGCCATGTCTCGCACCATGTCGCCGTCCCCGGCCCCATGGTCTCCGGCAAGGGCGAGCATTACGCGTTGGAGGTTCGTGGAGACTCGATGATCGACGCGGGTATCAACGACGGTGATGTAGTGGTGATCCGGGAAACGGCGACAGCAGATAACGGCGACATCGTGGTTGCTCTGGTCGAGGATCAAGAAGCGACGTTGAAGCGGTATTTCCGCCGGGGCAATGCCATCGCGCTTGAAGCTGCCAACCCGGTCTACGAAACGCGCGTTCTGCCTGAAGAAAAGGTCAAGGTTCAAGGCCGCCTTGTTGGCTTGATCCGGACTTACTGATCCTGCTTGGACGGAAGGTCCCCGGTCGCGTTTGGGGACCAAAGCCTTTGCCCCGTTAGCTCGGCGCTTGATATCAGCTTTCCGTTCAGAACAGACAAGCTGCCGGTTTCGTACAAGCGATCGGGGTCAAAGACCCCGCACGGCCCCTTCAAATTCAGAGCCACAGCAGAGACTATGATCTGGTTTGCCTTGCATTCGTCAAACCCGTTTGCAGCCCTTTTGCCAGTCAGGTGGATAATCTCCTGATCTTTCATCAGGTAGCGCTGGATTGCGTTCGTCTCGGGCCATCTGAGCGCAGCCTGTGACTGATCGACACCATCCCCGTCATTCTCAAGCCAAACAGTTGCGACAAACCCGCTGCCTTTGCCTTTGCTTAACGCGCGACCCTCTTCAGTCATAACACCCACCAAACCTCCGGTTTCGGCGATCAGGGCGTCGGGGCGGTGCCCCGCAGTCCACAGCAGAAAGCCCGCCAAAATCGGGCACATCCCAATCCACTTTGCGTGTCCCTGCCACAGCGCGATCCACAAAACGCCCAGGGCGATAACAGGCAGAACGTACCACGGCGGGCTGACCACATAACCTTGTGCGCCATGCAGATTCGAAACCCAATGTGACACCGTCAAAATCCACTGCAATGCCCACCCCATCACTGTCAGGGGAATCGCCTCAAGCCCCAGAGGAGCCAATAGCGCGGCGACAACCGCCGCTGGAACAACACACAAGCCCATAACCGGAACAGAGAGCAGATTCGCCAAAAGACCGTAGTGCGACATGGTATTGAAATGCGCGGCACCGATCGGAGCCGTCGCAAGCCCGGCAATGGCCGAGGACATCAGCACGCCAACCACCGGCTTAATCCATTTCGGTCCAGGCAAGGGACCCACTTCGCGCAGCGCCCCGAACACGGCGACCAGAGCTGTGGTTGCTGCAAATGACATCTGGAATCCCGGACTTAACAGGGATTCCGGCCTGAGGAGCAGAACGATCACCGCCGCAACCGCCACGGCGCGGAGAGAGATCGCCCTGCGGTCGATCAGCACCGCTCCCAGCATGACCGTAACCATGACAAAGGCACGTTCGGTCGCGACATTTCCGCCGGACAACATCAGGTAGACAATCGCCGCGCACAAGGCGCAGACAGCGGCAACTTTTCGCACAGGCAAGTGCAGCGCAAGCGCCGGGAGTAACGACAGACAGATGCGGCAAGCCACAAATACGAATCCCGTCAGCAGCCCCATATGCAGCCCCGAGATTGCCAGCAGATGTGCAAGGTTCGATGCGCGCAGCGACGATAGCGTATCTTGCCCCATACCACTGCGATCCCCGGTGGTGACTGCTGCTGCAAAGCCACCAATTTCACCAGGTAGTATTTCTTTCACGCGCTGCGATATGGCCATTCGGATTGCGGTTATCCGTACTCCTTTGACCCCGTCTGATGCGGGCGCAATGGCTAGAACAGGAACGCGTGTGTACCCCACTGCGCCTAAACTCTGGAACCAGGCATGACGGCGGAAATCGAACCCGCCGGGTTCTACGGGCCCTTGTGGTGGAGACAGATGCGCCGTCGTCATAATCCTCTGCCCCGGTGCAATAGGTCCGGTTGGGGCATGAACGGAAAGACGGACGCGCTGCGGCCTTCGCTCCTGCGGCACGTCCCCTATGCGCACCTGATCAAGCGTCAACCGCAACGCATCCGAGGCAGACCGATCCATGGCGACGACCCTCCCCTCGATAGGGCCATAATACCGCCACGACAGAACCGGTTCTGCCACCATATGGGCGCGAACACCTGCCAGACAGAAACCGGCAGCGATCAGCGCGCCCCCGATGGCCAACGACCCCACCCCCGGCGCAAGCCAGCGGCGCGCAAAGACGAAAGCCAAGCATAGACAAACCAGACCAGCGTAAACCGGCATGGCAGGTTCTGCCCGGATGCCGAAATACAGGCCAATCCCGGTTGCCAGCATCACCGGCGTCCATGGGAACATGTACCCAGTCTGGTGCAGCAGCGCGGCCTCAACCCGTGCAAGAACACGCATGGTTGCCCCCGTCCTTCGGGCTCGTTAGACAGGCGTCAAACTATGCCAGATACGGTTACCAAAAGGTTAATCCCCACCATGTCCGACCAGGTCGTCACACGTTTTGCCCCTTCACCTACAGGTTTTCTGCATATTGGCGGCGCGCGTACCGCGTTGTTTAACTGGCTTTATGCACGGGGTCGTGGCGGCAAGTTCCTGCTGCGGATTGAAGACACCGACCGCGAACGCTCGACACCTGAAGCGACTGCCGCAATCCTTCAAGGTATGGCGTGGCTGGGACTGGACCACGATGGTGACGTGATCAGCCAGTTCGAGGGCGCAAACCGGCATGCTGAGGTTGCGCATCAACTGTTGGCCGAAAGCAAGGCATACAAGTGCTTCTCAACTCAGGAAGAAATCGCCGCCTTCCGCGAACAGGCGCGGGCCGAAGGTAAATCAACCCTGTTCCGCAGCCCGTGGCGCGACGCTGATCCGGCAACACATCCCGATGCGCCATTTGTCATTCGCATCAAAGCGCCACAAGACGGTGCGACCGTGATCCGCGATCAGGTTCAAGGCGATGTCACCATCCGCAATGATCAACTGGACGATATGATCCTGCTGCGTTCGGACGGCACACCCGTCTACATGCTGGCGGTGGTGGTCGACGATTACGACATGGGCGTCACCCACGTTATTCGCGGCGACGATCACTTGAACAACGCCGCGCGTCAGATGATGATCTATGAGGCAATGGGCTGGGACGTTCCGGTCTGGGCACATATCCCGCTGATTCACGGGCCCGACGGCAAGAAATTGTCGAAACGTCATGGCGCACTGGGCGCGCAGGAATACCAGGCCATGGGCTATCCCGCGGCTGGAATGCGCAATTACCTGGCGCGTTTAGGCTGGAGTCACGGTGATGACGAATTCTTCACGGATGCGCAGGCAAAAGAGTGGTTCGATCTGGACGGAATCGGAAAAAACCCGGCCCGTTTCGATCTGAAAAAGCTGGAAAATCTCTGCGGACAGCATATTGCAATCTCAGATGATGCTGCGCTGCGGCGGGAAATTGAAGATTACCTCGCGGCAGCGAACCTTCCTGCTCTCACTTCGACACAATCCAGTGATCTGGAACGTGCGATGTATTGCCTCAAGGATCGGGCGCGTACTTTCCCAGAACTCCTTGAAAAAGCGCATTTTGTGCTAACCCAACGCCCAATTGTCCCGGATGAGAAGGCGGAGAAGGCGCTGTCATCTGTATCCGATGGTATACTGTCGGAATTGACGCCGCAGCTGCAAAATGCTAGCTGGTCCCGGAACGAGCTGGAGGAGGCCCTGAATTCCTTTGCCGAGTCAAAGGAGCTCAAGTTCGGCAAGCTGGCGGGTCCGCTACGGGCCGCACTGGCAGGCCGGGCCGTTACACCTTCGGTTTTTGACATGATGCTGGTGCTGGGGCGGGATGAAACCTTGGCGCGGCTTTCTGAGGCAGCGAAATAAACCCAATCTTCATAGTCGGGTAACGCTGCTCCGCTAACACCCGGATTGCGCGTTCGCGCGCAATCGTTGCCCGTATCGCCGGAGGTCTGTCCGGCGTGCGCATGATTGAAGAAGGGACGACTATGACTGACAGCAACAAAACAGCCACTCTGACTGTTCACGGCAAAGAATACGAGTTGCCAGTTCATTCCCCGACCGCCGGCCCTGATGTTGTTGATATTCGCAAGCTATACGGACAAGCCGGGGTTTTCACCTACGATCCAGGCTTCACCTCGACCGCTAGCTGCGACAGCACCATCACCTATATCGACGGCGAAAAAGGTGAGCTGCTGCATCGGGGTTATCCGATCGACCAATTGGCCGAGAAATCGCACTTTCTCGAAGTTTGCTATTTGTTGCTTTATGGGGAACTACCTGCGGCAAAGGATCTGGAAAAGTTCGAAACCACGATCACCCGTCACACCATGCTGCACGAGCAGATGCAGTATTTCTATCGCGGTTTCCGCCGAGATGCGCATCCGATGGCCATCATGGTCGGTGTTGTCGGGGCAATGTCGGCCTTCTATCACGATTCGACCGATATCTCGGACCCGCACCAGCGCGAGGTTGCCTCGCACCGTCTGATCGCCAAGATGCCGACAATTGCGGCCTGGGCCTACAAATACCACATCGGTCAGCCGTTCGTTTACCCGCGCAACGACCTGGACTACGCGTCGAATTTCCTGCGCATGTGTTTTGCCGTTCCCGCCGAGGATTATGAGGTCAACCCGATCCTCAGCCGCGCGATGGACCGGATTTTGACTCTGCACGCGGATCACGAACAGAACGCTTCGACCTCGACCGTGCGTCTGGCATCGTCCTCGGGTGCGAACCCGTTCGCTTGCATCGCAGCCGGTGTTGCGTGCTTGTGGGGTCCTGCCCACGGGGGCGCCAACCAGGCATGTCTTGAAATGCTGGAAGAGATCGGCACCGTTGATCGCATTCCCGAATATATCGCCCGCGCCAAGGATAAAGACGATCCGTTCCGTCTTATGGGCTTTGGTCACCGTGTCTACAAAAATTTCGACCCGCGTGCCAAAGTGATGAAACAGTCGGCAGACGAAGTTCTTGACCTGTTGGGCATTGACGACAATCCCAAGCTTCAGGTCGCTAAAGAACTGGAAAAAGAAGCGCTGGAAGATCCGTATTTCGCCGAAAAGAAACTGTTCCCGAATGTCGATTTCTATTCTGGGATCATTCTTGAGGCGATGGGCTTCCCAACATCCATGTTTACGCCGATCTTCGCTCTGTCGCGCACAGTAGGCTGGGTCAGCCAGTGGAAAGAGATGATTGCCGATCCTCAGAACAAGATCGGTCGCCCGCGTCAGCTGTATCTGGGCGAGACACTGCGGGATTACGTGGATATCGAAAACCGCTGATTCTCCAAACTTCGACAAATATTTAAGACCCTGGTTTAACCAGGGTCTTTTTTGCAATCGGGCATTTCGAAATCAGTATAAGAAATTGCTTTTGCGATATTATTCAGCGGTCAGCCCAGGGGTGTATTTAGGCTTTAGAACAAGCTCATTTGATCCCCGGGTTGCGGCGGAATTTCAAAAAGATCGCAACGTAGAGGGGCAGATTTCACAGAAAGCCCTAACCGCTTGCAAGCTTTGGAAAACCTTTGGGCAATAATTCCGGCGTACTCACCCTCACCCCGCATTCTGTGGCCCCAGCGCGGGTCATAGTCCCGCCCACCGTGCATGTCGCGCAGCTTGGACATCACTTTTTCCGCCCGTGCCGGTTGGTGTTCGGCCAGCCAATCCTGCCACAACTGCGACACCTCACGCGGCAATCGCAGCATGATCCAACTGGCGGCATCTGCTCCTGCCTCCTGTCCCGCCTCAAGCAGGTTCTCTAGTTCATGATCCGTCAGGCCGGGCACAATCGGAGATGTCATCATACGCACCGGAACCCCGGCCTCGGTCAGTGTGCGGATCATGCGCAGACGCCGCTGCGGTGACGGTGCACGAGGTTCCATCCGACGCGACAAAGCGGGATCCAAAGTGGTCAGCGAGATCCCTACGCGCACCAATCCACGGCTGGCCATTTCAGTCAGAATGTCCAGATCCCGCTCGATCAAAGCGCCCTTGGTGACAATTGCAACCGGATGGTTGAACTCGTGCAACACCTTAAGGCAGGACCTTGTAATCAGGCGATCTTTCTCGATCGGCTGATACGGGTCCGTGTTTGTACCTATAGCCAGCGGAGCGACCTTATAAGACTTGGACGACAATTCATTTCGCAGAACACAGCTCATGTTGGGACGCGCTGTCAGGCGGGTTTCGAAATCCAGCCCTGCGGACAATCCCAGATAGGCATGACTGGGCCGGGCAAAACAATAGACACAGCCATGTTCACAACCGCGATATGGATTGATGGATCGATCAAACGGCAAATCCGGAGACCGATTGTACGTAATCGCACTGCGCGCCACCTCGTCCCTTGTTTCGGTGCGCAAAGGCGGTGGGGATTCGTCAATCTCCCACCCATCATCGGTGGCTACGGTTGCAAAACGCTCGAACCGACCAGTGGCGTTCGAATTAGTTCCTCTGGCCTTTATGGTTGGTACAACAGTCATTTTGGCGCTTTGTTCTATTTTTGTTCCCACTTGGAACATAAACCTGCGCCCGGGTTTGTACAAGTCTCCTCATGAAAGCGCCCCAAACAGCCGCGATCAAACCGAATGCACGATTATCATGCGGATTTTTCATTCGAGCCACGTGATTTTTTGACATATAGGTCGGTCCCGAAACGACCGACGTCGCAATCGTCACAGTCAGAATGCGACGTTTTGGCCAAAACGGAAAAAATGCCACCACGGGCCGATGGCCCGCCCAGCACAGGGAATACCCCATGTCCGACGAAGAAGACATCATCCTGTCCGAACTGAACGACGACGAACTTGTCGAGCAGATGTTCGACGATCTCTACGATGGTCTGAAAGAAGAGATCGAAGAAGGAACCAACATCCTGCTGGAGCGTGGATGGACCCCCTATGACATTCTGACCAAAGCTCTGGTCGGTGGCATGACCATTGTGGGCCATGACTTCCGCGACGGCATCCTGTTTGTACCCGAAGTTCTGCTGGCCGCCAACGCCATGAAGGGTGGCATGGCGATCCTGAAGCCGTTGCTGGCAGAAACCGGCGCGCCACGCGTTGGCAAGATGGTTATTGGCACCGTCAAGGGCGACATTCACGACATCGGCAAGAACCTCGTGTCGATGATGATGGAAGGCGCAGGGTTTGAAGTTGTCGATATCGGCATCAACAACCCGGTCGAGAATTACCTGGAAGCACTTGAAACCGAACAGCCCGACATTCTGGGTATGTCTGCCCTGCTGACCACAACCATGCCTTACATGAAAGTAGTTATCGACACGTTGGTCGAACAAGGTGTGCGCGATGACTATATCGTTCTGGTCGGCGGCGCGCCGCTGAACGAAGAATTTGGCAATGCCATCGGTGCAGATGCTTACTGCCGTGACGCGGCGGTTGCCGTGGAAACTGCGAAGGACTTTGTAGGCCGCAAGCACAACCAGCTGGCTGGCTAATCCGCCTTACATTTTCACAGAAGGGCCGCCCGATTGGGGCGGCCCTTTTTCATTTAGAAGCTCGGGCTCATATCTTTGGAACAAGCGCAACCGCCAAGTTGCGCAGGTCTCTGACCACAACCTATTTTGGCGGGACCAAACCGAAGACGTCGGCAGTTTACGATCAGAGGTCGGAACAAGGCTTGCCGGCAGGTCAAATTCATCCTCTTCTGTGAGCAACCCCAGAGGACGCCATACAATGTCAAACGACGTTCTGCCTGATGATGCCAGCCTAACGACCAAAGGCTACACCGACACCGAATCTGGCCGTATCCTGCTGATCGCATGTGGGGCGTTGGCCAAAGAGATTCTGGATATCAAATCGCGTAACGGCTGGGATCACATGGCGCTGACATGCCTGCCTGCGATTCTTCATGTCCACCCGGAACGGATCACGCAAGCTGTGGAAGACGCTGTGGCCAAGCACCGGGACCAATTCGACAAAATCTATGTGGTCTACGCAGATTGCGGGACCGGCGGCCTGCTTCAACAAGCCTGTGAAAAGCTGGGGGTCGAGATGGTCAAGGGCCCGCATTGTTACTCGTTCTTCGAAGGCAACCAAGCCTTTGAGGCGCGCGGCGAGGATGAGACCACGGCCTTTTACCTGACCGACTTTTTGGCCCGGCAATTTGACGCCTTTGTCTGGAAACCCTTGGGTCTGGATCGACACCCAGAGCTGCGGGATATGTATTTCGGCAACTACACCAAACTGATCTATCAAGCGCAGATCGACGATCCGGACCTCACGGAACGTGCGCGAGAATGCGCGGACAGGATGGGTTTGGAGTTCGAGCGGCGCTTTACCGGCTATGGCGATTTGGAAACCACGCTGTCAGATTGGGCAAACCGTCCGACCTGACCTTACGCGTTTTCCTGGGCCACCTGCCGTATGCGTTCGATCATGGCACGAAGGCCGTTGGACCGTTGTGCAGACAGATGATCATTCAGCCCCAAACGCGCCAGTTCTGCTCCAGCATCAACCTTGGGCACTTCGGCTACGGGCAGACCATTATACAAGGAGCGCAGGACAGCAATGAGCCCTCGCACGATCAGCGCGTCGCTGTCGCCATCGAATTTGAAAACACCGGACTCGATCATCGGATGCAGCCAGACTTGGCTGGCACACCCGTTCACTTTTGTTGCTGGAACTTTGAACGCGTCATCCAATGGGTCCATCGCCTTGCCCTGTTCGATGACATGGCGATACCGGTCTTCCCAGTCCTCCAGAAACTCGAAATCCTCGACAATGTCTTCAAAGGCGGGCGTGGCCATGGTGCGGCGATCCTTTTGGTTTCGGTACCAACTGTGACCTATGCCGACGACCACCTGCTGTCCAGCCCCGCGGTGGCTTTTCAACGCGAGGAATTTGCGCTAACCCATTGCCTGTATTCGTGTGAAAAGCTGTGGGTCCATGCAAAAATCTCTGTCCGTTCTTATCATCGCCACGCTGACCTTGACTGCATGCAGCAGCTGGCGTGATTCTCGGGTGAACCCGTCGAATTGGTTTGGCTCAAGCAGATCGGTAGAAGCTGAAACGCCGCCGGACCCTAACGCAGCTGACGCTTTGGTTCCTCAGCAAAGACAAGGCACGGGCCTGTTTTCGCGCCCGAATATCGCGGACACCAGCATTCCAATCGGTCAGATTGACGAGCTGCGCATCGATCCCACCCCAACCGGTGCCATCATTTATGCGTCGGGAACGGCTGTCCGTCAGGGCGCATACAATGCCCGCCTGGTTCGTGTGAACTCGGAAGAGAACGAGAAAAACGGCACAATGGAATTTGAGTTCCTCGTGAACTATCCCAGCGCGCAAACACCTCAAGGATCCGAACGTACCCGCATGGTGTCGGACGCTGTGAATGTCAGTCGTCAGGATCTTGAAGGCATTCGACTGGTGCGTGTGGTTGGACAGCAGAACGCGTTAGAGTCGCGACGGCGCTAAAACCTTCTAAAGCGACACAACCTTGACCGCCTGCCCTTTAGCAGCCAAAGCGATCTTGCCTTCGCATAGCTTCAGCGCGTCTTCGCCGAATACTTCGAACCGCCAGCCAGACATCGCGGGCAAGTCGCGCTCGCCAGCGGCGATCTGATCCAGTTCAGAGCTGGTGGCGATCAGTTTAGCGGCTACGCCGGAGCTCTCTGTCTTGGATTTCAGAAGAACCCGCAGCAAGTCGGCCAATGCCGGGTTGACCTTCAGCTTATCGCGCGACGTATCGACCTTTGGCAGCATATCCGCCGGGCAATTCACCCCGCGTTTTACAGCCGTCAAAATACCTTCGGCAATCGCGCCCTTTCTTGCCTCGCGCAGCAACAGCCGCGATCCGCCCAGATCCGAGGGCGTTTTGGGTTTGGTTGACGCCAATTCGATCAGTGCATCATCCTTGAAAACCCGATTCCGAGGAACGTTGTTTTCCTGCGCATAAGCTTCGCGGAACTGGGCCAATTCCCGCACCACGGCCAGGAACTTGGCCGAGTTTGTCCGCGTCTTTACCCGTTTCCAAGCCTCTTCCGGGCGGATGTCATAGGTGGTGGGTTGCGTCAACGTCCGCAGTTCTTCCCCTACCCAATGGCTGCGCTTTGTCTTTTCAAGTTCAGCCGCCAGGTGTTCATAAATCTTGCGAAGATGGGTGACATCAGCCAACGCATAAGATTTCTGCGCGTCTGTCAGCGGACGCCTAGACCAGTCCGTAAACCGAGAGGTCTTGTCGACGCCCTGTTTGCAGATTTTGCGCACCAATGTCTCATACCCGACTTGTTCACCAAAGCCGCAAACCATCGCTGCGACTTGTGTGTCGAACAAAGGATTGGGGAACACACCTGCCTCAACCCAGAAAATCTCAAGATCCTGACGAGCGGCGTGGAAAACCTTGACGACATCTTCGTTGCGGAACAGCTCGTACAGCGGTTCCAGCGATAGCTCATCAGCCAAGGGATCCACCAGAACCGCGCTGTCTTCGTCTTCGGAAGGGACCGCCAATTGCACGAGGCAGAGTTTGGAATAATACGTCCGCTCGCGCAGGAATTCAGTGTCGACAGTGATATAAGGATAGCTTGCGGCGGCCTTACAGAAGTCGGCCAGCTCTTGCGTCGTCGTCAGGGTTTTCATGCGCCGTACTAGTATCGCTCTTGGTTTTGTGACTGCCCGTTATTTTCTTCGTCCCGAGCGTTACCGACGACCATAGGCCGAATATCGGGCGGGTGTAAATCACCCAGAGCGGGTTCAGGGCAACAGGACGGGCGACCTGTTGCCTTCTGCGTAACGGCGCAACACTTCGGGGTAGAGCACATGCTCCTGAACCAGGACTCGCGCAGCCAGCGTATCCGGCGTGTCACCCTGCTCAACAGGCACACGAGCCTGGCCTAAAATCGGGCCATCATCCAGCGCTGCGGTGACTTCATGAACCGAGCAACCATGCTCGGCGTCCCCGGCCTCAATTGCACGAGCGTGCGTATGTAAGCCTTTGTACTTCGGCAACAAAGAAGGGTGGATGTTCAGCATCCGCCCCTGAAACCTGGACACAAAATCCCCCGTCAGCACGCGCATGAAACCCGCCAGACACACAATGTCCGGCTGTGCCTCTTGCAAGGGCTTCAAGAGCTCGGCCTCAAACGCGGCGCGGTCCCCTTTGAACGGGCGGTGATCGACCACTGCGGTCGGAATGCCACGGTCTGCAGCTTTTTTCAGCCCGCCCGCCTGCGCATTATTAGACAGCACCAAACAAGGCCGCGCCGGATGATCACCGATCATGCTATCGACCAGCGACACCATGTTCGACCCGCCCCCGGAGATCAGGATCGCGACGCGCTTGTGGCTCACAGCAGTTTGCCCGAATAGGCAACGCCGGGCGTCTCAGTCACGGTGCCGATCCGTGCAACGGTCTCACCGGCGTCTTTTAGCAAGATCGACAGCTCATCCGCTTTGTCTGCTTCGCACACGACAATCAGGCCAACACCGCAATTGAAGGTCTTGAGCATTTCGGCTTCGACAATACCGCCAGTTTCCGCCATCCAGCTGAAGACGGGCGGCAATTGCCAGCTGTCCAGATCGATCTCGGCCCCCAACCCCTCGGGCAACACACGCGGCAGGTTTTCGGTCAGACCACCGCCTGTAATGTGCGCCAGCGCGTGAACACCACCGGCGCGGACAGCAGCCAACGCCGGTTTGACATAGAGGCGTGTGGGCGTGAGCAAAGCCTCACCCAAGGTGCCAGCGCTGAAGGGCGACGGCGCGTCCCAGCCCAGCCCAGACAGCTCAACCAGTTTACGCACCAGCGAATAACCGTTGGAATGGACCCCGTTCGAGGCCAGGCCCAGCAGCACATCACCCGACTGAACACCAGCGGGCAAATCCGCACCACGTTCCATCGCACCAACCGAGAACCCGGCCAGATCAAAGTCACCATCGGGATACATGCCCGGCATCTCAGCCGTCTCGCCCCCGATCAACGCACAGCCGGATTGCGCGCAACCCTCGGCAATGCCTTCGATGATCCGCGCTGCCGTGTCGGTATCCAGCTTTCCGGTGGCGAAATAGTCCAGGAAGAACAGCGGTTCGGCCCCCTGACAGATCAGGTCGTTGACGCACATGGCCACCAAATCAATGCCAACCCCATCCACAACGCCAGTATCAATTGCAATCCGCAGCTTGGTGCCCACGCCATCGGTTGCCCCAACCAGAATGGGATCCTGATACCCCGCTGCTTTCAGATCGAACAATGCGCCAAAGCCACCCAGCCCGCTCATCACGCCGGGGCGGTTGGTCCGTTTGGCGGCGGGCTTGATCCGATCGACCAGAGCATTGCCCGCGTCAATATCCACGCCTGCATCGGCATAGGTGATTCCGTTCTTACCCGCTGTCATGGTCGGTCCCTCATGAATGCTTTGCGGGCGGGTTAGTCGATTGTGCATCATGTTGCAACGGTCAGGCTTGACGCGGGCGTTCACCGTGATAGGCAAGACGCCGTGGCGGGCCTGTAGCTCAATTGGTTAGAGCAGAGCGCTCATAACGCTTTGGTTGCGGGTTCAAGTCCTGCCGGGCCTACCAAGATCACCGCTAAGTTATTGTTTTATATAAATAATACACCGGCGGGGTACGATATGCGGCTCAAAATGAAGCAGCCACATATATAATGTACTACCCAACGAACTCAGTAGTTTTTATCGAATCCACCTCAAACCACCCTGGCCGTTTTTCCAGTGCCGGAATGTCATTTCTCTCCAGCCACTCTTTGATAGCCGCCCTATGGTTTTGGGGTTTCGCCACGCATCGGCGAGAACGCAGATCCACGAGCTGAGCTTTGTAATCTTGAATACCACTGGATTCTTCGATTCAACCCGTGGGCTTTTGCCCAAACATGCGCTGCCGCTTCCCAATCTGGAAGCGACCGTGACTAGGTCATGTTGACAAATGGCGGAGCCATATGCGGATTGACGTGATATCGACGAAGCCGAGGAAGCTTTCAGCAGTTTTGTCGTAACGTGTCGCGACACGGCGGGCATTCTTCAGCTTGTTGAAGCATCTCTCAACCAGGTTCCGTAGTCGATACAGTGGGCGATCAACACCGACGCGCTTCTTTCGCGACTTCCGCATTGGGATCACAGGTTGGATATATCGGCTGCGCATTTGGTCGCGAGTGCTGTCGGCATCGTACCCCTTGTCCGCCAGCAGTACTAAAGGTTCCGGCAGATTGTCGTCCATGATGAGATCGAAGCCAAGATAATCGGACGTCTGGCCAGGTGTGATGTCAGTTCTCATCGGCAGACCGGCCGCATTCACCCGGAGATGGATCTTGGTCGTAAAGCCACCCTTTGAGCGACCAAAACCCTGTCGCGGAGTCCCCCTTTAGCGCCCGCTGCCTGATGATGGGCGCGAACCACGGTACTGTCGACCATTTGTAGGGCATCTGGAACGATCCTGCTCTCGATCAGCGCCTCCAGGATCTGTTCCCAGAGGCCGGCAAGTGTCCAACGCCGGAACTGTTGATAGACACTCGACCATTTCCCGAACTCTTCAGGAAGGTCCCGCCACGGCGCGCCGGTACGTGCTATCCAGAAAACGCCGTCAAGAACAAGGCGGTGGTTGGTAGGTTTTCGCCCATTCGGGGCGCGA
Organism: Ruegeria sp. HKCCD7296; assembly: GCF_013110775.1. Lineage (NCBI taxonomy): Bacteria > Pseudomonadati > Pseudomonadota > Alphaproteobacteria > Rhodobacterales > Roseobacteraceae > Ruegeria > Ruegeria sp. HKCCD7296. The sequence goes on from NZ_WVRF01000003.1 coordinate 120,057, forward strand.
ACGGAAAGAATGAACTGTTCAAAGAACGCCCACTCCTCGTCCGACATCAAATCTCGTGCCAAGCTGGTCTCCATCGCAGATGTTAGCTTGAATCATGCCCAAAGCCCGATGTGAATCCCTTTTGTCAACACGACCTAAACACTTTGCGGGGAATAATATGATGGACATTAAAAGTGTATTCACCCATGGATAAATGCCTTCTGGTTCAAATATTCTAGAGAATTAAGTCAGATATCAGAGCGTGCCGACACGGCAGCGAACAAGACCCCAGCCCTTGTCGACGCCCGCAGCTTTCAAACCGGCAACGAGATGGTCAGACAAAAACAAGAGCTTGGGTACCAGCGGATCAACCCAAATATCAGGACCATCCATTGCCTCCGGCACAACGACGAGTTCAGATTCGCGACTGCTTCTGGGCAGATACCGGATTCCGTTTCCGATGTTATCGAGAGGCGAACGAATATCACCTTCTGGCCCTAGAGCATCGTAGTTGCCCATGGAGCGTTTGTTGCCCACGTTCAGAAAATAATATGGCTCGGATGTGGTCAGATGGGACTCGGTCGAATCCATCAGCTTCAATGGGTGAAAAACAGTATTGCCCAGATCAAACTGCTCCAATACCGCCTTTGTGAATTCAGACACCAAGGGATAGCCACCGCCACTAATGAACGGTGCGGTGTAATATTCAGCTTTGGAGTTAAAGTACCAAACCTCGCCAACCTGTTCTTTTGTCAGGATATCCCCCCGCTTCCAACCAAGAGCGGACTCCTGAACCATCCTTTTTGACCATTCAACATGGTCCGCCGAGCGCTTTTCCCTCCAGCTTAACCCAAACTCCTTGCGAAGGATGGACTGGATCACACCGCTGCGATTCATTGTCGTCGCAATCCACACACAGGGCTCGCCATCTGTTTGTCTGGTTTAATTTGACATCGTTACCTCACTTTCTGTTGCGTGGTTTTAATTCTCGGACAGCATTATTCTTAAAGAGAATTTCTGAACCGTTGCATCCACGCTGTCACACTCAAACTGCCTATCAAAGCGGCGATCAAGTAGCGACTTCCATACCGTCACGGTTGTGGGGTGTTGGTATGGGTATTAGGTGACACATCCTAAGCCCAGCCCCACAATTCGGAGCAACCTGCGGCCTGTCTGCGAGTTAAACCTCGGGCGCTAGTATTTAAGAAACTCTTCTACACTACCAGCCAGCCACCAAGGACTCTGCGTTTCAAAGAACGCGTGTGTCCCAGCTGAATTTGGCAGGTTTCGGATCGTTACAAGATAGTCTTCAAAGTCGATCGGAACGGACCAATGTGATGCGTCATACAGCATGGCCAAGTATTCGTCCGCAGTTGGTTCGAAATAGTCCTGATCCGGATCTGGCGGGCCATAGACTTTCGCAAACTCGGCCTGGAAGTAATCTAGAACATATGAGCAATAGATCACCTGATTTGCTCTGACCTGGACTGGAATTGGTGCGAATTCGTCTGTGTCTTCTTTGACAAAATGCTTTAACTCAAACGCCATACCCTGGATCACTTCTTCCTGCATCCAATTGCTGCATGTGTCGCCAAGCGCAATGAAGCTGGCCATACGTTCGAATTTTCGGTCTTCGGCTTCCCGCGCGAATTGCGTAATCGGAACAAGAGCAAACAATGAAGTGACGGTAACGACTATTTTCTCGATATTGCTGAGAGCTGCTTTAATCATTTTCTCTGAACCCCACGTCGTTAGAAAACTGGGATCAGAATGACATGCTTATACAAAAGCACAAAATTGCATGCACTTTTTAGCAACAAGGCGTGTTGCTATCGACCTATGATAATATCCGCGCAAAGACCGCCCAAACGCTCGCTTTTTGCCAGGCGCAATGTACCGCCATGTGCACGGGCAATGTCCGCCACAATCGCCAAACCAAGACCTACTCCGCTGCCCTTGTTCTGATTCCGTGCCGGATCAAGCCGCGTGAAAGGCTTGACCGCTTCGGTGCGTTCCTCGACTGGAATACCCGGGCCATCATCTTCGACACGGATACGCATGGACTTGGGATTCAGTGTCAAGCTGACGTCAGCCCGTGATCCATAGCGCACCGCATTTCCGATCAAATTTTCAACGGCCCTGCGAATGGCCATAGGGCGCAGCAGCACTGCCCCCTGCCCCTCAACCCCAATCAGCTCGGCCTGATGCCCGGCGCGTTTGGCATCCTCCACGATCTGGCGAATGAAAACATCTGGCTGCACCTCTTCTGGGGAGCCTTCCGCAGCTCCGCGCGTGAAATCCAGAAACGCGTCAAGCAGGGACTGCATTTCCGTCACATCCTGCTGCAAAGGCGCGGCCTCGTCTTCGGGCAGCATAGACAGTCCAAGTTTTAGTCGCGTCAGCGGTGTGCGCAGATCATGGCTGACACCCGACAGCATTAGCGTCCGCTGTTCGATTTGACGTTCGATCCGGGCGCGCATGTCCAGGAACGCATTTCCTGCCGCACGAACCTCGATGGCGCCGCCGGGTGTATAGGGCACGACCCTTCCACGCCCAAAGGCCTGCGCCGCATCGGCCAGCCGTGTGATCGGCCGCAATTGATTGCGCATATATAGAAAGGAAATGGAAGTCATGATCACGGCGAAAAATACCATTGTCACGATCAACTGATGCGGCGCGACTGGGGACAACCTGCGCCGATCAAAGGTCAGCTGCAATACCCCAAGATGTGTCTGCAAATACACCCGCGCTTCGCGACTTGTCGGCAAGGCGACAGCCACAAGATCGGGCAGGTTTGACTGAAGGTCGGACTGGACCTGTGGCGCGATGAAATCATACCAGCGCCGCGCCCCAATCATCGGTTCTTCGTTCACGTCAAGAAAACGCGCCTGCATTTCAAGGGCCCGCAAATCGGGGCGCACAACGGCCAGAGCGTCCTGCTGCGTTTCGGCATCGGCGATCATCGTCGTGATCAAAGTCACTTCGCGTGACGCCGCGCGGGTCATCTGCCCGGTAACGTCTTCCAGATGCTTTTGGATAAAGGCAATACCCACCACTAGCAGCAGCACGATCACCGGAAGAACCAGAATCAGGGCTGCCCGGGCGTAGAGGCTGCGAGGCAGATAGGGTTTGAGCCATTGCGAAGACATGGGCTAAACCTAGCGGGCCGTCCGGATAAGAGAAAGAGCACAGAATGCAGGCACCTGACGATTTCAACCCACCCGCAGGTGTTGCGGTCGATCTGCAACCCGGGTTGAGACGTATTCTGGCCCCGAATCCCTCAGCCATGACCTATCGTGGCACCAATACCTACTTGCTGGGAGACCGAGACATCGCGGTGATCGACCCCGGCCCCAAAGACGAGGCGCATCTGAACGCTATTCTGGATGCTCTGACTCCTGGGCAGAGAATCAGCCACATCATCGTGACGCACACGCATCTGGATCATTCACCGCTTGCCGCCCCACTGGCGAAGCGGACAGGCGCAGCGATCTATGCCTTCGGCGGACCAGAGGCCGGGCGAAGCGATGTCATGACCCGTTTGGTCGCGCAAGGTATGACAGGGGGCGGCGAAGGGATCGACACCGCGTTTCGTCCTGATGTTGAAGTTGCAGACGGCGAAGTCATTGACGGAAATGACTGGCAGTTGGAGGTCATCCACACCCCGGGTCACTTGGGAAATCATATTGCGCTCGGCTGGCAGGACACCTGTTTCACAGCTGACCACGTGATGGGTTGGGCCAGTTCTTTGGTCTCACCCCCGGACGGAGATTTAACGGACTTCATGGCGGCCTGCGACCGCCTGCGCGCCCGCGCCTGGTCAGTTTTTCATGCAGGGCACGGCGCGCCAATCACAGACCCTGCCGGACGTCTGGATTGGTTGATCCAACACAGACAATCCCGCGAGGCACAGATTCTGACGGCTCTGGAACAGGCAGATGGCACGGCCCGGCAGTTGGCCGAGCGTATCTATACCGAAACACCCGCCGCCCTGCTGCCCGCCGCGGAACGCAACGTCTTTGCGCACCTTGTTGATCTGAATGGGAAAAACAGGGTCCTTTCGCGCGGGAAAATGTCTGCCTCGGCGGTTTTTCATCGCGTCGCATAACAGGTCAAAATTTTTTCATGCTTCGCGCGCTTCCCCTCTGGACGCCGGGAATCCGGGTTGCTATACGCGCCTCAGTTCCGGCGTAGCTCAGCGGTAGAGCAGTTGACTGTTAATCAATTGGTCGTAGGTTCGATCCCTACCGCCGGAGCCAATAATCCTGACAATCCAAGAAGTTGACAAATAGATCGGTCGAGAGCCCGTACTTTCGTCCACTGCTATATCAGTTTCCGTTTTCCGGCGCTCTTTGGATTATCAAATCAATTTCCACTTCAGTCGTCGCTTCAGGGTACCGTTAGCAGGCGAATAACCCGAATAAGGCGATCCGCCGGGATTTGCATGGGCTCTACCCTAAATATAGCCATGCGGCCGACAAGTTCTGGTGCATCCAGAAATTCTTCCGCTGCTTGCATTCGCGGTCGATCTCCATAGTCGTCAAAAAGAAGGGTCACGGGCCGTGTAATATTGAATGCGGTGGCCAAAGCACAGCCGACTCGAAACCGGCCATCGACGAGCACAACATCCGGATGCTTGAACCCCTCGCTCTGCCAGATTGACAAAGGATATCTGGGATACCGTCCTGATTTGTCTTGATTTGCCGGAAACCCCCATTTCTTGGTGTCACCGATATCAACCCAGGATACATTAACTTCGGTCCCGGTGTTGGGTGGGTTTTCGCGAAACTAGCGCCTCATTTTTCGGGTCCAGCTTCGGTCACTTTCTACGCTGAACACAGTTTTGTTTTGCATTTCTGAGGCCAAAACAGTCGATCCGCCAGAGCCGTATTCTAGAATCACAGAGGCCGCTTCGTAGTTTTCGCGCAGCACATTTTGCGCGTCTTCCGGCATGGTTAGAACAGGTTTTTCAAGTTCGTTCACTTTCAATGCGTTCTCCTGTTGAATTCCACGATTCAAGCCTAAAGTCCGACAGTTTCAGCGAGTGGGATCAACCGTACTAAGGCGGATTAACACGTATTCCCGTGCAAGTTTCGCTGTAGCGACCGCAACGAGACCTTTTTCGGGAACATGCTATGCCCAGACAGAAGCCACACCAGATTTTGGCGGCATGGCGCTCTTCAAAACACAAAAACGCGCAATTTGATAGCAGCATTTGCACAGTCTCAGCGCCGCCCTGATCCCTCCTGTTTGACAAGTTTTTGGACCTCGCTTTGTTGCTGCTGAATTTTTCGAAAAAACTTGCGGCCTGCACTGGACGACCGGGAATTCGATTGCTATACGGCGCGAACCGTTCCGGCGTAGCTCAGCGGTAGAGCAGTTGACTGTTAATCAATTGGTCGTAGGTTCGATCCCTACCGCCGGAGCCATCTTCTCCCTTAACTGAAGTTAACCCGTCAGGGCGTCTTCGAAATCCGCGCGCAGGTTGCGTTTCAGGACTTTCCCGGTTGCGTTCAGCGGCAGTGCATCGACAAAGACCACCTTGTCCGGGATTTGCCACTTGGCGATCTTTCCATCGAAGAAGCTCAGCAATTCGTCTTCGCTTGGGTCTGCCCCTTCAGCCTTTACAGCAACCAGCAGCGGCCTTTCGTCCCATTTCGGGTGCGGTACGCCCACCACGGCGGCGGTTGCAAGCTTGGGATGCGCGACTGCGATATTCTCAAGCTCAACGGAGCTGATCCACTCTCCGCCGGATTTGATAATGTCTTTGGATCTGTCGCGGATGGTCATATAGCCATCCGGGTCCAGCGTGGCGACGTCGCCGGTGGCAAACCAGCCATCCTGAAGAAGCTGCTGATCTTGCAGCATAAAATAGCTGTCTAGAACCCAATGCCCCCGCACCATCAGATCGCCCTGAGTTTCGCCGTCATGCGGCAGATCATTGCCATCATCATCGACGATTTTCAGCTCGACCCCAAAGGGCGGCCTGCCCTGACTCAGGCGGATCGCATGTTGTTCTTCCAGTGGTAGCTCAAGATGTTTGGCCAGAGGGTAGTTTGTTGTGCCCAGCGGGCTCATCTCGCTCATGCCCCAGGCATGCACAGTGTCGACCCCATAGGTTTCGCGGAAGGTTTCGATCATCGAAGGCGGACAGGCCGCGCCCCCGATCACAGTTCGATCCAGGCTTTTCAACTCGGTCCCGCACTTGGCGGCATGGGCCAGCAAACCTTGCCAAATGGTCGGCACACCCATGGCCAGGGTCACACCATAGGTGTCGATCAGGTTGACCAGCGCCTCGCCGTGCAAATCCTGTCCCGGCAAGACCATCCGCGACCCCGACATGGCACAGGCATAGGGCGATCCCCAGGCGTTGACGTGGAACATCGGCACGACGGGCATGACGACGTCCATCGCAGAATAACCGATCACATCCTTTGTGTTCGACGCAAAGCTGTGCAGCAGGGTCGACCTGTGGGAATACAGCACGCCCTTGGGATTGCCCGTCGTGCCCGAGGTATAACACAGGCTTGATGCCGTGTTTTCATCCAGATCAGGCCATGTGAAGCCAGCATCTCCTGTTTCGATCAGTTCATCATAGAACACTAAACCGGGGATCTGTGACGCTGCCTCTTCATTGCGTGGGCCCATGAGGACAAAGTGCCTGACTTCGGTAAGCGCATCGTGCAGCGCAGCAACCAACGGGATGAATGTTGCATCAAAGAACAGCACACGATCCTGAGCGTGGTTGATGATATAGGTCAGTTGCTCGGGGAACAGGCGCGGATTGACCGTGTGGCAGACATAGCCGGCGCCGGAGGTTGCATAGTAAATCTCAAGATGCCGCCGGTTGTTCCAGGCCAGGGTTCCGATCCTGTCCTGTGGCTCTAATCCCAGTTTTGTTAGCGCTGATGCCAGGCGTCGGGCGTTCACCGCAATCTCGGACCAGTTGGTCTCGGAAATCGTACCGTCTGTTTCGACCGAGATTATCCCGGTTTGGCCGTGGTAGCGTTCCGCATGATCAATAAGTGACGAAATCAGCAGGGGCTGCGTCATCATCTGTCCCAGCATGGACATCCTCCCGTCGTTGGCAGGGTCTTCGATGTCCCCTGCCTTATCCATCTGACATTAACAGCTAGGGGCGTGCCCCATTGCGTCAATCCAGTCGTTTCCTAGGAAGGAACCCTGCCAAGCATTTAATTGTCTGACAATAAAAGAATGCAGCCCACTAGTGCAGCAGGCTGCGTTTTGAGGCGTTAATCCCGGTGTTTCAACGCATAGGCGACCAACGCAGCGGTGGATGCGTCCTTGCCTTGGGCGCTTTCTTTACCATCCACGATGGGGCCAAGCGACGTGGCCAGCTCCTTACCCAGCTCCACCCCCCATTGATCGAAAGAGTTGATACCCAACAGCACACCTTCGACAAACACCCGGTGCTCATACAGGGCAACGATCTGACCCAGTACGAATGGTGTGAGTTTGGGATAAATCAGAGTGGTGGACGGACGATTACCGGGGAAAACCCGATGTCGCGCCTGCCGCTCCAGTTCCGCACTTGTCAGCCCGTTTGCCGCCATGCGGTCTCGGGCTTCGTCCAGTGACCGGCCGCGCATAAGGGCTTCGGACTGCGCCAGACAATTGGCCAAAAGCAAGCGGTGATGATGGGTCAGCTCGGGTTCGTGCCCTTCGGCCGCAACCATGAATTCGCATGGGATAACGTCCGTACCCTGGTGAATCAGTTGGTAGAAGGCGTGCTGACCGTTCGTGCCCGGTTCCCCCCAGACCACAGGGCCCGACGGAACAGTCAGGGAAGAACCATCCATCGCCACCGATTTGCCGTTCGATTCCATTTCCAACTGTTGGAAATAGGCTGGCAGCCGCAATAGCCGCTGATCATAGGGCAGCACGGCGCGGCTGGCATGGCCCAGAACCTGACGATGCCAGATACCGACCAGCGCCAGCATGACGGGCACGTTCTCAGCCCAATCCGCCGAGCGGAAATGCAGATCCATCGCCTGCCCACCACGCAGAAACGCGTCAAACGCGTTTGAGCCAACAGCGATCATGACCGGCAGGCCCACTGGCCCCCAGACCGAATAGCGCCCACCGACCCAATCGGCGAAACCGAACACATGCGCCTCGGGAATGCCAAACGCCTGCGTCTTGTCCAATGCGCTGGATACGGCGGCAAACTGCCGGGACGGATCGCCTCCGCCTTCGGACATCCAGGCGCGGGCCGTGCGCGCATTGGTCATTGTCTCAATGGTCGTGAAGGTTTTCGAGGCGACAATCACCAAAGTCCGTGTCGGATCCAACTGACGCAGCGTGTCAGCGATATGCGCGCCATCCACGTTCGAAACATAGTGCAGACGCGGCCCATCATGATACGGAGCCAGCGCATGTGTTGCCATGACAGGACCAAGATCCGACCCACCAATGCCGATATTGACCACATCGGTAAAGCTGCCCCCTGCCCCCGCAATCGCACCACCGCGCACTTCCTCGGCAAAAACCCGCATCCGTTGCAGCGTGTCCAGAACCTCGGGCATGACGTCCCGACCATCCACGTCGACCGGCCCACCGTCCAGATTGCGCAAGGCCGTGTGCAGCACCGCGCGCCCTTCAGTTTCGTTGATCTTTTCGCCCGCAAACATCGCATCGCGCCGCGCCGCAAGACCGGCGTCTTCGCACAGTTGGATCAGCCCCGCGCGCACGCTTTCGTCGATCTGCGTCTTGGAGTAATCAAAATGCATATCCCCGGCCGAAGCTGAAAATTCCACAGCCCTGTTCGCGTCCGCCTCAAACAGGTCCAAGATACGGCGGTCCGCGTCTGCCAATGCCTTCAAAGCGTCCAGTTGCATGTGTTCACTCCGACCAATGGACAGTCATACCGCTCAGCACAGCGGCGATTGGTGCGTCTTCCGGTGGCAGCGACATGGCTTTTTCCAACGCGTCGCGCTTGGTCTGACCGTAGATAATCAGGTGCTTGGACAATGCCCCATCCAGGACCGGCGCGGTCAGGGAAATGCGCGCCTCGGGCTGCACCTCGGTGCGCGCGACGGTTAATGTAGGCGCATCACTGCCCAATGCCTGAGCCAGCCCTTCCATACCCGGAAACAACGAAGCCGTATGCATGTCATCACCCATTCCAAGAACCAGAACCGACAACGGCAACACCGGCGCAATCAGAGATTCGATTTCGGGCAACGCCGCCTCGGGTTCCGCACCGGGTACATAGAGCGGAATGTAATGCGCAACAGACGCCCGGTTCGTCAGCAGTCTTTCGCGAATCAGACGCTCGTTGGAACGCTCGTGATCGGCAGGTACACACCGTTCATCTGTTGGCAAAACTCGCACACGGTCCCACGCCACGTCCGCTGCACAAAGGCTGTCAAACACTGGCCCCGGCGTTGTCCCACCGGGAACGGCCAGCGCAACAGTGTCATGATGCAACAATGCAGCCTCCAGATCGCCCGCCAAAGCATTTGCCACGTCGATGGCCAGCATTTCGCGGTCTGCATATTCCTGAATATTCATGGCTTGATTCCTTGCCAACGGCGACCATCTCGTTTCATCAGCAGCTCGGCGTCGCCCGGCCCTGTGCTGCCGCTGTCATAAGGTTTCGGCACGTCGCCGCGCGCCAGCCAGCCAGCGATGATTGGATCGGTCCAGGCCCAGGCGGCCTCGACCTCGTCCCCGCGCATGAACAGCGTCTGGTTGCCCCGGATCACATCCATCACCAACCGTTCGTAAGCATCTGGCGGGTCCTGATTTTCGGGTCCCAAGGCTTCGGCAAAGCTCATGTCCAGTGGGACATCGACCAGACGCATCCCACCCGGCCCCGGTTCCTTGATCGTCACCTTCAGGGTGATCCCTTCATTGGGTTGCAAACGGATCGACAATGCATTGGCGTGCCGTCCGGCTTCTTCCCCGAAGATCGAATGCGGCGCGTCCTTGAACATCACATTGATCACCGAAGACCGCGCCACCAACCGCTTACCCGTGCGCAGATAGAACGGCGTCCCGGCCCACCGCCAGTTGCTGATGTGGGCCTTCAACGCCACATAGCTTTCGGTGGTTGAACGCGGATTGCCAACGCAGTCTCGGTATCCCGGACCCTCGGGCCCTGCAGCGAACTGGCCGCGCACAATGTGATGCGGCTCTACCTGGTCAAGCGCCCGGATTACCTTGAGTTTCTCGTCGCGCACCGCGTCGGGATCAAATTTGGCCGGAGGTTCCATCGCGATCAGGCAGAGCAATTGCATCAGGTGGTTCTGCACCATGTCCCGCATTGCGCCTGCGCGCTCGTAATACTCCTCACGCCCGGAAATCCCCACGGTTTCAGCAACCGTGATTTGAATGTGGTCGACATATTGGCTGTTCCACAAGGGTTCGAACAGCATGTTGCCAAAGCGCACAGCCATCAGGTTCTGCACGGTTTCCTTGCCCAGATAATGGTCGATCCGGTAAATCTGGCTCTCGTCGAAATGCGCAGCCAGCGTGGCATTCAGGGCCCGCGCACTGTCCAGATCATGGCCAAACGGTTTTTCCACCACGATGCGGGTGTCGTCCGTCGCCAGATTATGCGCCCTGACCCGCTCGGCCAGCGGGCCGAACAAACTTGGACCAACCGAGAAGTAGAACGCCCTTATGCGGTCCGATGACAGCTTTTGGCCCAGAACATCCCAGCCTTCTGCTGTCATTGCATCCAGAGGCACATAGTCAACCCGCTGCAGAAACCCGATCAGCGCCCGGCTGTCCTGCGCCCGCTTCGGCGCATGTTGGCTCAAAGAATCGGCAACCATCTCGCGAAACTCTTCCGCAGTATGGTTCGCCCGGGCTGCTGCAAGGATTTTCGTGTCATCATGCCATTGCCCGGCACAGAACCTACGATACAGGGCAGGCAGAATTTTCCGCTGCGCCAGATCACCAGTGCCGCCGAAAATAATCAGATCAAAAGGATCAACAGGGATGACGCGTGAAACCATAAGCTGTCCTTAACCCGACCCAACTTGCATGTCCAATGTTAGCGCAACCAAAAATGAAAACTCAAAGATCATCAAAACTCTGTTAGAACCGCCGCGTCACCCTTACCAAATCCCCGACAACACGCTAGTTCGAACCAAAGATTTCAGCAAAAGCCGGACGCGGGAATGAAAGACAATGCCCCTCAGCTTGCCAATATCGGCAAGTTCCAAGACAAACTGGTGACAGCAGACGGGCAGACCCGCGCAACAGTTTCACTGACCCAGCCAGACACGCTTTGGTTTAACACAGGTACGCTGTGCAACATCGAATGCGTGAACTGCTATATCGCCAGCAGCCCGACCAATGCTGCTTTGGTCTATCTGACCGCGGATGAAATCCGTGATTATCTGGACCAGATCGACGAGCGCAATTGGCCCGTGCGCGAGATCGGCTTTACCGGCGGCGAACCCTTCATGAACCCCGAGATGATCGAGATGACTCGTGCCGCGCTGGAACGTGGGTATGAGGTCTTGATTCTGACCAATGCGATGGCCCCGATGATGCGCCGCAAGATGCGAGAAGGATTGTTGGAGTTGCAGAGCAAATACAACGACAAGCTTACGCTGCGCATCTCAGTCGATCACTACCGCCCCGACCTGCATGATGAAGAGCGCGGCAAGGGCAGTTTCGACAAAACCGTTACCGGGATGGAGTGGTTGCGCGATCACGGTTTCAACATGGCGATCGCAGGCAGGTCGGTGTGGGGAGACACGGATGCAGAAAGCCGCGCTGGTTATGCTGCGTTCTTCGCCCGGCATGACTTTGACATCGACCCGAACAATCCAGCTCAGACCGTTCTATTCCCCGAGATGGACGAATCCGTGGAAGTGCCTGAAATTACGACGGCGTGCTGGGGAATTCTGGACAAATCCCCAAATGCGGTGATGTGTGCCAATTCGCGCATGGTGGTCAAACGCAAAGGTGCGGATCGCCCTGCCGTTCTGGCCTGCACGTTGCTGCCTTATGAGCCCGAATTCGAGATGGGGCACAGCCTGGCCGAAGCCGAGGCGGATGTTCACCTTAACCATCCCCACTGCGCCAAGTTTTGCGTTCTTGGCGGCGCAAGCTGCTCGGGTTGATCAGTTCAATTCGGGCGACTTCCAGAACTTGGTGCCGGACGCACCTGCCGATACGCGCCATCCTTTTTTGCTGAGCACAAAGAAAGAGCGCCCATCGCTAAAGCGCACGGTTTCGCCCTTTTTGTCTTCTCCATACATGGCGCCGGTTTCAGCCGTCGCGTCATAGCCATGGAGAATGAAGTTGTCCAAATCTGAACGGCTTTCGAACAGGATCACAAACTTGGTCTCAAAGCCGCCAATGCCGATGGCCGCGCCCACACCACCCGTGCCCATGTTCATATAGGTGTGCTGACCAGTGTCTTTTGAAACGGCCACACCGCGCCCATACCCTGCCGATACCGGAAACACCGAAATCTTGCGCGAGTCGAAGGCCGCATAACCTGCGCTGACGTCATAGAGTGACTGCGCTTCGGGGTTTTCGGCAAGCAACTGATCAAGGATTTCTCCTGCCATCACGTCCAGCTTGGCACGCGTTTCTTCCGGCGTTGCTTCGTTGGACAGCAAGTCCGACGTGGAATCGATGGTTTCATCGACGACCGCAGCGCCTTTGTTGACAGTATCACCGACGCTTTCCGCGCCGCGACCGATCGCTTCTGCGGTGTTTTCAGCACCCTTCTTTATCTTGTCCAGAACGCCTTCGGCACAAGCGGGACCACTTAGGCAAAGCGCCGCAGCAAAAAGAAAGGCTTTTGTCATGGTTTGTTTTCCTGTGGCAGCAACAGATTGGCCGTCACCTTACCCGACTTGCCTTAAATGAAAACGGGTAATTCAATGGTCAGTCAGGCATTACCGACCACTCAATTCACGCGAAACTCGCCAACCATGTTACGCCACTCACCCGGTGCAATCATCTTGCGGTGGGTGAATTTGACCGAATGCAGCGGACCTTCAATCTCTCGCTGCCAGAAATCGATGAATTCGAACAGTTTCGGATGATCCGGCGCCAGGTCGTAGTCCTGCCAGATGAACGTGTTTAGTACGTGGATATAGTCGGGCATATGGTAGAAGAATTCCGCCGTTGTCAGACCGTACCCCTTTAGCATCAATTCGGTTTCGCTTGGGTTCATGCGGACCTCTGGTTTGTTGCAGGGTCTCTTCAGGCTAGCACAGAAACCTTCTAATTCTTGGATAACAATATGTTACCGGGACGTTACCGTGGTTTTTCGCACTCAATGCGCTGCTTGCTTGCACCTTATGTGCCGGGTCTGATAAGGTGCATCCACAAGATATAGACCCAAGCCAAAGATCGGGCAGTTTACGTGAGCGATACGCCAGAAATTCCTGAAAACATGGACGAAACCCCGCCAGAGCGCCCAGTGTATGACGGCCCGACGGTCTCCATCGAATCCGAAATGCGCACATCCTATCTGGACTACGCCATGTCGGTCATCGTATCCCGCGCGATCCCGGATTTGCGTGACGGCCTGAAGCCGGTGCATCGCCGGATTCTGTATGCGATGCACGAAACCGGGAACACCCATGACAAAGCCTACCGCAAGTCTGCGCGCCCGGTTGGCGACGTAATGGGTAAGTACCACCCGCACGGGGACTCAGCTATCTATGACGCGCTGGTGCGGATGGCGCAGGATTTCTCGATGTCGCTGCCTTTGCTGGACGGTCAGGGCAACTTTGGTTCGATGGACGGCGATAACCCAGCGGCCATGCGTTATACCGAAGTGCGGATGGACAAACCGGCTGCCGCACTGCTGGCTGATATCGAAAAAGAGACGGTTGATTTTCAGGACAACTACGACGGCAAAGACAAAGAGCCAACCGTTCTGCCCGCGCGTTTCCCGAACATGCTGGTCAACGGCGCCGGTGGTATCGCCGTGGGTATGGCGACCAATATTCCGCCTCACAATCTGGGGGAGGTGGTCAACGCCACGCTGGCCCTGATCGACGATCCTGACCTGACCTCAGAGCAGTTGATTGAATACGTCCCCGGCCCCGATTTCCCAACGGGTGGCGTCATGCTGGGCCGATCTGGTGCGCGCAAGGCCTATCTGGAAGGTCGCGGCAGCGTCATCATCCGCGCCAAGACTCGTGTCGAAGAAATCCGCAAGGATCGCTATGCGATTGTCGTGGATGAGATCCCGTATCAGGTAAACAAAGCCTCGATGATCGAAAAGATCGCCGAAGCGGTGCGCGAGAAACGTATTGAAGGCGTCAGCCACGTGCAGGACGAATCCGACCGCAACGGTGTGCGTGTCGTGGTCGAACTGAAGCGCGATGCCACGCCCGAGGTGGTTCTGAACCAGCTTTATCGGTTCTCTCCGATGCAGACTTCCTTTGGCTGCAACATGCTGGCGCTGAACGGCGGCCGACCCGAGCAGTTGACCCTGCGCCGATTCCTGACGTCCTTCATCGACTTCCGCGAGGATGTTGTTGCCCGTCGGACCGCCTACGACTTGCGCAAAGCGCGCGAGCGTAGCCACATTCTGTGTGGTCTGGCCGTGGCCGTGTCGAACGTGGACGAGGTAGTCGCCACGATCCGATCCTCGGCAGACGCCGCCGAAGCGCGCGAAAAGCTGATGACCCGCCGCTGGCCTGCTGCTGAGATCGAAGGTTATCTTCGTCTGATCGACGATCCTCTGTCCAAGATGAACGACGATGGCACCTATAACCTGACCGAGGTTCAAGCCCGCGCAATTCTGGAACTGCGCCTGCAACGTTTGACCCAGTTGGGTGTCAAAGAGGTCACGGACGAGCTGGAAGAACTAGCAGCCAAGATCAAGGAATATCTGGATATTCTTTCCTCGCGCGAACGCATCATGTCGATCATCGGTGATGAGCTGCGCGACGTCCGCGAAAAGTTCGCTGTCGACCGCCGCACCGAGATCGTCGACTGGTCCGGCGACATGGAAGACGAGGACTTGATTGAGCGTGAGGATATGGTCGTGACCGTAACCTCAGGCGGTTACATCAAGCGCACACCGCTGGCCGATTTCCGTGCTCAGAAACGTGGCGGCAAAGGCCTGTCGGGAATGCAGACCAAGGAAGAGGATGTCGTCACCAACCTCTTCGTGGCAAACACGCATACCCAACTGCTGTTCTTCACCACCGAAGGCATGGTCTACAAACTCAAGACTTGGCGTCTGCCGCAGTCCAGCCGGACCGGCAAAGGCAAAGCCATAGTCAATATCCTGCCAATTCCTACCGGTGTATCTATCGCCGCGATCATGCCTGTGGATGTGCCGGATGAAGAGTGGGAAAACCTCCAAATCGTCTTCGCCACCAGCGCGGGTGACGTACGTCGTAACCGACTGTCGGATTTCACCAATGTCCGCCGCAACGGCAAGATCGCCATGAAGCTGCCCGAGGGCGTTGAACTGGTGAATGCCCGCATCTGTTCGGAAGATGAAGACGTTATGCTGGTCACCAATTCAGGCCGTGCAATCCGCTTCCGCACCACCGATGTACGTGTCTTCAACTCACGTGAGTCCACCGGTGTGCGCGGCATCAAACTTACCAATGGCGACCGCGTTGTGTCGATGTCTGTGATCCGGCACTTTGAGGCCGACCCGGATGAACGCGCAGCTTACCTCAAGATGCGCCGCGCCGTGGCTGGCATTGCCGATGACGGTGAGGTGGACGAAGACGAAGCCGCGCCGGGCTCGATTACGCAGGAACGCTATGCTCAGATGTCGGCAGCCGAGAACCTGATCCTGACCATCACCACTGGCGGCGCAGGCAAGCTGAGCTCCAGCCATGACTATCCTGTTCGCGGACGCGGCGGTATGGGCGTCGCCGCCATGGACAAGGCGATGCGCGGCGGTGAGCTTGTGGCGTCCTTCCCGGTCGAGATCGATGACCAGATCATGCTGGCCACGTCCAAAGGTCAGTCGATCCGGGTGCCGGTGGATGGGATTTCCTTCAGATCCCGCAGCGCGGGCGGAGTGCGGGTCTTCAACACCGGTAAGGGCGAAGAGGTTGTCAGCGTGGCTTGGATCGCCGATCAAGGCGAGGACGAGACAGAAGAGTAATCGTTCCAACCTTTGGAAATAGAAAAACCCGAGGTTCGATGACCTCGGGTTTTTTGTATTCGAAAAGTCTACACCGCACGAATGAACGCGTGGTGGAGAAACCTTGCCTAAGCCGCTTTGCGCTTTTGGCGACGTCCGTATGCGAACAGCCCACCAATACCTCCAAGCAGCAGCCACCCGGCTGCTGGCAGCGGAACAGGCGCGATCGTATACTGACCATAAAGCGTTGCGTAGTTCTGCGCCTCTTCCACCGTACTGAATCCAGTGGAAATCGTGTTACCACCGTCCTGTGAAAAGCCAAGCACCGAGAACACATAGTTCTGTCCACCAAAGGTGAAGTTCTGAGAACCAAGTGTGTTGGCAATTGTCACAACATCGTTGCAAGGTGTTGGATCCTGAGGACAATTTGCCGATCGATTCAAGGTCTCATTATGTGTCAGTGAAAAGGTTGATGACACCAGAGGTCCGCCGCCGATCTGAAGATCGACGACAAGATCGACCGAACTCAGTACGTCCCCCGGAATCGGAAAGTTGAGGTGCGTGAACTGTCCCAGGTCAAAAGCTGTGTCCGGCGAAAGATTCAATATTGGTGTTCCCGTCGGCGTAAAATCATAACCACTTGGGTTACTGCCACCGCCCCAACGCAGCGAGATCGTAGAACCAGAACTGCTTTCCGTAATACCAGTCGTTGGATTCACGTTCTGCCATGAAGGAGAAATAGCTGTCACACTCAACGCCGAGGCGGCGCTACCAGCCAACACCCCAACTAAGGCAACCGCGGCCACATTACGTTTCAGTGCCATGTGTTTAACCCCTACCCTTGAAACACTTTTTACAAATTCGCACTCCAACTAGAGTGCTACATAGACTTGAAAATACGTAGTATCCCGGACACAATTTGGCCACCCTTTTTCCTCATTTAGGGCAAATCCCCTCAACATTGTTACCTATGTTGAAACGGTGACGCTGACTGGAAGTATTTTCAGCTTTCTATAATACAATTCCTTACACCCCAAAAATCGATCCGGGCCTATCTTATAAAGGCCTGTCAAGCGTGAACACCAAGTCAATGATGCCTCACGTACTGGATCGCGATATGGTGTCACACGCGCGGTATTGACGTCGCCAACGGCAATCATCTCTGGAACGGTCCGTCTAAGGTGAAATACGAAAAAAATCACCGTTGTCGCGGCCGCATTACCAAAGAAATCCGGCCTTTCTGCACGCAGTCCGGAGACCGAATTCTCAGGTCACAGCCCGTACAAAGCCCCAAACTTCTTTTCCAGATACGCAAGCAAAGGCTCTGGCCCCGGCTCTACACCGCTGGCGCGTGCAATGACATCGCGGGGTGCATAAAGCCCGCCATGTTGTTGAACTTGTTCGCGCAACCAGCCCGTCGCACCCGAGGTGTCACCCTCGGCCAATCGGTCATCCAGCCCTGGCACTGCCGCACGCAGCGCCTGAAACAAGCATCCTGCATAAACGTTGCCCAGCGAATAGGTCGGGAAATACCCGAACAATCCAACCGACCAATGCACGTCCTGCAAACAGCCATTCGAAGGTTTGTCGACCGCATAGCCGAAGTCGGCTTTAAACCTGTCATTCCAGGCGGCCTCGAGCTCGCTCACTTGCAGGTCTCCGGCCATCAGTGCGCGTTCCAGATCAAAGCGCAACATGATGTGAAGGTTGTACTGCACTTCATCAGCCTCGGTCCGAATATAGCCGTTATGAACACGGTTTACCGTAGCGTAAAACGACTCCGCGTCAGCGATACCGAAATCGCCGAATGCCTCAGTCATCTGTCCGAACAGCCACCCAGTAAAGGCACGCGAACGACCCAATTGGTTTTCGTATATGCGGCTTTGACTTTCATGCACGCCCATTGACACGCCGTTCCCAAGCGGGGTCAGCAAATAAGCTTTGTCGATACCCTGTTCATAAGCGGCGTGGCCGACCTCGTGTATCGTGGAATAAAAGCAGTTGAACGGGTCCGTTTCACTGGTTCGCGTGGTGATGCGCACATCCAGCCCACTGCCCGAGCTGAACGGATGCACCGCCTTGTCAACACGGCCATTGTTCAGATCATAACCAAAAGTCGTCGCCAGCTTTTGCGTCAGGCGCATCTGGGTCCGTTCATCAAAACTGCCATTCAGGGCTGCCGGTTCCGGGCGATCCAATACTGCGGCGCGTAGGGCAACCAAACGTGGGCGCATCTCATCAAAAATGGCCGCAATCTGCGTGCCGGTCGTGTAGGGCTCGTAATCTTCGACCATGGCGTCATAGACGTCCCCGCCCTGCGCAAGGGCTTCGCCCTCCTGCCGTTTGAGTGACACGACCTCTTCAAGCACCGGCAGAAAGGCCGAGACGTCTTCATCCGCCCGCGCCTGCGCCCAAGACCCCTGCGCAGCGGATGTCACACGGGCGATCGCTGTTGCCAGATCAGCAGGCACTTTCACCGCACGCTCATAGGCCCGGCGGATTTCACGCAACTGGGCCTTACCCACTTCGTCCTGTGGCGCGGCTTGCTCAAGCCATTCCGCCACACGCGGATCGGAGCGGCGCGCATGCAGCACCGCCTCAATTGCAGCCATTTCTTCGGCCCGTTGTGGGGCAGCCCCTCGCGGCATGACAGTTTCCTGATCCCAACCCAGCCGCCCAGCAATCTGGCCCAAAGCCGAGGTTTCACGCTGAAAGGCCATGAGTTCATTGAAAGCGGTCATTGGATCAAACTCCGCGCAGGGATGTTGCGATGGGATAAGCGGTCAGGAACCGGGCACGCAGGATCAGGGTCCAGACGACAACGGCCATGAATTGGTGGAAGATCGCAATCTGCCAGGGTGCGCCGTAGACCACGGTCACGATGCCGACGACAACCTGCAACGCCAGCGCGGCAAAGGCGGCATTGAAGGCAAAACGTGTCTGCGGATGCGCGCTGGACCCGCCACGACGCCAGACGATGAAAGCGAAGATGAACAGCAGATACCCCGCGCAGCGGTGAATGAACTGAACCAATCCGGGACTTTCAAAGAAGTTCCGCCACATTGGCTCCAGCGCTGTGGCATCGGGTGGGAATACTTGCCCGCCGATCAAGGGCCAGTCGGTGTAAGACCGCCCGGCGTCAATCCCAGCAACCAGCGCGCCGATGAGTATTTGTAAAAAGGCGAAATGCATCAGACCGGTGGACAGTGAGAACAGTTTGGCCTCTTTCGCGCGGCGCGCCTGCATCAGGTCGCGTTCTTCGCGGCCCAATTCAAAGATGTACCACGCCAGAAAGCCCAGGATCACAAAAGCCAGACCCAAATGTGTGGCTAGACGATAACTGGCAACGGCGGTCATGCCCTCACCCTGCGTCACGCCTGAGGCGACCATCCACCAGCCGACCGCACCCTGAACACCGCCTAACAGGCCCGGAATCAACAGCTTACCAGTCCAGCCGGTTGGAATTTTGCGCGCTGCAAGAAAGCCAAAAAAGCCAATGGCCCAGACAAGTCCGATCACGCGGCCCAGTTGACGATGGCCCCATTCCCACCAGTAGATGAACTTGAAATCATTCAACTCCATCCATTGGTTTTGGATGCGCCATTGGTCGATCTGCTTGTATTTATCGAATTCCGCTTGCCAGTCCGCCTCATTCATCGGCGGGATGGCCCCGGTGATCGGACGCCATTCCGTGATCGAAAGGCCGCTGTCGGTCAGGCGTGTCAGGCCACCAACCGCAATCATCACGACGACCAGGGCAAACAGGATCATAAGCCAAACGCGGATCGCTTGACGCGCGCCGCCGCGTCCCCGGTCGATCATTCCCGGTTGCACGGCTTGTTGTTTTTCGGTGTCCGAGACCTCTTCGAAGATGCTGCGCTTACCGCTCATGCTGTCCTCATGTCCTGATTTTGTCGCAAGCTAGGGCTTGGTGGAAGATAGGTCCAGCCTCAGCTTTTGTCTTTCCAGCGGACCATCTGCCGCATGATCCCATGCAGCATCTGCACATCGGCGCGAGTCATCCGCATCCGCGACCACAGGTTGCGCAGGTTTACCTTCATTCCTTCCGCTTTTTCGGGGGGATAGAAGAACCCAGCCTCTTCTAGACGATCCTCATAATGCTCGACCAGTTTTTCCACTTCGATCCCTGTGGCCCAGTCGCCCTTGCCCAGATCGGTGGCCTCATGCACCACGTCTCCGGTCTGGCGCATCCACTCATAGGCGGTCAGCAACACGCATTGCCCCAGGTTCAGCGAGGCGTATTCCGGGTTCACCGGAACCGAGATGATCGCGTTGGCCTTTGCGATGTCCTCATTCTCAAGCCCTGCGCGTTCAGGACCGAACAACACGGCGACTTTTTCACCTGTTGCGACTTTCTCAGCCGCGATCTGCATCGCACGTTCTGGGCTGTAGACCGGCTTGGTTAACCCGCGCTGTCGGGCTGTTGTTGCGAAGACAAACGTGCTGTCAGCCAGCGATCCTGCCAGATCGTCAAAAAGCTGCGCCTCATCCAGCAACCGCCCTGCCCCGCTGGACATGGCCACGGCCTTGGGATTCGGCCAGCCGTCGCGTGGGGCCACGATGCGCATACGGTCCAGACCAAAATTCCACATCGCGCGCGCGGCGGCGCCGATATTTTCGCCCATCTGCGGGCGCACGAGCACGAAGGATGGCTGAGATGTATCGCTGGGCATGGCTGTCTCCGAGAAGTTCCGCCCGCTCTAATCCGACGGCGTCAACAGGGCAACCCGATCCTTTTCTTCTGTTTCCAAATACCGCCTCGGCTGGCATAAAAGTTTGCTTCCCCGCCGCAATCCGCTAAACCGCGCCAAAGACCAAAAACCGAAGGACGCGCCCATGGACACCCCCGAGCAGCCGCAGATTTACCTGATCACGCCTCCGACCATCGAGTTGAGCACCTTCACAAACAAGCTGGCAACGGTACTGGACGGGGCCGACATCGCCTGCATCCGCCTGGCGCTGGCCGGAAGCGACGAAGACACAATCGCCCGCGCGGCCGACGCTTGCCGGGAAGTCGCCCATGCGCGTGATGTGGCCATAGTTATTTCGAACCACGTGCTGCTGGCCCAGCGTCTGGGTCTGGACGGGGTGCATCTGGACGACGCGGCTCGGTCCGTCAGGGCTGCGCGCAAGGAATTGGGCGCAGATGCAATTGTTGGTAGTTTCTGCGGTGCCTCCAGCCATGATGGCATGACAGCAGGTGAAAGCGGGGCTGATTACGTGGCCTTCGGACCTGTTGGCACGGCCACGTTGGGCGATGGTACCCGCGCAGAAAAGGACCTGTTCCAATGGTGGTCCGAGATGATCGAAGTTCCGGTTGTGGCCGAAGGTGGGCTAACGCCCGACCTGATCCGCGACCTTGCCCCCTGCACCGATTTCTTCGGCATTGGGGACGAAATCTGGAACAGCGACGATCCGCTTGGCGCGCTTAACACTCTGACAGCAGGGATGTCCTAACCCTGCATCAACGCAGCATCCAGGGCTCGGCCAGCCAATACACCCCGAGCCCTGCAATCAGGATTGAGGCCAGAACTGCAATCCGGCTGCGGGTCCTGTGCGAACGGCCAGCAAACAACAGCGCCAGTCCAAACGCAGCCGAGGCAGCCAAAACCAGCGGCACCACAACCCCAGACCCAAACCCCAACAACGCTGGAAACTGATGGTCCGGCGGCACGCCGATAGCCCTAAGAGCCCTGGCCAAAGCCAATCCAAACACTGTTCCGCCAGCAAACACCGTCAACAGCCGCGCGACCTGCAACCGTCGTGCCACGAGGTTCCACAACGCCAGCCCGATGAAGAACGCCGTCGGCGCATGTAAACCAACATAGGTCGGCACGTTCAACACGTCGTAGACAGCCAAGCCAAGCCCAACGAACACGCCAACTGACAGAAACACCACCTGCGCCACGACTGCTCGCAAGGACAAGGACAGAAACACAAGAACCAGGGCAAGCAAGCACGGTGTGAACGGCGTGTTTATGACGTGATCGATCCCCAACGCAAAAAACGTCTGTAGTGTCTGTTGCGGCGTCAAGGATGCCCCTCCGCGCAATGGTATGAGAGGGCTGGCTTCACCAGCCGCCAAGTAACTGGTATAGGGGGCGGCAACGCCCTGCTGCCGCAGCACAATCGGCCCGCCATCAACCGGCCAGCGCAGTTTCAGGTTCGAAGCTTGATCCGGAAAAGGTGCTGTTAGCAGCAGTTTGGTAACACGCGCTTCTTCCTGACCACCGCCTTCAGAGACAACCACGCGTTCCAAAGTCAGTTTCAAATGCTCGGGAACCTGGACTTCGACGTCCTGCACCCACGTTTCAACAAACGCTCTGATCTGTGGCTCCAGTTCCGATGCCGCCATCTGCCGCAGTGTCAGATACTGCGGATCCCCGGAAAGAACTTCATGCCGTGTTGGATCAAACCCAAGCAACAGTGCTTCAGCATTCAATCCAACCTCAAGGAACAGCTTTTCATCAGCGATCCAGAAATCAATCAACGTAGGTTGGTCAGATTGCGCCCTCACCGCGCTTGAAGAAAGGAACGCAAAGACGAAACAGCTAAGTACAAAGAGGGCAAAGACACGAAGGATGGCCCGAAATACACGAACGTTCATAAGAAACGCTCCGGAAAAAGAAACAAATCACCAATCATTGTGGTCAATTGTTCCCATGCAGGTCTCGGATCGCAAGCGCAAAAGGCGTAAATGCCGGGTGGTTCGGGAATATCTGACGGTGGTTACGTTCTGACTTGCACGGGCATCACCGCTGCGGCATGACATCCCCATGACTCAGACCAGCAATATCCTATGTATCGGATCGGTCCTTTGGGACGTGATCGGGCGGTCGGCCAGCGCAATGCGGCAAGGTTCCGACGTGCCGGGGCGGATCACGCGCCTGCCTGGCGGCGTTGCTATGAACATCGCCATGACGCTGGTGCGCTTTGGTATGACCCCCACTTTGCTGACAGCCATCGGGCGCGATCCCGAAGGCGATGAACTTGTCCACTCTTGTTCGCGTCTTGGTATGGTGACGGATCACATCTACCGCTCACAGGATTTGCCGACCGACCGCTACATGGCGGTCGAGGGTGCGAACGGGCTGATCGCAGCCATTGCTGATGCGCATTCACTGGAAGCGGCAGGCGCAAAGATCCTGCGCCCTTTGATGCACGGACCTTTGGGCTATGAAAACCAACCATTTGAAGGCCCCATTGCACTGGACGGCAACCTGACGCTGGACCTTTTGGAAGAAATTGCCCAAAGCCCTGCTTTTGCCCGTGCCGATTTGCGCGTGGCCCCGGCCTCACCCGGTAAAGCCGAACGGCTGCTGCCCTTCCTCAAGCACGCCCGCGCCACGCTTTATGTCAACCTCGAAGAGGCTGGCATCCTGTGCCAGCGCGAATTCACCGACTCCGAATCCGCTGCCAAGGGGCTGCTGGATCGCGGTGCGCTACGCGTTCTGGTGACTGACGGCGGAAACTCAGCCACCGTCGGCAGTTCCGACGAAATCCTGACCCAAACACCCCCGTCCGTTCTGGTCACCCGCGTGACCGGTGCAGGGGATACCTTCATGGCGGCCCATATCGCCTCAGAATCCGGTGGCGCATCCAGTGATGAGGCCCTGACCCGCGCTCTGCACGCCGCTGCAACCTATGTTTCCGGAGAAACCCCACTGTGATCGACATTCAATACTCAGCCGAGGTCCGCGCCGCCAAAGACGCAGGCCAACCCATCGTCGCGCTGGAAAGCACCATCATCACCCATGGAATGCCTTATCCGCAAAACGTCGAAGTTGCGGCTCAGGTCGAACAGGACATTCGTGATGCGGGCGCAGTTCCGGCAACCATGGCGGTGATTGAAGGCAAACTGCACGTGGGGCTCGAGCCCGACCAACTGCAATGGCTGGGCCAGGCGCAAGGTGTCGCCAAGATCTCACGTGCGGACATGGCAGCTTGCATTTCGACCGGGGGCACCGGGGCCACCACCGTCGCCGCCACGATGATCGCCGCGCATTACGCCGGGATCGAGGTTTTTGCCACCGGCGGCATCGGTGGCGTGCATCAGGGGGCTGAGACGACGTTCGACATTTCTGCCGACCTGCACGAACTTGGCCATACTCCGGTCACGGTGGTTGCTGCCGGGGCCAAAGCCATCCTTGACCTCGCCAAAACGCTTGAAGTGCTAGAGACTTTGGGCGTGCCTGTCATCGCATTTGGGCAGGATGAATTTCCAGCGTTCTGGTCCGCTAAATCGCTGTTTGCTGCGCCCCTGCGCATGGATAGTGCCGACGCCATCGCCAAAGCCCACGCCATGCGCCGCGCGCTAGGTCTGCCCGGCGGACAACTGGTTGCCAATCCAATCCCTGCCACCGATCAGATTCCGGCCGAGGAACTGGCCCCCATCATCGCCGAGGCTCAGGCCGACGCAGATGCCCACCGCATTACCGGCAAGGCCGTGACCCCATACCTTCTGCAGCGCATTTTCGAAAAAACCGAAGGCCGCTCGTTGACCGCGAACATCGCGCTGGTCCGCAACAATGCACGTCTCGCTGCCAAAATCGCGCAATCGCTGGTGCATCAGGGCTGACGCAGCCCTATTGTACCAAAGCGAGGGATTGACTACCTAAACCACGGAAACCATTCGGAACTGCTCACTCGGACCTGCAATGAACACACCTTTCGACGAAGAGCCCCACCGCCGCCCCGGCCTGCTGTCCCGGCTGCGCGCATCCTTTCTGACGGGCATCGTCGTCATTGCACCTGTCTGGTTGACGGTCTGGCTGATCTGGTCGGTGGTCGGATGGATCGACAGCGCCGTACTGCCGCTTGTGCCGCAACAGTTCCAGCCGGAACAATATGTTGGCATCAACCTGCGCGGCGTGGGTGTGGTGATCTTCCTGATCTTCACTGTGCTCGTAGGCTGGATCGCCAAGGGAATACTGGGCCGTTCACTGATCCATTTCGCCGAAGGTCTGGTCGATCGGATGCCCGTCGTGCGGTCGGTTTATTCCGGGATCAAGCAAATCTCGGAAACGGTCTTTGCTCAGACTGAACGGTCATTTGAAAAAGCCTGCCTGATTCAGTACCCGCGTCGCGGTATTTGGGCCATTGGTTTTGTATCAACAAACGCGCGCGGTGAGGTCAGCAAACGCGCTGAAACCGGGGGCGAACTGCTCAGCGTTTTTGTGCCAACCACGCCCAACCCAACCTCAGGCTTCCTGCTGTTTTTTCCCGCCGAAGACGTAATATTGCTGGATATGAGCATTGAAGATGCCGCGAAACTGGTAATCTCGGCAGGTCTCGTTTACCCCAACGAAAAAGATCCGACGCAGCCGCCCGAGTGATCAGCCAAACATTGCGGGCAGATCAACTGTACTGTTCTGCCCCAAATCCGCTTTGTGTTTGACAAGAAAGTCATCCGCTGCCCTTCGCCCAGCCTCTTTCAACTTGTGCAGGATGACCGGGTTGGGCACGGTTTTGGTTGCTACAGACAAGCTGTTCATCAATTCGTTATCCGCAATCATGTGAACCAGTACACGGTTCATTTCCCCGGGTTTCAGTTTTCCCTCTTTCAGCAACCGCTGCACAAAACTGATCGCCCTGAGTTCGCGAAACAGGGATGAGTTGAAGCTGATCTCATTGATCCGGTTCTGGATCTGCTGCGGTGTGACAGGCACCTCATCGCGTTCCAGCGGATTGATATTAACGATAACCACATCGTCGGGCAGATCGTCATTGAACAACGGGTAAAGCGCTGGGTTCCCTGTATACCCACCGTCCCAATACGCCTCGGTCCGCTCGGTTTCAGGATCGTATATCTCAACGGCCTTGAACAAGGTCGGCAAACAGGCCGAGGCCAGGATGGCGTCGGTTGAAATTTCATCACCCGTAAAGACGCGGATTTTCCCGCTTCGCACGCAAGTGGCACAGACAAACAGGCGCGGGCCTTCATCTGCGCATACTTCGGCGAAATTGAACCGATCAACCACCGCCTCCAACGGATTGCTGTAAAACGGACCATAGGCGTAAGGCGACACCATTCGGGACCACGCCTCGCCTATGGAATAAGGGACTGAATACTCCATAGCTCTGGAAATCGCTGCAGGCTCCACTCCTCGGAACCAATGGGCCATACGCAAATCGCCAATCGCACCCATACGCGCCCACACCGCATCCAGACTTGCGCGTGCGCCGTCGCGCCCGGCGTGCACCATACCCGACTTGAACGCTGCCCCGTTCAACGCCCCCGCTGACGTCCCGGTAATGGCCGCAACCTCGACGTCTTCTTCATCCAGAAACCTGTCGAGCACACCCCAGGTGAACGCCCCATGCGCCCCGCCGCCCTGCAATGCCAGATTGATCCGTTTCATGCCTCGGCCCCTTCATCTTTTCAGAAATACTCCGGGGGTATGGGGGCTGCGCCCCCATGGAACCTCAAAGTGCGGTCCAGCCACCATCGACCGAAATCGTTGTCCCGGTAATCTGAGCCGCCGCGTCCGAGCACAGGAACTGCACGGTGCCGCCCAACTGTTCGACAGTGGCGAATTCCTTCGAGGGCTGACGTTCCAGCAGGATGTTCTTCACAACATCTTCACGGCTCATGTTGTATTCCTTCATCGTATCCGGGATCTGCGCCTCGACCAGAGGTGTCAGAACATAGCCCGGACAGATGGCGTTGCAGGTGATCGGCTCTTGCGCGGTCTCAAGCGCGACGGTCTTGGTCATCCCAACCACACCATGCTTTGCAGCAACATAGGCCGCTTTGTAAGGCGAGGCGGTCAGACCATGAGCCGAGGCAATATTGACGATCCGGCCCCAACCCGCCTTACGCATCATCGGCAGTGCAGCAGCTGTGGTGTGGAAAGCCGAGTTCATATTGATCGCAATAATGGCGTCCCATTTTTCGGTCGGGAACTTGTCGATCGGAGAGACATGCTGAATGCCCGCGTTGTTCACCAGAATATCGCAGGCCCCTGCCTGCTCGATCAGTGCACGGCACTCATCGCCTTTGGACATGTCCGCTTTGATGTAGCGCGCGTTGGTTCCGGTCTCTTTCGCTATCTCTGCGGCCAGCGCATGATCTTCATCCCGATCGGTAAAGGAATTCAAAACCACGTTGGCCCCCGCCTTGGCCAACTCGCGCGCGACCCCCAGACCGATGCCTGAATTTGATCCTGTAATGATTGCCGTTTTGCCGGAAAGGCTCATGACCGATCTCCCTTATGCGATGTCCTGGCGCACCATGCCATGCTGCACCTGCAAAGAAAACGGGGAAACTATGGAAACGATACCCAGGTCCTGGACATCCCGATCTGCTCAAAAAAAAACGCCCGCACGAAGCGGGCGTTAAGTTATTGAGGCAGGTTTCATACAGGCAAGAAACCTATCGAGCAGTAAGACCTTTATAAGCAATTCTATGCCTTCGTCCAAGCTAAAAGTTTGATAATAAGAAAAATCATCACTACGGTGATCCCCAACAAAATAAGGCCAGAGCAGGATTGTTTCCAAAATGAGCCCGGATTTTCTCCGACCGTTTCGACAATTTGCGGCGGGAATCGCCAGCATTTTTCTCACGTCTGTCGCCCATGCAGAATCGTCTCATGGCATAGCTATGTATGGGGAACCGGCCCTACCACCGGATTTTGTGTCTCTCCCCTACGCCAATCCAGATGCGCCCAAAGGCGGCAAAGCGGTGTTCGGAAACACCGGCGGCTATAACAGCTTGAACCCGTTTTTGCAAAAAGGCACCTCTCCGTGGCAATTGCCGTTTTGGACCCATGAAAGCCTGATGGGGCGGTCTTGGGATGAACCTTTCACGCTTTACGGGCTGTTAGCCGAATCAGTTGAGGCAGCACCAGACCGGTCCTGGGTCGAATTCACCCTGCGCGAAGAGGCGCAGTTTTCCGACGGCAGCCCTGTTACGGTCGAAGATGTGATCTGGTCCTATGAGACCCTAGGGACCGAGGGTCATCTGCGCTATCGCGGGCTGTGGGGCAAGATCGACAGCATTGAACAGACCGGACCGCGCTCGGTTCGGATTTCATTCAACGAACCAGACCGGGAACTGGCCTTGCTGGCTGGGATGCGCCCCATCCTGCAAAAGGCGCAATGGGAGGGAAAGGATTTTGCAAACGCCACGTTGCAGGATATTCCAATCGGCACCGGCCCTTATGTGATCGACGATTACGAAGCAGGCCGCTATGTGAACCTGCGTCGAAACCCGAACTATTGGGGTAATGACATCCCGTTTCGCCGCGGCACCATGAACCTCGACGATCTACGGATCGAGTTCTACGGCGACGGCTCTGTCGCATTTGAGGCGTTCAAAGCCGGAGAGCTTTCGGCTGTACGCGAATTCAACGCCGACAAATGGACCAAGCAATACAACTTCCCGGCCGTTCAGCGCGGAGATGTGATCAAGACCGAAATCCCCCATGGCAAACCGTCCGGGATGACCGGCTTTGTGATGAACACTCGCAAACCACCGCTGGACGATTGGCGGGTGCGCGAGGCGCTGACCCTTGCCTTCAATTTCGAATTTATCAACGACACTGTCACAGGTGGCGCGCAGCCGCGTATTTCGTCGTATTTCTCTGGATCTGATCTGGCGATGCAACCCGGACCTGCCCCTGCACCAGTGCAGGCTTTGCTGGCACCTTTCGAAGCAGACCTTACACCCGGCACGCTGGAAGGCTATGAACTGCCGCAAGGTGATGGATCAGAACGGAACAGGCGCAACATTCGCAAGGCCGTCAAGCTTCTGGAAGACGCGGGCTGGACCGTTCAGGATGGTGTGTTGAAAAACGTGGAAGGCCAGCCGTTCAAGATTGAAATGGTGATCAGCCAGGGCAGCCTGAATGTCGTGCAGGACGTCAGCACAATTGCCGAGATTTACGCCCGCGCCTTAGAACGTCTGGGCATCGAGCTGGTGGTCGAAAAAGTCGATGACGCGCAATACACCTCGCGCATGAACGAGCTTGATTTCGACATGACGCCTTTCCGCCGCGCTCTGTCCTTGTCACCAGGAAACGAACAAAGGTTCTATTGGGGCAGTGAATACGTCGACACACCGGGCACGCGCAACCTGATGGGTGTATCCTCGCCTGCCGTTGACGCGATGATCGATGCCATGCTGGCATCTGAAACGCGCGAAGACTTCACAACAGCCACCCGCGCACTGGACCGCGTCTTGGCTGCCGGCCGCCTTGTGATCCCGATCTGGAGCTTTGATGTCGGGCGCATCGCGCATGTCCGCGAGCTCAAGTTTCCCGACACGGTGCCGATCTATGGTGACGGTCCGCAGTACATGCCCGACGTTTGGTGGTACGACGCGAATTAAACACTCTTTAACCAACCGGGGTCAGCTGAACCCGGGTTGGTTCGATTTGCCTGGTGAAAATGCACGGGGTTTGGCAAATTTCTGCTGATCACACCTTGCGGCACCCGGCGCCCATTTGCCGATCGCTGCACACCGGAAGATCGTCACAGTCACACAAGTCTGCCATTTGACGTTCACAAAGCTCGTTGAGGTCTATCAATACTTGGTGAGTAAATCGAGGCGCCGTTCAAAATCCTTTATTTACTGGGCAAAACGTGTATACACCCTGTACTTACCAGGTCAGGTGCAGAACTGGCTTCACGCATTTCGGCACTGCACCTGAACAATCCGGCAATGCCGGACAAAGCATAACCGGGCCCGCCACCACTCACACCAAATGCAGGCCCGTCCGCCCGTTGCGGATGTTTCGCAGCGGGCAACAAACCTCTGATCAATCGCGAAAGATAGGTGCGACATTTTGTCATGTCTTACCTTGCGGCAGCCTTTCCGTACCCTGATGTCGGGGGAGAGCAGTCCTAATGGCTACAAAAGGAAAGCTCATAGATGATGAACTGGACGGATCTTACACAAGACTGGAGCGCGGCCTACGCACGTGCAAAACGGCGCTTTCCGAACTTGCGGGATCAGGACATGATGCGCGTTTCTAAGGATCGAAAGGGGTTCGAAGCCTATCTGGCCGAGCGCCACCAACTCACAATTAACGAAGCGCATGAAGAGGTCGAAGATTTCCTGTTTACCGAAGGCCTGAACCGCGAATTCGCTCACGCGTCTTTAAGCAAGTGATGTGACCCAAAGGATCGTCGCATCTTCGTCACTGACGGAGATCACATTGTGACCCATGCTGCCATCGTAATATGCGCTGTCACCACGGCGCATTTCGACGGGTTCATAAAACTCGGTAAACAACCGCACGACACCGGTGAGGACATACATGAACTCTTCACCGTCGTGACGTACCCAGCCTTCAAATTCCTCCATTGACCGCGCCCGTACACGCGCACGGTAGGGCAGCATGTGTTTCTTGGTCAGCGTCTCGGCCAGCAACTCATGTTCATAGGTGGCAGTTGCATGGGCTGCCCCATCGCCGGATCGTGTCACGGCCATACGGCCAATCACCTGATCGCGTTGTGGCGGCGTAAACAGTTGCGGCACTGATATTTCCAAGCCAATCGCCAACTTCTTGAGCGCATCATAGGTAGGCGACATCTGCCCATTTTCTATCTTGCTGAGGGTCGAACGTGCCAATCCCGCCTGCGTGGCGGCTTGTTCCAAAGTCCAATTCCGCGCTTTGCGCAGCTCGCGCACCCGTGCGCCAAGGTCCAGTGGTTCGACTTCGGTATGATCACCTGTGTCACGGGCAATTCGGATCAGGGATTTGGGATCTTGAGTGCTCATGCCCCTCTCTATAGGCCCGGTCCGCCGCGCTTGCAACGCGGCAGGCTCCGCGATAGCCAAAGGCCATGTTGTCCATCTTTGATAAAGGGGCGCCTGAGCCCTGCCCCACACCTTTCAATCTGGCGGCGCATGTCCTGGGCCAAGCGGATCGCATCCCCGAAAAGGTTGCCCTATCCGTGCTGCGTGAGACGGGCGCTCAGGATTGGAGCTTTCGCGATCTGAAAGCAGCCGTATTGGGAACTGGCGCTGGGTTGTTGCAAGCAGGCTTGAAGCCCGGCGACATTGCGTTGATGCGGCTGGGCAATACAGTGGATTTCCCGATCGCATATCTTGGCGCAATTGCAGTGGGCATCGTTCCTGTGCCGACATCGTCGCAACTGACCGAGCCTGAAACGGCCAAAATGATCGCGGAACTTTCCCCAGCGGCCATTCTGCGCGACCCCGACGTTGCCTGCGCCGCGCACCCCAATCAGATTGGGTTGGATGCGTTGAATTCCATGCGAAGCCTGCCTGCAGCCCATTTTGCCATGGGCGACCCCGAACGAATGGCCTATGTCGTCTACACCTCTGGAACGTCAGGCAAGCCACGTGCGGTGGCCCATGCCCACCGGGCAATCTGGGCGCGGCAGATGATGGTCGATGGCTGGTACGGTCTGCGCGACACCGACCGATTGTGCCACGCGGGCGCGTTCAACTGGACTTATACGCTGGGCACCGGGTTAATGGACCCGTGGACCATTGGTGCAACGGCCCTGATCCCGGAACGCGGCACCAGTATTGACGCGCTGCCAACCTTGTTGCGCCAGCACCGTGCGACGATCTTTGCCGCAGCCCCCGGAGTCTTTCGGAAGATGCTGCAAATGTCCGAACACATGGAATTGCCCGACCTGCGCCATGGCTTATGCGCGGGTGAGAAACTCTCGCGCGCTCTGCATGAGAAATGGGTTTCCAGCACCGGCACCGATCTATTCGAAGCCTACGGCATGTCCGAATGCTCGACCTTTGTTTCCTCAAGCCCGACCCACCCCGCGCGTAGCGACGCGCTGGGGCAGCCGCAACCGGGGCGTCGCGTGGCGATCCTGGGGACGGATGGCCCAGTACCACAAGGACAGGAAGGCACCATCGCCATACACCGCTCGGACCCCGGTTTGATGCTGACCTATCTTAACGCACCCGACGAAGCTGAGGCGCGGATGCAAGGCGACTGGTTTCTGACCGGAGATCAGGGCGCAATGGCAGTGGACGGCCAGATCAGCTATCTGGGCCGCGATGATGACATGATGAACGCAGGCGGCTATCGCGTGTCGCCAGTCGAGGTTGAAGCTGCCCTGTCCCGCTTTCCCGGCATCACGCAGGTCGGCGCAGCGGCAATTGAGGTCAAACCGGACACATTTGTGATAGCAGCCTTCTATACCGGCCCGGAAAAGCTGGACGATGCGGCCCTGCGCGCCTATGTCGAGGCCAATCTGGCGCGCTACAAGCAACCGCGCGCCTTCATCCACCTGCCTGCCCTGCCAACCGGCGGAAATGGCAAACTCCTGCGCCGGGCGTTGCCGGCCTATTTCGAGGCACCAAGCAAATGACCCAGACCGTCAAGCTCGACATCCTGTCCGACCCGATCTGCCCGTGGTGCTATATCGGCAAAACCCATTTGGACAAGGCTTTGGCCAATGTCCCTGATCACCCCTTTGTCATCGAATGGCATCCGTTTCAGCTGAACCCCGAAATGCCGGATGCGGGCATGGACCGGCGTGAGTATCTTGAACGCAAGTTCGGCGGCAAGGACGGTGCGGTACGGGCCTATGCTCCGGTGGTGGAGCATGCAGAGAATGCGGGCCTGAAGATCGACTTCGAAGGCATGAAGCGCACGCCCAACACGTTGGACGCCCATCGCCTGATCCATTGGGCCGGAATCGAAGGCAAACAGAACGCTGTCGTCGATGCCTTGTTCGATGCATATTTCGTGCAAGCCCGTGACATCGGTGACCCCGAAGTGCTGTCTGACATCGCCGACAGCGCCGGTATGGACGCCGCCGTCGTCATGAAATTGCTGAAATCTGACGCCGACCGCGAAGATATTCGCAACCGGGACAGCCATTCGCGTGATATGGGCGTCAGTTCGGTCCCCACCTACATTGTGGCCAATCAACACGCTGTTCCAGGGGCGCAACCCCCTGAGATGTGGGAAAAAGTGATCGCCGAGATCATGTCTCAACTTGAGGCCTCCTCTGCAGAATAGCACAGAGGTCTGTGCGAATTTCCAGTCTGGCTTAACCTGATCCGCCGTGATAGCGCGAACAGGTTAGGAGTTCTTCATGACCAACCGCATGTCGAAGGCGGAATTCATTGCGCTAATCGCAATGATGTTCGCCACTATCGCCTTTTCGATCGATTCAATGCTGCCCGCCCTGCCAGAAATCGGCGCACAGCTCAGCCCCGATGACATCAATCGGGCACAGTTGATCCTGACCTCGTTTGTGCTGGGCATGGGGATTGGCACATTCTTTACCGGTCCGATCTCGGATGCGCTGGGGCGCAAACCTGTAATTTTCGGCGGCGCAGTTCTTTACATTGCGGCATCTGCGGTTGCGTGGGCCAGTTCCTCGCTCGAGCTGGTTCTGATCGCACGTGTTGTGCAAGGTTTAGGCGCAGCTGGTCCGCGGGTCGTGGCTATGGCTATTATCCGAGACCTTTATTCCGGTCGTGAAATGGCCCGAATCGTATCAATAGCCATGATGATCTTCACGCTGGTTCCAGCCATCGCACCAATGCTGGGTGCGGGTGTGATCGCCCTGTTCGGCTGGCGCGGCATCTTCGTCTCTTTCATCCTGTTTGCACTGATCGTTGTCAGTTGGATGGGTGTTCGCCTGCCCGAATCCCTCGCCGCAGAAAACCGTCGCCCCTTCCGCCTGCCCCTGATGATCGCCGCCGTGCAAGAGATGTTTGCCCACCCCACAGTGCGTCTGTCGATCTTTGTTCAGACACTGTGCATGGGGATGCTGTTTACTATTCTTACCATGGTGCAGCCGGTTTATGATGTGATTTATGATCGGGCCGAAAGCTTTCCCTTCTGGTTCGGCTTCGTCGCCCTGATGTCAGGGTCGGCAAGTTTGCTGAACGCTGCATTGGTCGTGCGTGTCGGAATGCGACGTATGGTGACATTTGCCTTTGGCGCTCAGATCGCCATCACATCGCTGGTCATTCTTCTCAACATGACGAACCTGCCGCCAAACGCCTCATTTGCGCTGTTCGTCTTTTGGCAAACCATGGTTTTCTTCATGGCTGGCATGACAATCGGCAACCTGAACGCCATCGCAATGGAGCCTATGGGCCATATTGCAGGCATGGCAGCTTCGGTGATCGGGGCAATTTCGACTGTGCTGGCAGCCGTCATCGCCGCCCCGATCGGATTGCTGTTCGACGGTTCCATCGCACCTTTGACTTTCGGCATCCTGACCATGTGCGTTCTTGCCTTCGGCCTCATGCTGCATATGGGCCGCTTGGAAGAGCGCCTGCCCGCCTGACCTGTGCAAGCCGTTGGAAACGCGCTACCCTCCGCTCAAGCTGAGGGGAGGGTTTTCAATGAGCGACTACTACGATCTAGGTACATACACCTGCCCAGTTTCCACTTCGAACCCCGAAGCACAACGGTGGTTCGACCGGGGCCTGAACTGGACCTACGGTTATAATCACGAAGAAGCCGTCGCCTGTTTTCAACGCGCGGTCGAGCATGACCCCCAATGCGCCATGGCTCATTGGGGTGTGGCCTATGCGGCGGGTCCGAATTACAACCTGCCCTGGGACTTACAGGACGACCGAGGACGCAAAAAGGCACTGACGCTGGCCCATGACGCAATGCAGAAGGCTTTGGAAAATGCCGATAACTGCACGCCTGTTGAGCAGGCTCTGATCCACGCTCTGCCCGCACGTTACCCGCAATCCGATCCAATCGAGGACATGCACCAGTGGGATCATGACTTTGCTGACGCAATGCGCGCGGCATTTGCAACGCACCAAGATCACCTCGACCTTCGTACAATCTATGTCGAAGCGTTGCTGAACCTAACACCATGGCAGATGTGGGATCTGAATACCGGCCAACCCGCAGAAGGCGCAGCCACACTTGAAGCACAAGAGGTGCTTGAATGGGCCATAGCCAACGATCCCGACGCAATGTCCCATCCTGGCTTGTTGCATCTTTACGTCCACCTGATGGAGATGTCGCCAACGCCAGAAAAGGCACTGAAAGCCGGGGATGTTTTGCGCACATTGGTACCGGATGCGGGCCATCTCGTGCATATGCCGACGCATATCGATGTGCTGTGCGGCCATTACCAAAATGTGGTGCACTGGAATGAAAAAGCCTCGGAAGCTGACTTGAAGTATTACGAACGTGAAGGCGCGTTCAACATCTACACTGGCTATCGTCAACACAACTATCACTTCGCGATTTACGGTGCCCTGTTTCTGGGACAGATCGAACCCGCCCTGCGCGCCAATCAGGGCCTTTGGGATACAACGCCCGAAGAGATGCTGCGTATCGAAAGCCCGCCCATGGCTGATTTCTTCGAAAGCTACATGTCCATGGGGCCGCACATCCTGATCCGGTTTGGCCGCTGGGAAGAGGCCAAGGCGCTGGACCTTCCCTCCGATCCGGACCTTTACCGCACCCTGACAGCCACGACCCACTACGCCCGCGCCATCGCTCATGCCGCAACCGGCGATGTCGTCCACGCCGAAGCTGAAGAGAACCTGTTTCTCGCAGCCAAGGAATGCGTCCCCGAAACCCGCAGACTGCACAACAATCGTGTGGTCGATCTGCTCGAGATCGCGCAGGAAATGCTGCGGGGTGAGATCGAATATCGCAAGGGCAACTTTGAAATCGCCTTTGCTCATCTACGCCGCTCGGTCGAGTTGGACGACACCTTGCCCTATGACGAACCCTGGGGCTGGATGCAGCCCACCCGCCACGCGCTTGGGGCATTGCTGTTTGAACAAGGCCATATGGCCGAAGCCGAAGATGTATATCGCGAAGATCTGGGCTTGTGCGGTGCGCTAAGCCGCGCCTCTATCCACCCCGACAACGTGTGGAGTCTGAAGGGGTTGCACGATTGCCTCGCGGCTAGGCAGGAAACGACAGAAATCCGCCAAATCAAACAGCGGCTCGACCTGGCCTTGGCACGGGCCGACCAGATGGTGGCGGCCTCTTGCTTCTGTGCGCAGGCCGCGATGCGTGATTAGTGGGATAGATCGCGCTGCAGCGCGATGCCTCCGGCGGAGGTATTTTTAGCCAGATGAAGCGGGGATCCGTCTCTTCATCTGGCCGCAAATACCTCGGGGGAGATGCGCGGAACGCGCAGCGGGGGCAGCGCCCCCTGCCCACAGTTCAACCGGCTTTGGCCTTTTTCTTTTGCGCGACCACTTTTTCAGCAAGGTCGCGGGCGATCGCAAAGGCACCTTTGATCTTGTCACTGTCTTTCTTCCAATCGCGCCGCACAACGATCTTGTTGTCCTTGACCTTGGCCATACCACGCTGATTCTGGATGAATTCGACCAGCCCCTGAGGCGAAGCAAACTTGTCGTTGTGAAACTGAATGGTTGCGCCCTTTGGGCCGCCATCCAGCTTGGCAATCCCGGCGCGCTTGCACATAGCCTTGATGCGAACGACCAGCATCAGAGTGTTGACCTCTTTTGGCAGTTTTCCGAACCGGTCGATCAGTTCGGCGGCGAACCCTTCTAGCTCCACCTTGGTCGACAGCGAGGACAGGCGGCGATACAAGCCCAAGCGCACATCCAGATCGGGCACGTAATCCTCCGGGATCAGAACCGGCACGCCCAAATTGATCTGCGGGGCCCATTGATCGTCGGCATCCGACAGCCCCTCCATCTCACCTGCCTTGATCTTGGCAATCGCCTCTTCCAGCATGGATTGGTAGAGCTCGTACCCCACGTCGCGCATCTGGCCGGACTGTTCCTCACCCAGAAGGTTACCTGCTCCGCGAATGTCCAGGTCTTGCGACGCTAGTGTGAACCCCGCCCCCAGCGTATCCAACGAGCCCAAAACGCGCAGGCGTTTTTCAGCCGTGGCGGTCAGCTTCTGACGCGGCTTGGTAGTCAGGTAAGCATAGGCACGAGTCTTCGACCGCCCTACCCGCCCCCGTATCTGATAGAGTTGCGCAAGACCGAACATATCCGCGCGGTGAACAACCATTGTGTTTGCGGTCGGAATATCGAGCCCGCTTTCGACAATGGTCGTGGCCAGCAGCACGTCATATTTGCCGTCGTAAAACGCATTCATTCGGTCGTCGAGTTCACCCGCTGCCATCTGACCATGCGCCACCACATAAGTCAGTTCGGGCAGTTGGTCCTTCAGGAACTCTTCAATCTCCGGCAGGTCCGAAATACGGGGTACCACATAGAAACTCTGACCGCCGCGATAGTGTTCACGCAGCAGCGCCTCTCGGATCGTGACGGCATCGAACTCGCTGACATATGTTCGGATGGCTAAGCGGTCGATGGGAGGCGTTCCGATGATCGACAGATCGCGCACGCCGGTCAGCGATAATTGCAGCGTCCGAGGTATCGGAGTCGCGGTTAGGGTCAGCACGTGAATGTCGCTGCGCAGTTGCTTCAGACGTTCCTTGTGACCTACGCCGAAATGCTGTTCCTCATCGATGATCAGCAAGCCCAGATTGTTAAACCGAATGGTCTTGGCCAGCAGAGCATGGGTGCCGATCACAATATCCACCGTTCCGCGTGCCAGCCCATCACGGGTTTGCTGAGCTTCTTTCGCGGACACAAACCGCGACAGCTGCCGCACTTCCAGCGGAAAACCGCGGAACCGTTCCTTGAAACTGGCCGCGTGTTGGCGGGCTAACAGGGTTGTTGGTGCCACGACGGCCACCTGTACGCCGGACATGGCCGCCACAAAGGCGGCCCGCATGGCGACCTCGGTTTTGCCAAAGCCCACGTCGCCACAGATCAGGCGATCCATTGGGGCACCAGAATGCATGTCTTCCATCACATCCGAAATGGCCCGCAGCTGGTCATCGGTCTCCTGATACGGGAAGCGTGCGCTGAACTCCTCCCACGCGTGCGGCGGCGGGTCCATCACCGGAGCCTTGCGCAGGGCACGTTCAGCGGCGATGCGGATCAGTTTGTCCGCCATCTCGCGAATGCGTTCTTTCAGCTTGGCCTTCTTGGCCTGCCAAGCGCCACCACCAAGACGGTCCAGCAAACCTTCGTCATGGCCGTATTTCGACAGAAGTTCGATGTTTTCGACCGGCAGGTACAGCTTGGCTTGCTCGGCGTATTCCAGCAGCAGGCATTCGTGCGCGGCGCCTGCGGCTGTAACGACCTCCATCCCCATATAGCGACCGATCCCGTGGTCCACATGCACCACCAGATCACCGGGGCTAAGAGATTGGGTCTCGGTCAGGAAGTTCTCGGCCTTGCGCCGCTTCTTGGGCTGGCGGATCAGGCGGTCACCCAATACGTCCTGTTCGGCGATGACTGTCAGGCCAGGGGTTTCAAACCCGTGCTCCAGTGCCCAAACAGCAAGATGCAAACCGCGTTTACCGATGCGGGTGCCGTTCGTCACCGGGATGGCCTCGGCCAGACCTTCATCTTCGATCAAACCGGTCAGACGTTCGCGCGCACCTTCTGAATAAGAGGCGATCAACACAGGGCCTTTGTCGAGCTTGGCTGTGATATGGCTGGCCAAAGCGCCAAACAGGCTGATGTTCTCCTGCTGACGTTCCGGGGCAAAGTTGCGCCCAATTCGCCCGCCTGCGTCAATGACACCGGGCCCAGATGCCTGCGGCAAAGGACTGAACTGCATCACCCTGCGATCTGCAACTGCGGCCTCCCACGCGGCATCGTCAAGGTACAGCAGCCCCGGAGGCGTCGGTTTATAAACCGTGTCCATGCGGGACCGGTTTTCCAGCGCCAGACGCCGGGTTTCGTATTGATCGGCAATCGTATCCCACCGCGCCAGACGCGCTGGTGTGACCTGATCATCCAAGGTGATTGTGGCGTTCGGCAGATAGTTAAACAGCGTCTCAAGCTTGTCGTGAAAAAACGGCAGCCAATGCTCGATGCCCTGATGTTTGCGACCGGCACTGACCGCTTCGTAAAGCGGATCATCTGTACCTGCCGCGCCAAATTCGATGCGATAATTCTGACGGAACCGGGTGATAGCGGCCTCGTCCAAAATGACCTCGGATACAGGCGCAAGTTCCACTACATCCAGCTTTTCAGTGGTGCGCTGAGACACCGGATCAAAGCGACGCGCACCGTCCAGAACGTCTCCGAAAAGATCCAGACGGACAGGACCGGATTCGCCCGGCGGGAAGATGTCGATGATGCCGCCGCGAATGGCATAGTCGCCGGGCTCCATCACCGTTGGGCTTTGGGTGAATCCCATACGCACCAGAAAATTCCTGAGCGCGGTCTCGTCGATGCGCTGATCAACACGCGCGGTAAACGCCGCTTCGCGCAGCACCTCGCGCGCGGGTACGCGCTGGGTCGCGGCATTCAGCGTGGTCAGCAGTACGAATTTCTGCGGCATCTGATGGACCAGTGCCGCCAAAGTGGCCACTCGTGCCGCTGAAATATCCGCGTTCGGCGACACACGGTCGTAAGGAAGACAATCCCAGCCGGGAAACACAAAAACCGGAATGTCGGGGGCAAAGAAGGCCAACGCGGCGCGCATCGCCTCCATCCGTTTGTCATCTCGTGCGACATGGGCCACCGGCCCGTTGCTGCGGGCGATTTCGTTCAGTACGAGCTGCGCGTCAAACCCTTCGGGGGCACCGCCAACTGTCACGTGGTTCGGAGCCTTCATCGCCTCGCCTTTCAGATTTTTCTACCCAAGAACGCCGATCGAGATGTTCTGATACATGCCCCAGAAAGAAGTGACCAGTATCGAGATCATGCCGATGATCTGCGTGTACAGCCTGCAGCGTGAAATGGTCTTGGAAACAGTTTCCAGCGTCAGTTCCTGCCGGCGCAAACGTCTAGCTTGCGATATGTTCACAAGCAACACCAAAGTCATTGGAAACGCCAACAAAAACACCGCCTGTGCAAACTCTACGTCATAGTAGAAACCCAGCATGGCCAAACCTGTGAGCATAAAGCACGCAAGCGCCAGGAGGATCGCACCCGACATATCTACGATCAGCAAAATCCGGTTCGTGTGGATGCGCACAATGTCCAGAAGGTCGATTTCAACCTGCCCGCCAATCCGACGCGCACGAACAACCAAATCATACGGAATGCCCATCACCCAATGACTGGCGGATGACCAAAATACCGCCAGCACAATCCAATACCACAGATTCGAAAAGCTGCGCATGTCAATGAGTTCAAAGATCGAAGAGTACCAGTCCAAACCCAACCCTTTATTCAAACCACTCAGGGGGGTTCATCGCGGTGGCGCGTCCATTGATACCCTTGAGACCTTTGTGAATTCATGCCACCCAATGCACGAATGTTCAAGGAGAACGCGCCATGAAGCTGACTATTGCCCCCTACCCTATGACCCGCTTTCGACGGGCGCGTCAGTCTGAGGCAATTCGCGGGCTGGTGCGAGAGAACACGCTGACCACAGATGACCTGATCTGGCCGGTCTTTGTGCGCGATGGCGACGGAATTGAAGAACCGGTGCCCTCGATGCCGGGTGTGGTGCGCCGGTCGGTTGACTTGATTGCCAAGGCTGCGGTCGAAGCCCAAGCGCTTGGGATACCTGCGATTTGCATCTTTCCCTACACAGATTCCGCACTGAAGACTGAAGACTGTGCCGAAGCCTGGAACCCGGACAACCTGTCCAATCGCGCCATCCGCGCAATCAAAGCTGCTGCCCCCGACATCGCCGTGATGACCGATGTTGCGCTGGACCCCTACAACATCAATGGCCATGACGGGTACGTTGTCGACGGTGAGATTGTCAACGATCAGACCGTAGAGGCATTGGTCAAAATGACTCTCTCTCAGGCCGAAGCCGGTGCTGACATCATCGGCCCATCAGACATGATGGACGGTCGGATCGGAGAAATGCGCCGCGCGCTGGAAGGTGCGGGCCATCACAACGTAATGATCCTTAGCTATGCAGCAAAATACGCCAGTGCCTTTTACGGGCCTTTCCGAGATGCCGTTGGGGCCTCGGGCGCGCTGACGGGTGACAAGAAGACCTATCAGATGGACCCGGCCAATTCGGACGAGGCTCTACGTTTGATCGAGCGTGACCTGTCTGAGGGCGCGGACATGGTGATGATCAAGCCCGGCATGCCTTATCTGGACATCTGCCGCCGTGTGAAAGACGGCTTTGGCGCGCCGACATATGCTTACCAGGTATCCGGTGAATACGCGATGATTCAGGCGGCCGCGCAGAATGGCTGGATTGATGGCGAGAAGGTGATGCTGGAAAGCTTGCTGGCCTTCAAGCGGGCCGGATGCGATGGAATTCTGACCTATTTCTCGCCGCAGGTTGCGCGCATCCTTCAGGGCTAAAACCCCAAGGACTCGCAATTTTTCGCCGACGAACTGGCGTTGGCGAGCAGCTTTCCCGTGACACATGGGGCCAATCGGCGTATCCTTGCCCACAAGATCGGGTTCACCCGACAACATCAGGCACAGTTACAGAGATATAAAAACCATGAGCAGTTCCCCTTCCCCCCGACTGAGCCGTCGCGGCTTTGCCTTTGGCATGGCAGGTCTGACCCTGACGGCTGCCTGCGGCAACGGCGTCGGCAATTCGAACGCGGCAACAATCGACGCCCGCGTGGACGCCACGCTGACCGAGATGTACGCGAAATATCCCAACACGGTTGAGATTGCGAACAAAGCCAACGGTATGTTGGTCATGCCCCTGATAACTGACGCCGGGTTGATCATTTTTGGCGGTGCCTACGGGCAAGGCGCGCTGCGCATCAACGGGGCGACGGTCGATTACTATTCCGCAATTTCCGGAACCGCCGGCCTGCAATTTGGTGCGCAGCAATATGCGCATGTCCTGTTCTTTATGACCGAAGCTGCACTGAACGATTTCCGCCGTTCCAGCGGATGGACAGCCGGCGCCGATATTGGCTATGTGGTTGACTCAACTGGGAATTCTTTGTCCACGGACACAACTACACTGCGTACGCCAGTGCTGGCGGCGGTCTTTGGTCAGGCCGGTCTGAAATTCGGCGCGACCATCGAAGGCACGAAATACACGCGCATTATTCCATAACCCAAATTACCACTTCCCCCACACATGGCACCCGTCGCAGCACAACACTGCGGCGGGGCAATTATTTATAAGCGTTTCCAAGCAGGTTCTTGCCGCGTTCCTCTTTCGGTCAGACCGACCATCCTCTAATCTCTGCGCAACCTTATTCCAAAAGATAATATGGGGCAGTAATGGGTCTTGTTTTCCGCTGGCTGGTGCGCATCGCGTCGGGTCTGATTATTCTGATCCTCGCCGCGATAGGCCTTGTCTATTTCCTGGCAAGCCAGTCCCTGCCGGATTACGACCAGACCCTTGAAGTTGATGGTCTTACCGCCCCTGTCGAGATCGTTCGCGACACCGCCAACGTGCCGCATATTCTGGGCCAAACCGATCCGGATGTGTTCTTTGGACTGGGATATGCCCACGCACAAGACCGGCTGTGGCAAATGACTGTGATGCGCAGGACTGCGCAAGGCCGTTTGTCCGAAGTCTTCGGGACACGCACGCTGCGCATCGACAAGTTGCTGCGGCGGCTGGATCTCTATGGCCTCGCCCATCGCTCGGTCGAGGTGCAGGATGACTATACCAAAGCCGCCTTGCGGGCTTATGCCGCCGGGGTCAATGCAAGGCTGACCGAAATCAATGAGGAGGCTTTGGGTCGCGGTGCACCGGAAATGTTCCTGTTCAACGCCCCCGTCTCGCCCTGGCAACCGGGCGACAGCATTGCGGTCATCAAGCTGATGGCTTTGCAACTTTCAGGCCACCTGAGTGATGAGGTTCTGCGCGCCCGCACCTCTTTGATATTGAACAACCCCGAGCGTCTGGCCGACATCCTGCCTGACGTCCCCGGTCCTGGCATCGCGGCCCTTCCGGAATATGCGTCCCTGTTTCCCAATCTGCCGCGCTACGCCGCCGGCACTGAAATACCCGAAACACCTCTCTCACCGCTTCCCAAACGCGGCTTGGCCGGAGCGTCCAATGCTTGGACCGCCGCCCCATCGCGGTCGGCAAGTGGAGGCACTTTGCTGGCAAACGACCCGCATCTGGGTTTCACAGCCCCCGGTGTGTGGTATCTGACCCATCTTGATCTTAAAAAAGGTGGTGTGATCGGAGCCTCGATACCCGGTGTTCCTGCCATTATGACCGGACGCAGTGACAGGTTGGGATGGGGGCTGACCTCATCTTATCTGGATGATCAGGACCTGCACATAGAACAGCTGAACCCGGACAACCCAGAGGAATATCTGACCCCCGATGGCTACAAAGAATTTCTGACCCGCCCATCGATCATCTCCATCAAAGACGAGGCGCCAGTCACACTAACGCTGCGCTGGACAGATAACGGCCCGGTGCTGCCCGGCACGGATTACAAGCTGGAGACCATCACTCCGCCCGGCCATGTGGCGTCTCTGTCCTGGACGGCGCTCAGCCCGCGCGACACTTCGATGACCGCTTCTATGGCGCTCATGAATGCGGACAACGTGCGTCAGGCCATACAAGCGGGCGAGCAGTTCATCGCCCCATCCCAGAACCTGTCTCTGGTAGACCGGACTACAATTGGGATGAAGTTGATCGGTGCCATGCCCAGCCGGGATCTGCAAAACCAAAGCCGCGGGCGCATCCCAACGCCCGGCTGGATCGAGGCAAACCGCTGGCAGGGCCGCCTGCCCTATGCGGACAATCCGGAATTTGTTGCCCCGGTCGGTGGCATTCTGGGTAATACGAACAACAAGATTATCGACCGTCCTTTCCCCAACCATGTCTCCTACGAATGGGGCGATACACAGCGTGTGCATCGCTGGGATCGCCTGATGCAATCGCGTGAGGTGCATACCCGTGACAGCTTTGTCGAAGCGCAACTTGATACCGTCAGCTTCACGGCGCGGTCCCTGCTACCGCTCATCGGCGCAGACCTGTGGTTCACCGGTGCCTCGGCCCCCGAGGGCACACCGGAACGTCAGCGCCAGATCGCCTTGTCACTGCTGGCAGACTGGAATGGTGAGATGAATGAACACCTGCCCGAGCCGTTGATCTATGCGGCATGGTTGCGCGCTCTTCAGATCCGCCTGATCGCGGATGAGCTTGGGCCACTGGCCAGCGAATACAAACACGTCGAGCCGCTGTTCATCGAACGCGTTTATCGTGACATCGACGGAGCAAGCGTCTGGTGCGATGTACGACAAAGCGCCCCGGTTGAGACGTGTACCGAAATGGCCCGACTGGCGCTGGACGACGCCCTGATCTGGATTTCTGAGCGCTATGGCAGCGCGTTGGAATCCCTGCGCTGGGGCGATGCGCATCAAGCCACGCATGATCACCCGGTCCTGGGCGACGTGCCTGTCCTGCGCTATTTCGTGAACATCCGCCAATCGACCAGCGGTGGCGACAATACGCTGCTACGCGGGCGCACGTCAGGCGAAGGCCCGGATCCGTTCCAGAACGTACACGGTGCCGGGTATCGCGGGGTGTACGATTTTGCTGATCCCAACAG
This sequence comes from Ruegeria sp. HKCCD7296, assembly GCF_013110775.1. NCBI lineage: Bacteria > Pseudomonadati > Pseudomonadota > Alphaproteobacteria > Rhodobacterales > Roseobacteraceae > Ruegeria > Ruegeria sp. HKCCD7296. The sequence continues at coordinate 164,548 of NZ_WVRF01000003.1, forward strand.
CTCGGTCTTTATCACAGCAACCGGTCAATCGGGTCATTTCCTGTCGCGCTACTACGACGATCAGGCGCAGCTATGGCGGCGTGGCGAATATATCCCGATGTCATTGGACCTTGATCTGGCCCGCGCTGCAGCGGTTGGCGTGACCAATCTGATCCCGCGATAATCCGCCTAATCGGCAACTCCTCGCCCCGGTTTCTGGGGCATCGTGGCACCTTGAACCTTTTTCGCCTATGATCATTCCACCGATTATGTGGGACCAAAGGGGGGCGAATATGGCCAGTATTCGGGATACATTGAACAATCTTGCGCGGGATTACGCAATTGCCTGGAGTTCCGGTGACCCCGATGCAGTTGCCGGTTTCTTTGCACCTGATGGACAAATCACGATCAATCGGGGCGACCCCATAGAAGGGCGCGCAGCGATTGCCGATATGGCTCGTGGCTTTTACGCCGACTTTCCTGATCTAGAGGTCCGCTGCGATATGATGCGATGGGCCGGATCTCACGCTATTTTTGTTTGGACTCTAGAGGGGAACCACGCCGAAACCGGCAATCACGTTGTGGCACGCGGTTGGGAAGAGTGGGAATTGACGTCAGACTATCTTGTAAAGTCTTCGCTAGGCTGGTTCGACGCAGATGACTATCAACGGCAGATTGACGGCAAATAGCTTAACGTGTCCGATCCGCAGCCGTTTCTATCGTGTAGTTCCTGGGTATTCCCTGCGTGACCTGAAACCAGTCTGACGCCTTGGTTCGCACCTGATGGGCGTCAAAGGCCGCTTGCGTTGCAAACACTTCCGACACCATGAACCGCCCGGGCGTTGTCTGATCTTCCACAACTTCGAAAGACATACAGCCCTCTTCCGCGCGTGTAAGAGCGATATGGAGCGGCAAAGCTGCCCGCACGTCTTCAAGCCGGTCCTGCGGTACATCGATAAGGCCGTTCAAGAACACTCTTTGATCTGAATTTTCCGTCATAGCTGACCTTTCCACCTTGTTCAAAGCGACGCAAACCGCGCGGCTTGCTTGTCTGTCCACAAAACGGTCAGGCGGAACCCTTCTTCGGTTTGATCCTCACCCTGGACAACGTCCTGACGGAACAGCCACGCCCGCTTGTCCCCCTCGGCATAAGACAGGTCCAAGACAACCTCGTGCCGTGCACCCTGAAGCAGTGTGGCGATCTCGGCCAACAGCGGGTTAACGCCTTCGCCCGTTACTGCCGAGATTGAGAATATCGCCGGGTCCCGTCCAGCCCGCGCCAAAGCGGCGTCTTTGTCCTCGGGGTTGAGCAGGTCGATCTTGTTCCAAACTTCAAGCCGTGGACGTTCTTCATCGACACCCAATGAGGTCAGGATAGTCTCAACATCCTGGGCCTGCGCATCCGTTTCTTCGTGGCTGATGTCACGCACATGAACGATCAGGTCCGCGCCCAGCACTTCCTCGAGGGTTGCGCGGAAGGCCGCCACAAGCTCGGTCGGCAAATTCGAGATAAAGCCCACCGTGTCCGACAGGATCACCTCAGGGCCATCAGGAAGCTGGACGCGACGCATGGTTGGGTCAAGCGTTGCAAACAGCATGTCCTTGGCCATCACTTCGGCCCCGGTCAAGCGGTTGAACAGGGTCGACTTGCCCGCGTTTGTATACCCCACAAGGGCAACGATTGGATACGGCACCTTGGCGCGCGCAGCCCTGTGCAGGGTACGGGTCTTGACCACTTTCTGCAGCTGACGCCTTAGTCTGACTAATTGTTCGTCAATGGCGCGGCGGTCGGCTTCGATCTGGGTTTCACCGGGTCCGCCAACGAATCCCAACCCGCCGCGTTGCCGTTCAAGGTGGGTCCAGGCCCGCACCAATCGCGTGCGTTGATAGCTGAGAGCCGCCATCTCGACCTGCAGCACCCCTTCACGGGTGCGCGCGCGATCGCTGAAAATTTCAAGGATCAGCCCGGTTCGGTCGAGTATCTTAACCTTCCATGCCTTTTCCAGATTGCGTTGCTGCACGGGCGTGACCGGCCCGTCGATCAAAACCAACTCGATTTCACTGTCATGCAGCCGTTCGGTCAGTTCCTCGATCTTGCCACTGCCGAACAAAAGCCCCGGTTGGGCACGTTGCAGGCGCACAATCTCGGACCCAATCACATCCAGATCGGGTAGTGCAGCGGCCAGTCCAACCGCCTCAGCCAGCGCCGGTTCGGGAACACGGCGCTGTTCATCTGATTTGATTTCGGGATGCAGCACCCAGGCTCGGGTGCGCCTCCGGTCATGTTCCATCAAGAGGCGTCTTCGCCCTCATACAGATTGATCGGCTGTGATGGCATGATGGTCGAAATCGCGTGTTTATAGACCAACTGCGACTGTCCGTCGCGGCGCAACAATACGCAGAAATTGTCGAACCAGGTGATCACACCTTGCAGTTTCACGCCATTGATCAGGAAGATCGTTACCGGAACCTTAGCTTTCCGTACATTGTTCAGGAAGGCATCCTGAAGATTCTGTCTGTCCGAAGCCATATTTTTATAATCTCGCCATTGTTCTTGCTACGCGCTGCGGACCAACGCGCTCCCTCCGGGCGAGTATGGAGTGCCGCGCAGAGATATTCCAGATGAAAAATAAGGCGGTAACGTTGGCCGGGCGTTGTGGTTCAATCCCGCCACAGCGACGGTGTGATCAATGCAATAATTGCAAGCGTTTCCAGACGACCAATCACCATCGCTGCACAGAGCGTAAGTTTTGCCCCTGCGGACAAATCAATCAGCCGGATCGGGACATCCGTCGCCAGCTCGATCAATGGACCTGTCGTCGTCAGGGTGGCAACGCTCAGCACCATTGCCTGTTCAAATCCGGCCCCCATCGCCGCCAGCAAAAGATTGAACACCGCCAGCGTCAGAGCGAAAAGCATCAAAAAGATCCAGGCGATAAAGGCTCCGTCGCTCTGAATACGCCGGTTGCCGCCCCCGACACCGCTGACGGATGAGGGATAGATCAATCGGTCGATCTCGCGCGCACCGTTCAGGTACAACGCAAAAACCCGCAACAGCTTGACGCCTCCGGCCGTGGTGGCGACCCCACCGCCAATCAGCGCAAGTCCCATCAGCAACAACCCCGGCGTGCCAAGACCCGACAATTGCTGCGCATCGTTCCAGTTCGCACTTTCGAACCCGGCAGTGGTCAGGAAGGCCAGCACGGTGAACAGCATACCCCAAATCACCTGCAACGCCTGAAGTGGAGCGATTTGCCCACCGATCTCGGTGACGCCGGCCACCACCCGGAAAAACAATAAAAGTGCAACCGCCAGAACGATCATCAGGCCGATGCGAAACTCGGGGTCTCTGTCCAAACGAGAAAACCCTGTGGCGGCAGTATCGGTCGAGAAAGTCAGGCGCGAAAGGGCAAAGAACAGGAACAAAAATAGGATCGCTTCACCGGTAAACCCGGCCTGCGCCCCCTCCATACCACCAACCGGAGAGATACCGGACGTGGCCATCACCGACATTGCGTGGCAAACGGCGGTCAAACCGGCCTCGCCCGCGATCATCAGAAGAACCCAGATCACTACAGTCAGCCCGGCGTATACCGGTGCCAGCGCCCGCGCTACACGCAGCAAACGGCCGCGCGGGTCCACGCGTTCGCTTTGCGCAACACCTGACACCGGCCGACCGGGCTGCCCCTTGGCTGTTACCTCGAACCCGCCAAGGGACAGCGGCGCCAGAATCGCAGCGGCCGCAATCCACATCAGCAAGCCACCCATCCAACCGACCAGTGCACGCCAAAGATGCAGCGGCGCGCTTAGCCGGTTGTAATCAGGAAACAGATCAGCCCCGGTCGTTGTCAGCGCGCTGACCATATCGAAATAGGCGTTCAGAAATGTGGTCGTGCCAAGCGCATCATGGAGCGGTATCGCCAGAAAGATCGGCAGGATGGTGAAACAGCCCAGCATCACCGCTAACTGCCCCAAAGTCCCCCGCCGTGGAATGCGATTGGAAGAGGCCATTGCAATTATTGCGACCAGAAACAGGCCCAGAAGGCCCGAGTAAAGAAAGGACCGCGATGTATCGTGATCATCCAGCACCAGAGCATAGACTGCCGGAATCCACATGGCCAGCGACACGATAGCCCAGATCAGCAGGAACAACGGTAAACGCCGCAGAATCCCAACCTGTTGTGTCCCTGCGCGCGCCATCAGAAGAAATCGATTGAGACCTGCATCAGACGTTCGACCTCGGGCACGTCCTTGGCCATGGCAAAGATTGCGACCACGTCCTTTTCATCAATCCGCAGACTGCCCGTCGGACGCAGAACCTCGTCTCCTTTGCGCACGGCACCAACCAGCACACCCTCGGGGAAATCGATATCGCGCAGTTTCTGCCCCGCCATCGGAGAGGTCGACAGAACCTCGGCCTCGATCACCTCGGCCTCGGCGTCACCGATGGAATAGACCTGTCTAACACGCCCATGCCGGATATGGCGCAGGATCGAGCTGACGGTGGTAGCGCGCGGGTTAATATAAGCATCAATGCCCAACGGTCCCATAAGGGCAACCATGCTGGGATCGTTGATCAGCGCAATCGCAAGCGCACAGCCTTCGGCCTTGGCACGCACGGCAGCCAGCATGTTCGTGCGGTCGTCATCCGTGACGGCCAGCATCGCATCGGCCCGGTCGATCCCGGCCTCGCTCAGCAAGCCGGAATCCAAACCGTCCCCATGCAAAACAATCGTCCGCTCCAGCGCTTCGGCGGCGATCTCGGCGCATTGGCGGTCGCGTTCGATGACCTTTGCGCGCACGCGGCTTTCGCGCTCCTCCAGCGTTCTGGCCACCTCCAAACCGACATTGCCGCCGCCAACGATCACAACCCGATCCTGTCGCTTTTGGGCTTTTCCGAACACTTCCATGGTGCGGTTCACGTCGTTCACATTGGTAAAGACGTAACACTCGTCGCCTACGAACAGCTGATCCTCGGATTCAGGCGCGAACAGCGTACCCTCGCGCCGAACACCAACCACAATCGAACTGAGTGTGGAAAACAGATCAGTCAGTTGCCGGAGCGGCGTATTCACAATCGGGCAATCCTCTTCCACCCTGATGCCCAGTAGCTGCGCCTTGCCATCCATGAAAATCTCGGTGTCAAAGGCCGACGGCGCCGACAGGCGACGCATCGCTGCAGCAGCCACTTCGCGTTCGGGGCTGATCACCACATCGATGGGCAAGTGATCGCGGCGGTAAAGGTCCGAATGAATGGCTTCCAGATAGGACTTGGAGCGCAAGCGCGCGATCTTACGCTGGATCGAGAACACCGAATGCGCCATCTGACAGGTAACCATGTTCACCTCGTCAGAATGGGTCGCAGCAATTATCATATCGGCGTCGCGGGCCCCTGCCCGTTCCAGCACGTCAGGATAGCTTGCAAACCCTGCAATGCCCTGCACATCCAGCGTTTCCGTCGCCCGGCGCACGAGATCGGGATTGTTGTCCACGACCGTTACGTCATTCAGTTCGCCCGAAAGGTGCCGCGCAATCTGCCAGCCAACCTGACCCGCGCCGCATATGATGACCTTCATGTTTCTGGCCCTTCTGCCTGAAAGGATTGAATGACAGATGCCCCCAAAGCGGTCAATTGAATTGTCATCTCTGTGCGGCTGCGGCAAGATAAGCATATGAAAACGCTGTTTCCTATGCTTGCAACCCTAATGGTGCTGTCCTCATGCGGCGGGCCGCTTTCGCTTTATTACCGCGAAGGTGCAACCGTTTCCCGCCTGCAACAAGAGACGACACAGTGCCAGCTTAAGGCGGTACAAGAAGTGCCGGTTGCCAATCAAATCCGCCAGAGCCCGCCAACATACTGGCCCGGGCGCACCTATTGCGACGGTCGGGGACGGTGTTACCAGTCCCCGGGATGGTGGCAGCCCGGTCGGGTCTATACCGTGGATGTGAACCAGGGCCTGCGCAACACGGTCGAGGCGCAGTGCATGGCGCAAAAAGGATTCCGCCCCGTCAGCCTGCCGCCCTGCAAGCAAAACGTAAAATCAAGCGTACCTGCAACGCGCACAACTACATTGCCGCCACTTACAACGCAATCGTGTTTTGTAAAATTCGATGACGGGTCTTTTCAGATCATTTCGCCTGGTCAGTCAGGCTGAGTTGGTTTGTGCTGCGCGCTGGCGGGCCAGCGCGGTATGCGCAAGGATCGCGATCGCATAAATTCCGGTTATACTCAGCAGCATCCCGGCCTCATCCACGCGCCACAAAACCGCCAGCAGAACCGGTGTGCCCAGCAAGTTTCCCGCGTTGCCCATCTGCGCCATGGCCCCATAGCTAAGCGCCTGCGCCTCGGCCGTTTGGTTCAGGATCGGTACTGCAGCAAAGCTGCCCCCCTGTACGAGTCCCAAAACGGCAAACAGTAGAACGCACACGATCTCCAACGGCAGGCCAAGGAAGGCCCCGGAAATGGAAAAAATGCCCAGCCCGAGCCCCAGATTGATCACCGCGACGCAGGGCATCACATTCAATAGGACAGGAACAGCTATCCAACTCAGGACAATACCCGCCAGCGGCATCAACCCGGCGACATGCGCGCTGATGTCTTCCGGCAAACGACCCGGCAGGATGGCCAGCAAAGACACAAAGGTCAGCGTATAAAAGAACCACCCCACTGCCGGGGCTGACACGAAGGGAGAGCGATAAGTGCGAAGATGAACGTTCAGCACTTCTGCCCACCGCCAAGGTTTGGTGTCAGAGGCAAATTGCACGCGCATCCGGCAGATCAGGATCACACCAGCTACTCCAAGCATCAAGAAACCATGCAGCAGGAAGAACGTGGTCAGACCAAAAGCGGCGATCATCGGTAGTCCGATCCACGCATTCAGTGCGAAAGCGACGCCAAAGAATGTACTCCAAAGGACCATCGCAATGTTACGCGCTTTGCCGGTTGTGATTTGCGCGATCAGTGTGGGCGCAGCGACGACAATGGCCAGATGCGAAAGCCCTTCAACAAAGCGACTGGCCAGCATGATGTAAAATCCGGGCCATGTCGCCTGAAACACTGAAATCGCGCCACCGAGGCACAAGCCGAAAATCAAAAGCTTCATGGGCCCAACCCGCCCTACGATGGCCCCGGACAAGGCCCCAAGCAAGGCTCCGATCAGGCTGATGATCGACAGCAACCATCCCATGGCTTCGGTGTGATCAGGATACAGTAAGACAAGCTCGGGAAACGGAACTGCAATTTTTGCAAATTGCGTCGCCGCACCCAATCCGGCCAGCCAAAGAATGAGGACCTGAAATACCCGTAGCATTGGGCGCTTCTAACGTGCCGCGCCCGGTCGCGGAACGCATAAATTATGCGACCTTAGTGTCTGGAACCGCTGACCAGACGAACAGGCGTGCCGTCAGACAGATAGAGACGTTCCCAGATGATTTCGCCAGCGCTGATACGAATACGGTCATGGACAGCTTCGGACGTCAGGAACGCCTTTGGCGCGGGCGTATGCATCTCCCACCATCCATCGGCATCGAGTTCAGCCTCGGCTGCCTGTATTTCCTCCGTTGCAAATTGCCACAGCGACACACCAAGCAAAGCGCTCTGGCTGGTTTTCCAATCGCGCGCCCGGCTGGCCGAATAGGCAAGACACCTGTGGCTGGCCTCTTCTACCAAATGCACACAATCTGACGAGCTCATGACCAACCGCCGCAATGCGCTGTCATCAGTACGGGCCGGACCAAGGGCCGCAAAGACGGCCTGTTGGGTCTCGGGCGGTGGTGTCTGACCGCCTCTTTCCCACCGCGAAACGGTCGCCTGATCCACCTGCAACAATTCAGCTAGATGAGCCTGCTTGAACCCAACCGACCGGCGCAGCCGTTTCAGGCGCTTTCCGAAACCTGGATAGCCGCGGGTTTCAAGCCGGTTCACTGCGTTTGAAGCCCTCATGGCCAGCCCAGCCGTCCCGGTGGATTACTCCGCCGGTTCCGGCTCATCGATTTGCGCAACACGTGCACCGGATTTGTTCGACGTAACGACACCCAGCGACTTCAGCTTGCGGTGCAACGCGCTGCGCTCCATCCCGACAAAGCTGGCCGTGCGGCTGATATTGCCGCCAAAGCGATTGATCTGGGTCAGCAGGTACTCTCGCTCGAACGCTTCACGCGCCTCGCGCAGCGGCAAGGTTGCCAGAGCACCCGACAGAACGACGCGGCCCGAATCTTCGGTCTTATCCTCTTCGCTGGGCAACTCGCGCGCTTCGATCGGGCCGGTTCCGTCGCCGAGGATCAAAACCCGTTCGATCAAGTTCTTGAGCTGACGCACATTCCCCGGCCATGTCATCGTCTGCAACAGAGCAACAGCCTCTTCCGAGAGTTCGCGGATCGGCAGACCTTGGGTTTCGTTACACATTTCGATGAAATGCTGGGCCAGAACCGGAATATCCTCGCGGCGATCTTCAAGCGAGGGAACTGCAACAGGCACAACGTTCAGACGGTGATACAGTTCTTCGCGGAACCGCTCGGCTGCGATTTCTTCGTCCAGATCCTTGTTGGTGGACGATATAACACGCAGATCCACGCGCACTTTGTCCGATCCACCCACACGCTGAAACTGCTGATCCACCAACACCCGAAGGATCTTGGATTGGGTGCCCAGGGGCATGTCCGCCACTTCGTCAAAATAGACAACACCGCCATGGGCTTCTTCCAGCAAGCCGGGCTCGACCCCGCGCTCAGCGGATTCGCGGCCAAACAAAACCTCTTCTACGCGCTCGGGCTCGATCCCTGCGCAGTTCACTGTCACAAAGGGCGCATTGGCACGGTTGGAATGGGCGTGGATATAACGCGCCGCGATTTCCTTGCCCGACCCGGCAGGACCGCTCAGCATCACACGGCCATTTGACTTGGTCACTTTGTCCAACTGACCCTGCATGGCCCGGAACGAGGCCGATTTGCCGATCATGTCCGAGTTGTTGACCTCTTTGCGCTTCAACGACGCATTCTCGCGGCGCAGGCGAGACGTCTCCATCGCGCGGCGGATCACCACCATCAACTGGTCAATGTTAAACGGCTTTTCGATAAAGTCGTACGCGCCCTGCTTGATAGCGGCGACAGCGATTTCGATATTGCCGTGCCCGGAAATGATCACCACCGGCACATCTGGGTTATCGCGCTTCACCGCTTTCAGAATATCGATCCCATCCATGCGGCTGTCCTTCAGCCAGATATCAAGGATCAACAGCCCCGGCGGCTCGGAATTGATGGACGCCATGCACTCGTCCGAGTTGGCCGCCAGCCGGGTTGAATAGCCTTCGTCCTCCAGAATGTCGGACACCAGCTCGCGAATATCGCGCTCGTCATCTACGATCAGAATGTCACTCATCTTTGGCCTGCTTTCAGTTTGTTGGTTCTAATTGCCTGCTTCTGTGGCGCAACGGTCGAGGACATATTGGCCCCCGGCAAACGGATTACGGCCATCGCGCCAAAATGGTCCTGTCCGTCAAAGACGGGCGCGTCCTCAAGCGTCAGCGCTCCGCCGTGTTCTTCGATGATTTTCTTGACGATGGGCAGGCCCAGCCCCGTCCCTTCGTCGCGTGTAGTCACATAGGGTTCAAACAGTCGCGCCCGATCCTCGGGCAGACCGATCCCGTTGTCTGCAATCGTGATGACCGTACCGGCATCATCACTGGAAACTGCCACTTTTATCTGCGGCTTGAGATTATCCGGTGCCCCTTTTTCTTTCAGGGTACCAATCGCTTCTCCGGCGTTTTTAATGAGGTTTGTCAGGGCCTGATGCAACATCGTCGCATCCAGGTCGGCCATGATGGGTTGCTGCGGCAAATCCGCGTCAATCTGCACGTCCGGTTGCCCCGCCTGTTGCAAAACAACTGCTTCACGGACGAGTTCGACCACGTTTTCTTCGCGGCACTCAGGCTCGGGCATCCGCGCGAATTTCGAGAACTCGTCCACGATGCGACGCAGGTCGTTGGTTTGGCGCACAATGACACCTGTCATCGACTCGAGGCTTTCGCAATCCTCTTCGTCCAGCTTGCGCGCGAACTTGCGTTTGATGCGTTCGGCGCTCAGCTGGATCGGGGTTAATGGGTTCTTGATCTCATGGGCGATGCGGCGGGCAACGTCGCCCCAGGCTGCCATCCGCTGCGCACTGACCAGATCGGTCACGTCGTCAAAGGCGACCACATAGCCTTCCAACCCACCATCTTCGCCGCGACGGATGGCCATCCGCACTAAGAGGTTTTCCAGACGTCCCTTGCGTGTGACTTTAACCTCGCCCTGAACAGCCTCCTGCCCGCTGTCTTTCAGGCTTTCGAACAGCGGCAGAAACTCTGGCACCGCGATGCCAATGGCCAGATGCTCTTCTCCCCGCGACCAGTCCAGCAACCGTTCGGCCGAGCGGTTCACAAAGGTCACGCAGCCCTCAGGGTCAACGCCGACAACACCCGATGTGACCGAGCTGAGTACCGAGTCGAACAGGCGACGGCGGCTTTCGATTTGCTGTGTGTTTTCCAGCAGCGTGTCCCGCTGCCCTTTCAGTTGCCGGGTCATCTGGTTGAAATACCGGCCCAGCATGGCGATCTCGTCATCGCTGGCCTCTTCTATAACCTGAACGCTCAGGTCCCCGGCCCCGACCCTTTGGGCCGCCGTGGTCAAACGCCCCACCGGACGTGATAGGCGTTCGGCGAACCACATCCCCAAAGACATCGCAGCAAGGATCAGGATCAACGCAAAGCCCAGATACAGCAGGCCAAATTCGAACAGCACCCTGCCCCGCTCGCTTTCCAGCTGTTGGTAGAACTGTGCCGTTTCCTTGGTGTCATCCAGCAGGGTCAGCAACTGCCCATCCACTTCGCGGCTGACATAAAGGTAACGGTCCAGATAGGCTGTCAGAGGCACAAGCGCGCGGAATTCATTGTTTGGCCAATCAGCTATGATCAGCAGCCCTGTGTCAGTGGCCTCAGCCATCTGTTCCGAAGTGGGTGCTTCGTAGTTGAACAGATATGATCGATCGCCGCGCGATTTGATCTCGCCACTGCCGTCGATGACATACGCTTCCCGCAATCCGCGTTGAATTTGGGCCTGCCCCTGCGCCAACACTTCGCGCAATTCGGCGTCCGAGATGTAGAAATCCAGCGAACGCGCATTGTCCAGATACCGCGCCAGCACCGAGGCGTCCTGAACCAACCCGCGGCGGTGCTCTTGTTCATAAGCTTCTGCCGCTGTCAGGGACGATCCAACCACTTGCCGCACCCGGTCCGAGAACCAGCCCTCGAGGCCGATATTCACAGTGAGCCCGGCAAAAATCGCTACGGTTACGGTAGGCACCAGCGCCAGCAGAGTGAACGCCCCAATCAAACGCAAATGAAGGCGCGAACCCGCCGACTTGGCCCTGCGCGCCGCAATCAAGCTGCCGACCTGACTCAGCACCAGTGCCGCGACGACAAGTACATAGACGAGGTCTGCCAACAGAATCAGCCGCAGGGTTGGTGCCGTTGCACCAAGATCAAAGGGACCAATGACCAGATAGGTTGCCAGCGCAAGAATTGGCCCCAAAAGGACCAGCCCAAAGGTACCGAAATTGCGCAGTTTTCGTGATTTACGCCATCGACTTATCGATGGGATCATCCCGCTCTGTGCTCGGGTTGCCACCGTCTGCCCTCATCCTGATGTGCCGCGTTCGCGGCTTACCGCCATATATCGTGATCTTTTCCCAAAAGATGCCGGGATGCCACGGTTTGTGTGGCGATATTACATCAGTTTGCGGCGGCGTGTCACCTGAATATCGAGGTCAGTAATCTTTTTTCGCAACGTATTTCGGTTGATTCCCAGCAAATCGGCACATTTCGCCTGATTTCCGCCGGTTGCGTCCAGTGCAATTTCGATCAGCGGTGCCTCAACCTCACGCAAAATGCGCTGATACAGACCTGGCGGCGGCAAAATATTGCCGTGCAGGTCAAAATATCGACGCAAATGTCGCTCGACCGAGGTCGACAGTTTTTCACGCTCTCCGCCACTGAGAACCGGTTCAGCTTCGGGCTGGCTGCCCAGAACCATTTCCACTTCAGCCTTCGAGATTTCATCCGCCCGGCTTGTCAAGCTCAGCCTGCGCACTGCGTTTTCCAACTGTCTTACGTTACCGGGCCAGGAATAGCGCCGCACCAATTCTACCGCTTCGGGGCTGAGCCAGCGCTTTGCACCGCTTTCACGCTCTTCGCGGGCCAGAAAATGTTCCGCTAGCAGCGGAATGTCATCCACCCGTTCACGCAATGACGGCACATGAATGGTGGCACCGCACAACCGGTAATACAAATCCTGACGAATGCGCCCGGTTTCCATCCCTTCCGTCAGATCCGACTGGCTTGTGGCCATGAAACGCGGAACATGATCGCCGGGTGTATCCATCATGCGCACGATACGGGCCTGAACCTCATCTTCGATATCTGCGATTTCATCGATCAACAGCGTGCCGCCGCGAACACGCGCCAAAACACGCGCGGGTCCTTCCAGATCCCGCAACTCTGCCGCCGTAACGGTAACAAAAGGTAATGTGCGCCGGTCCGAGAAGTCATGAATAGCGCGTGCAATCAGGGACTTACCTGTTCCACTTTCACCGGAAATCAGCACCGACAAATCGGTGTTCATTACCCGTGCGACCAACCTGTACAGGGCCTGCATCACCGGGGTGCGCCCGACCAAAGGCAATTCGTCCGGACGCTCGCCATCTACATGAGCCGTTTCGGGCTGTACCCGTTGCTTTTGATCCAAGGCCCGCGCGGTTCGTTTCATCAAGTCAGGTAGATCGAAAGGTTTCGGCAAGTAATCATAGGCGTCCGCCTCTGCCGCCTGAATCGCCGTCATGATCGTGTTTTGCGCCGAGATCACGATGACGGGCAGTCCGGGACGATCTTCGGCAATCTTTGGCAGCATTTCCAATCCGTTGCCATCTGGCATGACCACGTCCGAGATCACCACATCGCCCTTACCTTCCCCAACCCAGCGCATCAGCGTGGTCAGCGACGACGTTGCATGCACCTTGCACCCTGCACGCGTCAGGGCCTGTGTCAGAACGGTGCGGATCGTGCGGTCATCATCCGCAACCAGTACGGTGCCATCCATTAGGTGGTCTCCTTTTTGTGCTCGGCGACCTCGCGCGGCGCGCGGCGCAGCGACAGTTTGAATACGGTTCGCCCGGGAACGGACTCGGCTGAAATCCAGCCGTCATGGTCCGATATGATCTTACTCACCAGCGCCAGCCCCAGCCCGGTGCCATTTTCCTTGCCCGAGACAAAGGGGTCAAAAATGTCCCCGCGAATGTCCTCGGGCAACCCTGGTCCATCGTCGATAATCTCGATCTGCAAAGGCAATGAATGACCAGACCCATCGCTGCGGCGCAGACGGAAGGAATGTTCGAAGTAAGTCCGAAGCCGGATGGTTCCCCCCTGCGGCCCAGCAGCTTCGGATGCGTTCTTGAGCAGGTTCAGAACCACCTGCAACAATTGATCCGGGTCTCCGAAGGCCAACGGCAAGGACGGGTCGTAATCTTCAATGATCGTCATGTCCGCGCCAAACCCCAGCAAGGCTGACCGGCGGGCGCGATCCAGAACGTCATGGATATTGACTGGTTTGAAGTCGGGTTTCTGCAAGTTTCCGAATTGTTCAACCTGCTCCAGCAGCTTCACAATTCTGCGGCTTTCCGCCACGATTAAGTCTGTAAGTTCTAAATCTTGCGCCGGGATATTCATGCTCAGCAACTGCGCGGCGCCCGTGATCCCGGCCAAGGGGTTCTTGATCTCGTGGGCCAGCATCTCAGCCATGCCAATGGCCGATTGCGCGGCCGATTTGACCGTGTTGCCCCGTGTCATCCGCCCCGACAATTCGCGCGGCGAGATGATCATGATCATCGATCCAGGATATCCAACCAAAGGCGCGATCTGCAACGCGCATTGCAACGGTGCGCGGTTTCCTGATCCGGCGTCGACATCGTTGACAAAAAGCGGCGTACCATAGGTGCGCGCGCGCTCGAAAGCCTCTTCAAGCGGTGCATCTACGGCGATCTGATCCCACACGGGATGGCCGATCACAGCCTTGCGTGACGCGTTCAGAAACCCTTCACCTGCTGCATTTACATCGGAAATGCGATCGTCCGGATCAATGATGAAGGCCGGAACGGGCAATGAGTTCCAGATGCTGGCGTTCGAGTTCATGCCGCCACCTCGCCCGTCTCGCTCAGCGCATCCGCCAGCAGGCGCAACACTTCGTTTGGATCGCGTGAGGTCAGAACGGCTCGCCGCAAAGGCGCCGGTGTCGCGGCTTCATCCATGTACCATCCAAGATGCTTGCGGGCGACGCGCAGGCCGAGGTCCGCCCCATAGAAGGATAGCATCGCCTGATAATGCGCCTGCACCATGTCGATCAGATCCGCGCCGATCGGAACCTCAGGGGCCTCTGCCCCAAATAGGTCATGGCATACCTGCGCCAAGAGCCAGGGCTTGCCCTGCGCGCCGCGCCCGACCATCACCCCATCTGCACCGGACTGATCCAGCGCAGTCTGCGCGGCAGCGGTATCCACGATATCGCCATTGGCGATGACTGGAATCGACACAGCCTCTTTCACGGCCCGGATCGCCCGCCAATCGGCATGCCCTTTGTAAAACTGACACCGCGTGCGCCCGTGAATCGTGACCATCTGAATTCCGGCGTCCTGCGCTCGTCGCGCCACGTCTGGTGCGTTCAGCAGAGAGTCGTCCCAGCCTAGCCGGGTTTTCAAGGTCACCGGCACATCAACGGCACTGACCACGGCTTCGATCAGGGTCAGTGCGTGATCCGGCGTTTTCAGCAGCGCCGAACCAGAATAACCATTGGTCACTTTCTTGGCGGGACAGCCCATGTTGATGTCGATCACCCGCGCGCCCCTGTCGGCCACCTGACGGGCGGCTTCGGCCATCCAGTGCGCTTCACGCCCGGCCAATTGCACGGCAGTGTTTTCTACGTCCGCAGACAGTTCCGCACGTTCGCGCACGCCAGGCTTGGCTTGCACCATCTCCTGACTGGCGACCATTTCGCTTACCACCATGCCGGCACCAAACCGCATCACCAGATCGCGAAACGGGCGATCAGTGATTCCGGCCATCGGAGCCAGAAGGACCGGTGATGTTACTTCTTTTTCAGCGAGGCGCAGAGTCAACGTGCTTAATCCTTGGGCAGTTGCGGTTTTGATATCGAATTCCGCGCATATGAACAACAAAACGGCGCGAAACAAGCCCGCAAAATCATCAAATGCCTAACTTTTAATCGTTTTACCTTGGGTGATTGCTTCTGCTTTCACCGCCGCCTAAACACAGCCCAATACGAAGGAGCGCCCGAGACATGACTACAGCCGCCATCATAGTCGCCGCAGGGCGCGGGTTGCGCGCCGGAGGTGGCATACCCAAGCAGTGGCGCAGCCTTGCGGGCCGTCGCGTGGCAGACTGGACGATCGAGCGGTTCCGCGGACAGGTGGATCACATCGTACTTGTGCTTTCAGACGAAGACACCCCCGCATGGGAAGAGTTTCGCAATTCAGATCTGATCCTCGCATCTGGCGGATCAGATCGCTCAGGCTCAGTAAGTAGCGGATTGAAGGCCCTGGAAGGTCTGGGTGTGCAACATGTTCTGATCCACGACGTGGCCCGCCCTTGTGTCTCGTCGCGCATCATAAAGGACGTTTTGAACGCGCTGGAAACGCACCAAGCGGCTGCCCCGGGGCTTGCTGTCACGGATGCGCTGTGGGTTGGGCGGGATGGCGCTGTAACGGGCACGCAGGATCGCAATGGCCTCTATGCTGCGCAGACACCGCAGGGGTTTCACTTTGACGCCATCACAACCGCACACGCAGCCCATTCGGGCGGGGCTGCGGATGATGTGGAGGTCGCCCGTAAGGCGGGCCTTGATGTATGCATTGTCCCCGGCGACGCAGACAATCTAAAAATCACCCGACCCGAGGATTTTGCCCGGGCGGAACGGATAATGGGAACGGATATGGATGTAAGGCTTGGCAACGGGTATGACGTACACCGTTTTGGCGAGGGGGATCACGTTATCCTGTGTGGTGTGAAGGTGCCTCATGGGCGCGGATTGCAGGGACATTCAGATGCGGATGTCGGGATGCACGCCGTAACCGATGCGATCTACGGCGCTTTGGCGCAGGGTGACATTGGTCACCACTTCCCGCCCTCAGATCCGCAATGGAAGGGTGCTGCCAGCGAGATTTTTCTGCGCCATGCGGTCGAGCTGGCCGGGCAGATGGGATACCGCATTTCGAACGTCGATTGCACCTTAGTCTGCGAGTATCCAAAAATCGGCCCTCATGCCGCTGCCATGCGCGCTGAAATGTCTAAAATCATGGGGTTAAGCGCAGATCAGGTCTCGGTCAAGGCCACCACATCTGAGCGTTTGGGCTTTACTGGTCGCAGCGAAGGGATCGCCTCGCTCGCCACAGCCTGCTTGGTGAAACAATGACCACGGCACAGGTGATCGGTACGGTCGGCGGTGTCGGATATTTGCGCCCTGCCCCCGGAACCTGGGGATCCTTGGCGGCGCTGCCGATGGCTTGGATATTGCACACGCTGGGTGGGTTTCCCCTGCTGGCACTTGCAACACTGGCCGTTTTTGTTGGCGGCCTTTGGGCAACCCGCGTGATGACCGAGGGCCAAGATGATCACGACCCGTCAGAAATCGTCGTTGATGAGGTCGCAGGCCAGTTCATCGCGCTTTGGGCGATTTCTTACCCGTCTTGGGCCCATGGGATCGACATTACCGCCCTTTGGCCCGGTTGGGTGGCTGGGTTCATCCTGTTCCGCCTGTTCGATATCACCAAGCCCGGCCCCGTTGGCTGGGCCGACAGGCGTGGCGATCCGATGGGCGTTATGCTCGACGACGTCATCGCAGGCGTTTTCGCAGCCATCGGCGTGATGATACTGGCGGGAATAGCACACGGAGTACTGGGTCTGTGAACGTGAGCGAGCTGTTGGATTTTGCCAAGGCGCAGGGCGTGATGATCGCCACGGCTGAAAGCTGTACGGGCGGGATGGTGGCTGCGGCCCTGACCGATATTCCCGGCAGCTCCGCTGTGGTTGACCGGGGCTTTGTCACTTACACCAACGCAGCCAAACAGGACATGCTGGGTGTTTTGGCCGAAACGCTGGCCGCGCATGGCGCAGTGTCAGAGGAGGTCGCCCGCGAGATGGCAGACGGAGCCCTTCGCAATTCTCCGGCGCAGCTTGCCGTATCGATCACCGGCATTGCCGGACCGGGCGGATCCGAGTTCAAACCGGAAGGGCGAGTGTGTTTCGGACTGGCCCGCGACAGTAGAGACACTCGAACCGAAACCGTTGAATTTGGCGCATTGGGGCGAGATGCGGTCCGGCTGGCAGCGCGTGATCACGCGTTAGATCTACTTAAAGATGGCCTTTCCTAAACGCCCATTCCTTAGGCAAGATGCCTGAAAAGCCGCAAAAACTGTCATCACTTGAAGAAAAGGTGACATTTTAAGCGCCTTTAACAACTCTGCCTCTTTTTTCCTCACCTCTCCTCCGTTTCAAGGCTGCGCACACACTCACAAGGGTTCCGAGCGCCGACACAAAGCGTTCCGAACCAAACGCAGGGGAAAGGAGAACGGCCCATGAATGGAGCCGATACAGCCTGGATCATCGTTGCAACCGCACTGGTCCTTTTCATGACATTGCCAGGTCTTGCCCTGTTCTACGGCGGGCTTGTACGTGCCCGAAATGTACTCAGCGTGTTCATGCATTGCTTTTCAATCGCCTGTTTGATGAGCATTTTGTGGCTCGTTGCGGGCTACTCGATCGCCTTCGGCCCTGGCGAAAGCGGGGTTTGGGGTGGTTTGGGCAAAGCGTTCCTGAATGGTGTGGATGCCGATAGCCTTGCGGGTACTCTGCCCGAGATCCTGTTCTTCGCCTTTCAGATGACCTTTGCGATCATCACACCGGCCTTGATCGTTGGCGCCTATGTCGAACGTGTCGGCTTTGGCTTTGTCCTGACCTTTTCGGCCCTTTGGATGCTGCTCTGTTACGCGCCGGTCGTCCATTGGATCTGGGGCGGCGGCATGCTGGCTGATGGCGGCATTCTAGGCGAGATCGGCGTACGCGACTTTGCGGGCGGAATCGTAGTCCATGAAACCGCTGGTCTGGCTGCTCTGATCATCGCCGTCATACTTGGCCCGCGCCGCAACCGCACCACACCGCCGCACAACCCTGGCTATGTCATGGTTGGAGCCGCGATGCTTTGGGTCGGTTGGTTCGGCTTCAATGGCGGATCACAGCTGGCCGCAGACGGCGGGGCCGCGATGGCAATGACTGTTACGCATCTGTCCGCCGCAACCGCGTCGCTGACCTGGGCCCTGTGGGAACGTATCCGCTTTGGCAAGGCTTCCATGGTTGGTCTGGTCACAGGCACCATTGCTGGTCTGGCTTCGATCACCCCAGCCTCGGGCTTTGTGGGTCCGGTACAAGCACTGATCATCGGTGCGGTCGCCGGTATATTGTGTCAGGAAGCCGTCAATGTCATCCGCAACAAGCTAAACATCGACGACACACTGGATGTCTTTGCAGTACACGGCGTCGGCGGCATTTTCGGCACCATCATGATCGCTGCTTTTGGCCTTGGCACGTGGACCGCGCAGTTGGGCGGCCTGGTGATCGTGGGGGCCTTTACGACAGTTGTCACGATTGTGTTGGTGAAGGTGGTTGCACTTATCACCCCGCTTCGCGTAGACGCCGAAACCGAGACAAACGGGCTCGATCTTTCGGTACACGGGGAACGCGCCTACGACATGAGCAGCTAAGCCCACCTTGGCGCTCTGCCCGAAAGGGCGAAAAGCGGACCTCTTGGGGGTCCGCTTTTCTTTTTTGCCCTCTCGACTCCGGCCCAACGGTCGGGCTATCAGCCCGCAACGTGTTTTCAGCCCCGAGGTTTGCGCCATGATCCCCAGTTCCTTTCCCGACAGCACCGAAATCGCCCGCCTGACCGCGCGGATGCTGCTGGAGATCAAGGCCGTCCATTTCAACTCGCGTGAGCCGTTTACCCTGGCAAGCGGACTGCCCAGCCCGACCTATATCGACTGTCGCAAGCTGATCTCGTACCCGCGCATCCGTTCGACACTGATGGATTTCCTGACCGTGACCGTGATGCGCGAGGCCGGGTTCGAGGCGTTCGATAACATCGCCGGCGGCGAAACCGCAGGCATCCCCTTTGCCGCCATGGTTGCCGAGAGGATGGCGCTGCCGATGACCTATGTGCGCAAGAAACCCAAAGGCTATGGCCGCAACGCTCGGATCGAAGGCGCGATGAACGAAGGCGAGCGGGTGCTGCTGGTCGAGGATCTGACAACCGACGGTGGCTCGAAACTTTCCTTCGTGGACGCGATCCGCGAAACCGGCGCGACCTGCGGGCATACTGCGGTGATCTTCTACTACGGCATCTTTCCCGAAACCGAGAAAACACTGGGCGATCACGGTGTAAAGCTGCATTCGCTTTGCACTTGGTGGGATGTTCTTGCCGAGGCCAAGGCGCAAAAGGCCTTTGACGAAGAGACCCTTAGCGGCGTCGAGGCCTTCCTGAATGACCCGCGGGGGTGGCAGGAAGCGAATAAAAGCTGACGTCGCGAAATCAATTTTCTGAGCGGAAACAGTAGCAGGTCCGCGGACTTAATTCGCACTACATGTTGACGTACAGCCCCGTCATGCTTCAAGATGATGGGGCCCGGAGATATTCACAGCATATCCCCAGAAAACATACAATTTGCCCCGACTCGCAGGGCTAAGCTATGGACCATGTCCCAAGGGACGGTGAGAGCAGCAATGAACGAGATCAGCAGTATCGAGCAAGCAGCGGCACAGATTCAAAACGCAGAAACCATGCCGCATTCCATTGAGGCTGAACAGCAGCTTCTGGGCGCGATCCTGACCAATAACGACCTCTATGACCGGGTCGCCTCGATCATCGGGGCCGAGCATTTCTATGATCCGGTTCATGCCCGGATTTATGAAGTCGCCGCCGCCCGCATCGCTAAAAACGCGCTGGCCTCACCGGTCACACTGAAATCCTTCATGGGCGAAGATGAAGGCTTGAAGGAGCTGGGCGGCCCGGCCTATTTGGTCAAGCTTGCCGGTGCCTCGATCAGCGCCTTTGCTGTGCATGACTATGCCCAGATGATCTATGACCTCGCCATTCGGCGCGAGTTGATCCGACTTGGCCGCGACATTTCAGACAAGGCAGCGCGGGTCGAAGTCAGCAGTGAGCCAAAAGAACAAATCGTCGAGGCCGAGCAGCAGCTCTATCAGCTATCCGAGCAGGGCCAGACCGAACAAGGTTTTCAATCCTTCCTGAAGGCGGTCACAGAAGCCGTCAACGTCACCAATGAAGCGTACCAGCGCGGTGGTGGAATGGCGGGGATTTCCACCGGTCTGGCCGACTTGGACAAACAGCTTGGGGGCCTGCACCCCTCTGACCTGATCATTCTGGCCGGGCGTCCGTCGATGGGGAAAACCTCGCTGGCGACGAACGTAGCGTTCAACGTGGCCAAAGCCTACAAACGCGGACAGAAGCCGGATGGCTCGGAAGGCGCGATTGACGGTGGTGTGGTCGGGTTCTTCTCACTTGAGATGAGCGCCGAGCAGTTGGCGGGCCGTGTGCTGGCCGAAGCGTCCGAGATTTCCTCGCACAAGATCCGTCAAGGCGATATGACCGAGGCCGAGTTCCGCCGCTTCGTGGACGCGGCCAAGGAATTGGAAGCCTGCCCCCTGTTCATCGATGACACCCCGGCACTGCCGATCTCGCAGCTTGCCGCCCGTGCGCGTCGGCTCAAGCGGACGCATGGTCTGGACCTTCTGGTGATCGACTATCTGCAGCTTTGCCGAGGTATGTCCGACAACCGCGTGAACGAGATTGCCGAGATTTCGATGGGTATGAAGGCCATCGCCAAAGAACTGAATATCCCGGTCATCGCCCTGTCACAGCTGAGCCGTCAGGTCGAAAACCGCGACGATAAACGCCCGCAACTGTCCGACCTGCGGGAATCGGGCTCGATCGAGCAGGATGCCGATGTGGTGATGTTTGTGTTCCGCGAGGAATACTACAAGGAACGCGAAAAGCCCGGTGATCACGAGCTGGAAAAGATGGAAGAGTGGAAGCAGGCGATGGAACGCCTGCACGGCAAGGCCGAGGTCATTGTCGGCAAGCAACGCCACGGTCCCATTGGCACCGTCGAGCTTTCGTTCGAAGCCCAATTCACACGCTTTGGCAATCTGGTCAAACCCTGGCAGCAGGGTGGCGAGATCGAAGGCTACTGAACAGGCGGTCTCTGACTTTTCCTGTTCCTCCGGCCGAAGCGATGGCGCATCAGCCACGCTGTGTTAGAACCGCTGAACAAAGCTTCCACAGCAACAGGTCTGCATCGCCGCCGGCGCTGCGGATTATGGCCGGCCATATCCCCAGACAACGGCCGCAAAAGAAGCTGGTGGCGCGCCATGTTCACAACAACAAGACAATGCTCGATTATTCTCTGAACTGGCGACAGGTCCTTTCGCGTACCGCACGATTCCCCTCACCAAAGCGATGGATTGTTCAATGCGGGCACGCAGCGCGACGGGCCTTTCAGCGGTGTCAGATCCTGACCATCCAATGACTGCCCCAGCCATCCGTGCGGATGGCTCAGCGCCAGCGGCGGTTGCGCGGTTGTCTCAGAGATCTGACCAAAGCCGGTTTTGCAATAGTACCCGGGATCGCCATAGGTCAGCGCCACATCCACACCAGCTGCGCGCAGGCAGTCCAACCCGTAAGAGATCAATGCCTGCCCCACGCCAGTCTTTTGATTGTCTGTCCTAACCGCCATGGGCGACAGGATGAATACGCAACGCGCGTCCTGCGGAAACATGATGCGCGAAAAGATGGCACAGCCCAGCAGTTGGCTTTCGCTATGCGCGGTGCAGACCAACAGGTCCTTTGATGGCGTGCTGTCGATCAGGTCTTGCACAAAGGCACCAATGACCACGCCTTCATCCGTGCCTTCAGACGCCGCAAAAACATCCTCGAAAAACTGGGCCACATTGAAGGGGCTATCAGCCAACCCGGTCGAAAACTTCATGACTTCCTCAATTCTCGCTGCTTTGTCATTGACTGAACAATGATGGAACGATCATTCTCGCAAGATCGCTTTAACACCAATGTGAAAACAATCGCAAAGCGAACCATTCACAGCGAAAAACCGCTAAAACGTCATGGTTTTCGGCGCCATCTGATGATTGGCAACATCGTGCAACGGAATACGCATCAGAAAAGCACCATTCCCTCTTGACCTTGGACAGCGCGATGTCATGAACAGTGCCATGAGTACTGCACGTTTGACGATCAATCTTCATGCGCTGGCCAGCAACTGGCGCGCGCTTGATGCGAAGACCGGGGTTGAAACCGGAGCCGTGGTCAAGGCCGATGCCTATGGGCTGGGTGTCGGGCCTGTCAGTGACACGCTGGCCGAAGAAGGCGTTCGCAAATTCTTTGTTGCCGCCGCCGAGGAAGGTGCTGCCGTGCGCGAGGCCGTGGGACCTGGCCCGATGATCGGTGTCTTTTCTGGGCATATGGAAGGCGACACGGATCTGCTGCGCGCGCACGACCTGACGCCTCTGATCAACTCGGCCGAACAGTTCCAGCGTCACCTGCAAGCACTCCCTGACCACACATTCGGCATTCAACTGGACAGCGGCATGAACCGTCTGGGGCTGGAGCCCGCAGACTGGGCCGAATTGCGCCCAAAGGCTGAGGCCTTGAACCCGGCGGTGGTCATGTCTCATCTGGCCTGTTCGGACGAGCCGGATCACCCGATGAACCATCAGCAGCTTAAGACCTTCCGCGAGATGACCGACGGCATCACTGCCCCGCGTTCGCTGGCCGCAACCGGAGGCACCTTACTGGGGCCAGAGTTCCATTTCGATTTCTGCCGCCCGGGTATCGGCCTTTATGGCGGTCTGCCGTTTGCTGGGGCCAAGCCGGTTGTCACCGTCGATCTGCCCGTCATTCAGGTACGCCAACTAGAGGTGGGCGAAACCGTCGGCTACGGCAACAGCTGGGTCGCACGCCGCCCGTCACGTATCGCGACCGTCGCGGCGGGCTATGCTGATGGCCTGCATCGTGCCATCGGCGGAGGGATTGACACTTTTGCCGGAAACCAGCCTTGCCCGGTGGTCGGCCGTATCTCGATGGACCTGATCACGGTGGATGTTACCGACTTGCCGAACGACCCGGAACGCCTGCGCATTCTCAACGGCCACCAGACTGTCGACGATCTGGCTGAAGCTGCCGGAACAATCGGTTACGAAATACTGACATCTCTCGGCAATCGCTATTCGCGGGGCTACGTGGAATGAACCCAATTTCCGCGCTTGGGGGGCTGGGCCGGGCTGTACTGAGCCTGATGGCAGCCTTTGGCCGGGTGGCCCTGTTTGCGCTGGATGCCATCTCGCATATCCTGCGCCCGCCTTTCTATCCGCGCGAGTTCGGAATGGCCTTGCTTAATATCGGTTGGCTTTCCCTGCCCGTGGTCGGCCTGACCGCTATCTTCACCGGCGGCGCGCTGGCGTTGCAAATCTACGCCGGCGGCGCGCGTTTCAACGCCGAAGCGGTGGTGCCTCAGATCGTCGCCATCGGTATGGTGCGAGAGCTTGGCCCGGTGCTGGTCGGCCTGATGATTGCTGCCCGCGTAACTTCTTCCATCGCTGCAGAGATCGCCACGATGAAAGTGACCGAACAGATCGACGCGCTTGTCACGCTGTCGACCCATCCGATGAAATACCTGACCGCTCCACGCGTGTTGGCTGCGCTGATCACCGTGCCCGCACTGGTCGCAGTGGGCGATATCATCGGCATTGCCGGAGGCTACACGGTTGCCACTCAAAATCTGGGCTTTAATCCGGCGGCCTATCTGAAGAACACGGTCGATTTCCTTGAAGCCCGCGACATCGTCTCGTCTTTGGTCAAAGGCGCAGTCTTCGGCCTGATCGCCGCCATCATGGGGTGCTATTACGGTATGAATTCCGGTCGCGGTGCACAGGGCGTGGGCCGCGCCACCAAAGGCTCGGTCGAGGCCGCAGCCGTGCTGATCCTGGCCGCAAACTTCGTTCTCACAGGGGTATTCTTCTCGCTATGATCCGGATGGAGAACGTACATAAAGCCTTTGGCGACAACCACGTATTGCAAGGTCTTAACCTTGAGATCCCCAAGGGCACTTCGATGGTTATCATCGGCGGGTCGGGCACCGGGAAATCGGTTGCGCTGAAATGTATCCTTGGCCTGATCCACCCCGACAGCGGCATGATTTATGTGGACGGAAAAGACGCCAGCAAAGGCGACCGCGACGCGTTTCTGGCCCGGTTCGGGATGCTGTTTCAGGGGGCCGCCCTGTTTGATTCACTGACCGTCTGGCAAAACGTTGCCTTCCGCCTGCTGCGTGGTTCTCTGAAACGTCCGACCGAGGAAGCGCGCGAAATCGCTATCGAAAAACTGCGGCGCGTGGGCCTGAAGTCCGACGTGGCCGACCGTTTTCCGGCCGAGCTGTCAGGGGGGATGCAAAAACGTGTGGGCCTTGCCCGTGCTATCGCCGCCGAGCCCGAGATCATCTTTTTCGACGAACCCACCACCGGCCTTGACCCGATCATGTCCGGCGTCATCAATGACCTGATCCGAGAAATCGTGACCGAGATGGGCGCCACCGCGATGACCATCACCCATGACATGAGCTCGGTCCGCGCGATTGCCGACAACGTCGCTATGCTGCACGGAGGCGTCATCCAATGGACCGGTCCCGTCGGGCAGATGGATGCCTCGGGTGATCCTTATGTCGAGCAGTTCATTAGTGGCAGTGCGGAGGGGCCGATTGAGGCGGTTCGGTGAACGGCGAAGTGACTCTGCTTGAAACCTCTAACTTTGTCAGAGATTTAGGCATCTACTATGTAGGCAGCCTTGTTGTCGCCGAAACCGTTGGCTCTATAGCAAAAGGCACCAAGCCAGCTTACAAAAGCTTATGGTCATCCAATACCGCGACACTCGAACGGCCTGAGAAAATAAAAGCTGTCAGTGTTAAGCCTAAGGACAAATCTAGCCTCAAGAGAGCTGTTTTTGCTTGGTCAGCCTTCTTAATTCTTTTCTCTCTCACGCTCGTTGTCATTTTCTGGTCTCAAACTACAGAACTGCTCTTACCTAACTTTATTATTGGTTCACTCTTCCTCGTGGTCGGGCTGTACAGGCGCAGAGACTATTTACGCAAATGGGATAGTTCACGTTTAAATCTGGACGTCGCTTGTTTTCTGATCTGTTTATTCCTTCTTATTTGACAAATAGTAAGAGAATGACCCTCCGCCTCGCCACCCTCTCGCTCCTGATCCTCTACCCCATCGCGTGGTTCGCTCCGCTGATGCGCGCGGGGTTCCTGCCGATCTTCGGCCTCAGCGAAATCAGCGTCATCACCGGGCTCCAGTCCTTGTGGAAATCCGACATCTTCCTCGCACTGATCGTCACCGTCTTCGCCCTCTTCGCGCCGTACATCAAAACCATCGGCACCGCGCTGATCCAATGGAACCTGCTGGATGCCCGCGTCCAACCCGCGCTGAATATCCTCGGCAAACTGGCCATGGCCGACATTTTTCTGATCGCGCTTTACATCACATTGGCCAAGGGCATCTCTTACGCCACCGTTGAGACCGCATGGGGTCTTTATCTGTTCACGGCCTGTATTCTGGCATCCATCGCACTGGGTCATATTACAGAGATGACATCTGGTTCACGAAAAGCTCAGACCTAATTGATTGAAAACACATATCTAAGTATCATCTTTATATTTCGAGCAGTTAAGATTTGTAGTATTCGGGTCCGCAGCGGATCGCCCTAAGTTGTTTGATCTTCCTCCGCTTCGGCCCGGTGTGTTCCGGTTTGAAAAAGGAGTTCGACGATCATGGCCGCCCTCCACAACATCACATTGCAATGTCAGAATGCCTTTTTAAGATTGACTTTTTTACTGATTTGCATGGCGGCCCTGCTGGCCGTTTCAACCACGATGTTATCCGCTGCGGGCGTGTTGCCCTGGCTTTCGATGCAGGCCGGATTCGGCGACGGACCGGCGACGGATGCCGGGATGTTCATCCAGATCGGGCTGACCGCACTGATTCTAATGCTGGCATTCTACCTGCCCGCAAACGCACGAATGATGGCCCTGGAAAACAACCACCGCAAATTTGCCCTCGATATGCATGACATCGCGAACGCGTATCAGATGGCCCATGCCGCTGACCGAGGCGGGCTGTTCATGATGTCCTCCGAGTTCGACGCGGTCAAAGAGCGTATGGCGTTTCTGCGCCAGCACCCTGACCTGCAATCGCTTGAACCAGAGATTCTGGAACTGGCTGCACAAATGAGCCAGATCAGCCAGGAATTGGCCGAAACCTATGGCGACGCGCGGGTCGAACGGGCGCAGATGTTCCTGCAACAACGGCAGCAAGAGATTGAGCTTTTCCAGCAACGTTTGGAAGAGGCTCAGGTCATCCAAAACGAATTGCGCCAATGGACGCGCGATGTGGAAATGGAAGAGACCATCGCCAAGTCGCAATTGGCACGCTTGCGGGATGAACTGTTCGAGCTGTTGCCCGAACTGTCGACTCAGTTGCAAACACCACGCAAAGACAGCGCCTCAAAGGCGTCCAGCGTGGTTGCGATGTCCCCCCCTCGGGCGGCGGAATAGGCGCGTCAGCGCCCGCTGTGGGCGATGGCCCGTTCGGGGCCTGAGGCCGCAGCGCGCCACCGTTGGTGAGGAAAGCCCGCAAGGGCTTGAAGAACCGCCCAAGCTCGGGCACCAAAGGCCGCATGGCAAAAACGACTTCTTTCTCCTGCTCGGCCTGCGGAGCAACACATACGCGATGGTCCGGACGCTGCGACGCGTGCGGCGAATGGAACACCATCGTTCAAGACGTGCCCCTTTCGGCTGGCCCGACCAAGAAATCCCTCGGCGGCAAACGCGGCCAGTCCATTGCACTCACGGATTTGTCGACCGAGGAAACCCCGCCGCCCCGCACCCTTTGCGGGGTCGAGGAACTTGACCGGGTATTGGGCGGTGGTCTGGTCCCGGCCTCTGCCCTTCTTGTGGGCGGAGATCCGGGCATCGGTAAATCCACACTGCTGTTGCAGGCTGCTGCCCGGTTCGCGCGTGCTGGTGTCAAAACCATCTACGTCTCGGGCGAAGAAGCCAGCGCTCAGGTCCGGATGCGTGCGCGTCGTCTGGGTTTGGAGGACGCGCCAGTTCAACTGGCGGCAGAAACCAATTTGCGCGACATCCTTACGACGCTTGAGGCTGAAAAGCCCGGTCTGGCGATCATCGACTCGATCCAGACCATGTGGGCCGATAATGTGGACAGCGCGCCGGGCTCGGTGTCACAAGTCCGGGCCGCAGCACATGAACTGACCACATTTGCGAAACGGCACGGTGTCTCGATCATAATGGTCGGCCACGTTACGAAAGAGGGCCAGATTGCCGGTCCCCGCGTGGTCGAACACATGGTCGACACGGTGCTGTATTTCGAAGGCGAGCGCGGCCACCAATTCCGCATCCTGCGCGCCGTCAAGAACCGCTTTGGCCCGGCAGACGAGATCGGTGTCTTCGAGATGACTGGCAAAGGGCTGGCTCAGGTCACGAACCCCTCTGCCCTGTTCCTGTCGGAACGAGGCACGCCCAGCCCCGGTTCAGCTGTCTTTGCAGGCATCGAAGGCACCCGCCCCGTTTTGGTCGAATTGCAGGCCCTTGTCGCCCCTTCGCCCCATTCCCAGCCCCGACGCACGGTCGTTGGATGGGACAGCGGGCGGCTGGCCATGATCCTTGCCGTGCTCGAGGCGCGTTGCGGAATCCCGTTTGCAGGCCTCGATGTCTATCTAAACGTGGCAGGAGGGCTAAAGGTCACCGAACCCGCCGCCGACCTCGCAGTTGCCGCTGCGTTACTCAGCGCGCGTGAAGACACCGCCCTGCCAGCCGACACCGTCGTTTTCGGAGAAATCTCGCTATCTGGGGCACTTAGACCTGCCCCGCAGACAGAAAACAGGTTGAAAGAAGCACAAAAACTTGGTTTCACAGCGGCAATTGCTCCGGCAGGTGGCAAAACCGGCACTGTGGCAGGTCTGTCACTCACCCGACCCTCTGATTTGGTTGGGTTTGTTGGCGAAACCTTCGGAGCAGGTTAAAGTCGCGCCCTGAGGGGCAGAAAACGAACAGGCGAGGGCCATGGAAGGTTTTACAATAGTTGACGGGGTCGTCGCCCTGATCATCGTGGTGTCGGGCATATTGGCCTACTCACGTGGCTTCATGCGCGAGGTTCTTGCAATCGCAGGCTGGGTCGCAGCGGCCGTTCTGGCGTTCATCTTTGCCCCACAGGCCGTCCCACTGGTCAAGGAGATCCCCGTTGTCGGAGATTTCTTACGCGACAGTTGCGAGCTTTCGGTCATCACCGGCTTTGCTGCAGTCTTTGCCGTAGCGCTAATCGTGGTCAGCATTTTCACGCCGTTGTTTTCGTCACTGGTGCAACGCTCGGCCTTGGGGGGGCTGGATCAGGCGCTTGGTCTGTTCTTTGGTATCGCAAGGGGCATTCTGCTGGTTGCGATCGCTTTCTTTGTCTACGACACCGTCATGACCGGCCAATCTTACACGATCGTTGACGAAAGCCGCTCGGCCAAGGTGTTCGAACAGTTCAGCGGTCAGATCGAAGAACAAAATCCCGAAGCCGCTTTGGGCTGGGTTACGGCGCAATATGAAGAGCTGGTAGCCAGCTGCACCGCAGACAACGCCCAGCCTGCAACCACGGCACCTGCCGAAGGTTAAGCGTTCATTCGTTTGGATTTCACCGAAAAGCCCGGATTTGTCCGGGCTTTTTTAATGCCGGTCAGTTGAAACCTTCGCCACCACATACGGTGCATCGGATGGTTTTCAGTCCGAAACAGCCATCGCACCGGCTAAAGATGGGTTTACCCAGAATATCGCGACCTTTGGCAACTTCACCAGCACCGTTGCAGATCTGACAAGGCGCACGCCCCATGCCCCGGCAGCGATGACACCGTTGTTTGATGCGTTCCTGCTTGTTCTGTTGAGACTTATGCTGCCACATTCGGGTCCTCTGTGTGCTCTACTACTCCAAACTTGCGGATACTCCTTAGCATGACAGCATATATGTCTGTGCATGTCATCACCTTCGTCACAACACGACTCCGGCGAATATTTCCGCCTGCGGCAATAGGTGAGTGTGATCCTTTGATGACAGCCCGGTCATTAGGCTTTATGTGGAGGCCAACCCGCCACGGAATCGGAGCCACCGATCTTGTTCTTTCTGTATGAATGCGCGCTGGTCGTGATGATAGTCGCCCTATTGGCGTCAATTTCACCTGCTACCAAGACATCCGCATACGCTTTGCAGACGGCCCGTCTCCGAAAAGCGGTCAGTCCTCAGATAAAATCGTCATAGAAGTTGGAGCCCCGTAAATGTGTGGGATTTTGGGAATCGCAAGCCGGACACATGATGTGTTTGCCGAGATCTATGACGGGCTGCTTATGCTGCAGCACCGGGGTCAAGATGCCTCGGGGATCGTGACCTTCAATGGCGAGTTTTTCCGGGAAAAGAAGGCCAACGGGTTGGTCAAGGACGTGTTCAATGCTCAGGACGCCGAAACCCTTCTGGGCCATGTCGGCATGGGCCATGTCCGTTATCCCACCGCAGGTTCGCTTAGCGCGGCCGAGGCGCAGCCGTTCTTTGTAAACGCGCCTTATGGCATCTATCTGGTTCACAACGGCAACATTACCAACACTGCCGAGCAGCGCGAGAAGGTTACCGGCAAATACAGCCGCCATCTGCGCACCACCTCAGACTCCGAGATTCTGTTGAACGTCTTGGCCGACAAGGTGGCGGACGCGATCAAGGTAAACGGCAATGCGGAACCCATCCGCAACCTGTTTGCAGGTGTGAAGATGACGATGGAACGCGTTCAGGGCGCCTATTCCGTGATATGTCTGGTCGCGGGCGTCGGGATGCTGGCCTTCCGCGATCCGTTTGGGATTCGTCCTCTGTCGGTTGCAAAGCGCGAGGTCGATGGCCAGGGCGATGACTATGCGTTTGCCTCAGAAGACGTAGCCTTCGGCATCAACGGCTTTGAAAAGCTGCGCGATCTGCGCCCGGGTGAAGCGATCTTGATCGATCTGGACGGCAACATGCACGAATTCCAGGCCGTCGAAGGCAAGCTGACGCCCTGTATCTTTGAATACGTGTACCTCGCCCGTCCTGATTCACTGCTGGACGGGGTTTCGGTGTACAAAACCCAAATGCGTATGGGGCAGACGCTGGCCAAGCAGATTCAGGAGTCTGGTCTGGAAATCGACCGGATCATCCCTGTACCGGATAGTGCCCGCCCCGTGGCATTGGAAGCAGCCAAGATCACCGGAATCCCCTATCGCGAAGGTCTGGTGAAAAACCGTTATGTCGGGCGCACCTTCATCATGCCTGGCCAGGCTGAACGGCAGAAATCCGTTCGCCGCAAGTTGAACGCCGTTCCGCTGGAATTTGATGGCCACAGCGTTTTGCTGATCGACGATTCCATCGTGCGCGGCAATACCATCAAAAAAATTGTGCAGATGTGTCGCGACGCGGGTGCCAAGAAAGTTTATGTCGCAAGCGCCTCGCCCCCGGTAAAATACCCCAATGTCTACGGCATCGACATGCCGACTAAGGCCGAGTTGATCGCAAACGGAAAAGAGATCGAGGAGATCCGCGAAGAACTGGGCGCGGATGCTCTGTTCTATCAGCATCTGGATGACCTGATCTGGGCCGCCAAAGAAGGCAACCCCGAGATCGACGCCTTTGACTGTTCGTGCTTTGACGGCAATTATATCACCGGCAGCGTCAGCGAGGATTATCTGGACAATCTGGAAAACAGCAGCCGCGTCAGCCAGAAGCGTGCAGACATGCAGGTGCCCGGCGGGTCGTGGAACGCGGCAAAGCTGGCTTCTGGCTAAACGGGTTCACCTTTACCCCCCGGTGCTAAGGGCGGATGATTCGCTTTGGTAACGTGACGACAGCATTCAGTTCGGGCCGTTTCGATGAGTGGTTTTTTGCCACAACTCAGCGGTGAATGCCGTGTGATCTCAGGGGCTTTTTCGTAGGGCATTTTTTTCTCGATGACATCTGTGTGTGATGCGCTTTTGCTTGCGCTTTGGTTTTGGTAGTTGGCCCACACCACTCACTAAAAAGGGGTTTGGGCTACGGTCCAGGCCGCAGATCATGTCGAATGCAACAGTCAAAAGCGCGGCCACCCAGCGGGGCGCGTTGAAGAAGAACTCCGTGTCGGTCCTTGGCGTCTTTGGACCAAAGGCCGAGATGCGGGCCCTCATGCGACTTTCGTCGGGACGAGTAAAAGAGGTCAAAACCGGCAGTCGGGTTGCTTCGGGTACGGTTGTTGCGATTGATGAACATGGCATTATGCTGCGACAAAGCGGCCAGACCAAGCGGATCACCATTCCCGGCAGCTAATCGCGACTTGACGCCCCGCGCGCAGGGGTTCAAACCGCAGCCATGACCGATCAGACCAAAATCGCCCTTATCACCGGGGCCTCTCGCGGGTTGGGCGCTGCCCTGGCCGAAGCGTTGGCGCCCGAATATCATATCGTCGCCGTTGCCCGCACCACCGGCGGGCTGGAAGAGCTGGACGACAGGATCAAGGCCAAGGGTGGGTCGGCAACGCTGGCCCCTATGGACATCACCGATCCAAATGCCATGGCAACCTTGTGCAGAGGAATTCACGACCGTTGGGGCAAGGTGGATCTTTGGTTGCACACAGCGATCCATACCTCGGCCCTGACACCGGCTCATTTCATTGATCCCAAAGAGTGGGCAAAGGCCGTTAACACCAACGCCAATGCGACCTCGGTTCTGATTCCCTACGTTACGCCCCTGCTGGGTGAAAACGGCCACGCGGTGTTCTTTGACGATCCGAAGGTTGGTGAAAAATTCTATGGCATCTATGGGGCCACCAAGGCGGCGCAGATGGCTCTGGCCCGTAGCTGGGCCGCGGAAACCGAACGCACCGGTCCGCGCGTTTCAATTGTCGAACCTGCACCGATGCCCACCGCTGTACGTGCAAGGTTTCATCCCGGAGAAGACCGGGATGCGTTGAACAGCACGGCAAGTGAAGCCGCGCGCATTCTGGCGCTGCTATAGGAAATGGCCCTATCGGGCCATGCCTCCGGCGGAGGTATTTTTAGCCAGATGAAGCTGGGATCAGGCGATATGGACGCCATTGCGCCCGGCCAGATCGACGAAGAACTGCCATGCGACACGGCCCGAGCGCGAACCGCGCGTAGCTTGCCATTCGATCGCTTCAGCCCGCAGGGTATCTGCATCGGCTGACACACCATAGGCCGCGCAATACCGGTCAATCATGGCAAGGTATTCGTCCTGATCACAGGGATGGAAACCCAACCAAAGACCGAAACGGTCGGACAGCGAGACTTTTTCCTCAACCGCCTCGGATGGGTTGATGGCGCTGGAGCGTTCGTTTTCGATCATATCCCGTGGCATCAGATGACGGCGGTTCGAAGTGGCATAGAACACCACGTTCTCGGGTCGGCCTTCGATGCCTCCATCCAGAACGGCCTTGAGCGACTTGTAGTGCTGGTCATCATGACTGAACGACAGGTCATCACAGAACAGGATGAACCGGTACGGGGCGGGGCGCAGATGATTCAACAGGCGCGCGACTGAAGCCATATCTTCACGCTGTAGCTCTACAAGTTTCAGATCCGGGTGATCCGTGCTGAGCGTGCCGTGGACGGCCTTTACCAGGCTGGACTTCCCCATTCCCCGAGCGCCCCACAACAACGCGTTGTTCGCTTTGTACCCGGCAGCAAACCGGCGTGTGTTGTCGAGCAAGGTATCGCGCGACCGGTTGATGCCGACCAATAAGTCCAAATCGACGCGGTTGACCTGCTCCACCGGTTCCAGACGTTCTGGTTCCACATGCCAGACAAAAGCCGGTGCCGCGTTGAAATCCGGCGTTGCCAGAGGCGCCGGTGCCATGCGTTCCAATGCAGCGGCGATGCGGTTCAAAGCTTGGTCGTCCATCGGGTCCTCCGGTCAATTCTGATGGGTTCAAAGCATGTTCTGATTGACGCAACAAGGCCCACCAACGAAAAAGGCGCGCCCAGATGTGGCGCGCCTTTGTTGTTTTCTCAGCAGATTACTTCTTGTCTTCGAACTCCTGCATAAGGTCTTCATCCGCTTCGGCCTCTTCATCGTCGTAGTAGCCGTCGGCGCGCAATTGTTCTTCTCGCTTCCGTTCAACCCGGGCTACCAAAAAGATCGAAATTTCGTAGAGACCATAAACCACAACAAAGAGGATGATCTGAGTGATCACGTCAGGGGGCGTGACAATGGCCGCTAAAACCAGAATGCCTACGACGGCATATTTGCGCACGGCACCCAGCCCTTCGGCGCTGACCAGTCCCGCCTTGCCCATGAGGGTCAAAAGAACCGGCAGTTGGAAGCACAGTCC
This sequence comes from Ruegeria sp. HKCCD7296, assembly GCF_013110775.1. Taxonomy (NCBI): domain Bacteria; kingdom Pseudomonadati; phylum Pseudomonadota; class Alphaproteobacteria; order Rhodobacterales; family Roseobacteraceae; genus Ruegeria; species Ruegeria sp. HKCCD7296. The sequence continues at coordinate 198,151 of NZ_WVRF01000003.1, forward strand.
GAAAGCCACGATGAACTTGATCGTCAGGTTCAGGTATTCCTGTGCTGAGCCCTGGAAAACAACGCTCAGGGGTGCAGCAGTTGCACCATCTGCTACGGCTTCACCTTCGGCGCCGAACTGCTGAAACCCAAGAAAGAAATCATAGGCCAGTGGCGTGACGACATAGAACGCAAAGCTTGCGCCCAGAAGGAACATGAAGGGCGAGGCCAGCATAAAGGGCAAAAACGCGTTCTTTTCCGACTTGTAGAGACCAGGCGCCACAAAGCGCCACATCTGCATCCCTATATAGGGAAACGCCAGAATAAACCCGCCCAGCAACGAGACCTTGATAGCCACAAAAAAACCTTCCTGCGGCGAGATGAAAATCAGGCCGCAATCCTGTCCACGCTCGGTCAGAACCTCGCACAGGGGATTTGTCAGAAAGTTAAAAAGCGGCGTGGCCACGGTAAAGCAGATGATCATACCGACCAGAAATGCCACGACACAGTGTATCAACCGTGTGCGCAGCTCGGCCAGATGCTCGATCAGGGGCGCCGAGGTATCTTCGATCTCGTCGGTCTTGCTCATGTCTTGCTTTCAGTATTCAGCGCGGCTTCGGCCTCTTCCGCCTTGGCCAGTGCGTCGGCGGCTTCCTTGGCTTTGCGCTCGGCAGCGGCACGTGCTGTGGTGGCCTGAATTTTCTTGGCCTGCTCGGCCCGTTCTGCCGCCAGTTTGCCGGTTTCGCTGTCAGGATCGAATTTAGTGGGATCGATGCTTTTTGCCATGTCCTGCGCGGCTTGTTTGACACCGTCCACGGCAGAACCCACAGGATTCGCGGCGGCGTTGAGACCTTTCTTGATCTCGTTCACGCCAGCCTGATCCGCAGCCTCGTTCATGGCGCTGCTGAATTCGCGCGCCATGCCACGGGCTTTGCCGACAAAACGCCCGACATTGCGGAACAGCACCGGCAGGTCCTTCGGCCCCACAACGATCAGGGCGACGATGCCGATGACCAGAAGTTCGGTCCAGCCCAGATCAAACATCTGCGCTTACGCCTTGTCTTTCTCGGTTTCGGGGGTCACGTCCTTGGCGATCTCGGACGCATCCTGTTCCAGCTCTTCCGTTCCGTCCTTCACGCCTTTTTTGAACGCGGTGATGCCTTTGCCAACTTCGCCCATCAGCGAGCTGATCTTGCCGCGACCAAACAGAACCAGAACCACAACGGCGATCAGCAGAAGACCGGGAAGGCCGATATTGTTGAGCATGTCTTTTCTCCTTTTTCGTCGGCGCGAATGAACGCCGGGAATATGAACTGGCTCTGTGTTTACGCCCGGAGGCTTTTTGTAAAAAGAGATCAGAAGCGGATTGAAGGCAAAATTTGATGTGATCTGAAAGAATCTAAGGGCTCGTATTTCTCAACTGACAGGTTTATGTCAGTTGGGTACGCATAAGTAGACGGTATCGAAACCTGGTCAACGGAGACCCAAATGACCCATGTTGCTGAAATCGTCACCTTCACCCTCGCCAATGGCACTACACCGGAAGAGTTTGTGAAGCTCAGCCAAGCCTCAGAAGCCTTTGTGCGCAGCGCACCGGGCTTTGCCCACCGCCAGTTGAGCCAGGGCGAAGACGGTCGCTGGACTGACTATGTCATCTGGACGGACATGAAGGCGGCCAAGGACGCCGCCGCACAATTCCCACAACAGGACTTTTGCGCCGGTATGATGGCGGCCATCAACCCTGAAAGCATTCAGATGCGTCACGAGAAAGTGCTATGGAACATGACTGCCTAGGCGCAGTCTGGGCGGCGTGACATGCGCCGCACGGATCGCCTATTTGATATCATCCAGATCCTGCGCGACGGCAAACTGCACCGTGCGAAGGACATTGCGGACCGGCTTGAGGTGTCGGTCCGCACCATCTATCGCGACATGGACACGCTGGTGGCTTCGGGTGTTCCGGTCGAAGGCGAGCGCGGCGTAGGCTACATGGTGCGCGAGCAGATTACTCTGCCCCCTTTGAACCTGACCCCAGCCGAGCTTGAGGCGCTGAACCTTGGCATGGCCATCGTGGCGGAAGCTGCCGACCCGGAACTTAAAGCCGCCGCCAACGCGCTGGCTGACAAAATCGACGCGGTTCTACCGACGCAGGTTGTGGCCGAAGCTGACACGTGGAAATTCGCAGTCTACCCCTTTGCCGATGCCGCCCGCGGGCTGGCACATATGGCCCCGATCCGCGCGGCCATCAAATCACGCCAGAAACTCCGCTTGTCCTATCGCAGAATCGACGGGGTTCTCACCAACCGCACTATCCGCCCGCTGCACATGGAGTATTGGGGCCGCGTCTGGACCCTCACGGCCTGGTGCGAGCTGCGTCAGGGTTTCCGGGTCTTCCGTATCGACCTGATCGAATCCGTCTTACCTCTGCCGGAAGTCTTTGCCGATGAACCCGGCAAACGCCTGAGCGATTACGACCCAAACGATTGACAGGTTTCATCTTTTCCTAGTCTTTGCGCAAAAAGCATGGCCCGAAACGGGCTATTGCCCTTATTTCAGGTAAGGCTCTGGATCGACTGACTCGAACCCTTTGCGCACTTCAAAGTGCACATAGGCATTGTCTCCGCCCCTCAGCTGCGCAAGCTTTTGGCCACGACGTACCCGGTCGCCTTTCTTGACGGTGATATCATCGACATTGGCATAGACTGTCAGCAGATCGTTCTTGTGCTTGACCACGATGATCGGAACCTGATCCGCGTCCGCCGTAATTGCCGCAACAGTGCCCGCGTCGGCCGCCGTCACCGCCGTGCCGGGTGCCGCTGCGATGTCGATACCTTCATTCTTGCCTTTGTTATACCCACGAATGATGGTGCCGCTTACCGGCAGAGACAAAGCTGAAGACCGCGTATTGGTTGGGGCTTCGGCCGTCACATCGGGGGCCTCGGCCAGCGGCGCAACATCTTCTTCAGGCAGAGGCTGCGTTGCGCTTGGCGGCGTCGGCGTCGGCGAGCCCTGCCCCGGCTCGGTCACTTCCGTTGCCGCAACAGGTGCTGCGGCAGCAGCGCTTTGCCTTGGCGCTGGTTGGTTCTTGACCGGGATCAGCAGAAACTGACCTTCGCGCACGGTGAAATCTGACCCCAACCCGTTCCATTCCGCCAAGGCTTCAACCGGCACCTGATAGAGCCGCGAGATGGTATAGGCTGTCTCGCCCCTCTTCACCTTGTGCCGAACCGGCTCCGGCCCCGAGGTCACTGGAGCCGGGGATGTCGCTGGTTTCGCAGGTTCCAACGTCGTTGTCTGAACCGAGTTTGTATCCGGGGCCTGATCGATTGCATTTCCGGCCACCGAGGCGATATCCACTCCGCTTCCTGCACCCACTGACCGCGGCAGCGCCAGCACTTCGCCTTCGCGCAAGGTGTCGGTTGTCTGCAGACCGTTAAAGCGTGACAATTCCTCTTCCGGCAGGCCCACCCGTGCGGCTACGTCCCGCACCGTGTCGCCTCGTCGGGCGACGACAACCTGATAGTTAGGATAGGTGATCACGCCCCGACTGTCCGGTTTGGGCCGCGACGTAGTGGCCGACTGCGCCGCATCGGTGGTCGAGAACCCGCCGACTTGCCCGCGCAAATCATAGTCCAGAGGCCCTTCACACCCGGCCAGAACTGCCACAGCGACCAGTCCGGTTGCACAGCGGCGCATAGATGATTTGGATACTGCTTTCATAATTCTGTCCTCAAAGCCTGCCCCTGTTTTCCGGGGTTCCGGCGACCAACTCACAAAGCCTGTTACTTCTCGTCCTTCCCAAGTCCCTCAAGCAGAGGCACAAAACGAACTGACGTCAATTCATCATAGTCCAGACCGGTTTCAGTGCGTGTCACTTTGATCAACTGCTGCACCGCATCCGACTGCCCCACGGGTAAAACCATAATACCCCCGATTTTAAGCTGCGCCAAGAGCGGGCCCGGAGGGTCCTCGGCTGCGGCTGTCACAATGATCCGATCAAACGGTGCCTGTTCCGGTAAACCGAAGGATCCATCAGACAACATGGCGGTGACATTGGTCAGGCCCAAATCGGTAAACAGCTTGCCCGTTTCGCTCACCAGCCGCCGGTGACGTTCGACGGTATAGACACGGCGCGCTAGTTTCGACAGGATCGCCGCCTGATAGCCCGAGCCGGTTCCGATCTCGAGCACGGTGTCCCGCGCCCGCACATCCAGCGCCTGTGTCATCAGCCCGACAACCGAAGGCTGGCTGATTGTCTGACCGCAGGCGATTGGCAGCGGCATGTCCTCGTAAGCGCGATCCGCAAACAGGCCAGTGACAAACCGCCCCCGATCCACCTGCTCCATTGCCGCTAAAACACGCGCATCGGTCACGCCCCTTTTGCGCAGGGCAAACAGGAACTGCATTACGGTTTCGGGGTCCAGTCCGCTCATTCGACTGCCTTCAATGCCTCCAGCATGTCATGCGCGGTCAAGTCGGCGCGCATCGGCGTAACCGAAATGTAACCTTCCAAATTGACCGCCGCATCGGTACCCGGCGCCGTCGGGTTGTGCTGATAACCGCCCTTGATCCACAGGAACCGCCGCCCCGAGGGCGAACTGTGTGGCTCGACCGAGAAATGTGTATCACGCCGGAAACCCTGTGCCGCTACGCGTGTGCCCAGCACCTCATCCGCTGGCACAGGCGGGAAATTCACGTTGTAGAACAGGCGGTAATCACCCTGCTCTGTCGGAGTGGCATCCAGAATACGCCGGACCAGGTCGGCGCCAAAGCGCGCAGCGCCCTCAAATGGATCATCCAACCCCAGGTTACGTGGGCCGAAATACTGAGACAGTGCAATTGCCGGCACGCCTTGCAGCGCCGCTTCCATCGCACCACCAATGGTTCCTGAGTAAAGTGTGTTCTCAGCCGAGTTGTTGCCCCGGTTTACGCCCGACAAGACCAAATCCGGCGGGCAGTCCACCATTACATCATGCAACCCAGCCAATACACAGTCCGCAGGCGACCCTTCGGCCGCATAGCGTCGCTCGCTGAGCTTGGCGATCATCGTGGGATGGGTATAGCTAATACAATGCCCGACCCCGGATTGCTCGAAGGCAGGCGCAACCACCCAAACTTCGCCATCCGGTCCGGCAAGTTCGGCTGCGATTGCCTCAAGCGTGATCAAGCCCGGAGCATTGATTCCGTCGTCATTGGTCAGAAGAATACGCATGTGCTCGATTTACCCCCGCGTTTGGCCCTTGATAGACCCCGGTCTGCGTTGCGGCAAGCGACGCAGGCCTGCATTCTGAGGCTTTCGCGCACCACTCAGGCGGAAATCGTCAGATCAGCTTTTGCTGTCAGGGAAAACGAAACATTTGTCACGGCGAATGGTCAGCCACATAACGCGACCCGGCCCCGGTACAAAAACATTTGGAACCGTCGCCTTCAGAATTGAGCCGTCGTAATCCATGCGAAACTCGACAAGGCTCTCATTTCCCAGAAAGCGCGCGCGCTCGACCACACCCCGCGCAGCCACACCATCTGTCGGCGTGGGCAAAGGTCCCTTTCCGTTGCGGTCAAAATCCAGTTTGACATGCTGCGGGCGGAATACAATCTCGACATCCGTGCCGTCCGGGATGCCGGGCGCAAGAAACTGACCAAACGGCGTATCTGCCAAAGCCCCATTCACTTGCGCCCGCAACACGTTGACATCGCTGAAAAAGGCCACGGCGGCTTTATCCGCTGGTCGGGTGTAAACGTTATAGGGTGCGCCTTGCTGCACCACCTTACCACGCCGCATCAGCGCGATCTCATCCGCCATGCGCATCGCCTCTTCCGGCTCGTGCGTGACCAGCAGAACGGCGGCGTCCTCTTCCTTGAGGATAGACAGCGTTTCGTCCCGAATGCCATCACGCAGGCGGTTGTCGAGGCCGGAAAACGGCTCGTCCATCAACATGATCCGGGGTCGTGGTGCCAATGCGCGGGCCAGTGCCACACGCTGCTGCTCCCCGCCCGACAACTGATGCGGAAATCCGTCGATGAAGCGCATCAGGTCTACCTTGCGCAGCAATTCTTCAACCCGGGCGCGTTTTTCGTCCTTGCTGCCCTTCAAGCCAAACGCCACGTTATTGGCCACGCTCAAATGTGGGAACAGCGCGAAATCCTGAAACATCAGACCAATCTCACGCCGTTCCGGCGGCACCCTGAAAACCGTGTCGCAGATCAGCTTGCCATCTACGTAGATCTCGCCCGAGTCCTGCATTTCGACCCCGGCGATCATGCGCAGCGTCGTGGATTTGCCGCAGCCCGACGGCCCCAGCAAACACGTCACCTTGCCCGCCTGAACGGTCAGTGACACGTCATCCACCACAACCCGCCCTTCGAACCGGCGGATAATATTGCGAATTTCCAGACGTGGAGGAGTTACGTTACCTGTCACCGATGGACCCCAATTGCCTTTCCCGATCAAATCCATCGGGCTTAGGCGGGGATAGCAACCCCGCCCCTCAGGTGCAAGGGATCAGCAGCAACCACCGCCCGAAGATGCTGTCTCACCCACGGCTTCGAACGGGCTTTCGCCACCGCAGCCTTCGAAGATGCCGTAATGGGTCGAGAAATCACCGATAAAATCAAAGTGCCGCGCGAAACGCGTATCCTGCAACATCATCCACGTGTTGCCACAGACCGGAAAGACCTTGCCGGTTTCGATGATGTGGTGATCGTCCAGAACAAACTCATGCGGTGCGTTGGGCACGGTGCCCTTGTAGACCACCGCCTGCCCATAGTCTTCGCAAGCCGGCTCCAGCGCGGGTAGTTTGAACAATCGATACGTGGCCGACAGGAACTTAAGCGGTGCCACACGTGCTTCGAGCACGGGATTTTCGATAGTCAACGGACGGTGAGTCTCGCGTCGTGGATCACCGAAACCGGCCTTACGGGCCATCGACAGGAAATCATTCCAGTACAACGCGCCCGACAGGCATTCGCCGTACAGCACTTCATCCTCGGCCATCGCCTGCGGGATACGGCGGTCTGCGTAAACGTCCGAGAAGTACATCTCGCCACCCTCTTTCAGCAGCCGATACGCTCCGCGCAGAACCGCATCCTTGTCGGTCGCCAAGTTGATCACGCAGTTCGACACTATGATGTCGAACGATCCGGGCTCCAAATCCAGCTCATCCAGCTTTTCGATATAACCGTGATGGAATTCTACATTGCTTTTGGCGTGGCCAAAGGCTTGGGCGTGATAGTCCTGATGCGCACGGGCAACGTCCAATTGCTCGGGCGTCATGTCCACACCGACAACCCGCCCGTTTTCACCCACCATAGCCGACAAGGCATAGACGTCACGCCCCGCGCCGCAGCCCAGATCGAGGATCGACATGCCCTCGAGATCCAGAGGCGCGATCAGACCGCAGCCGTAATACCGGGTCAGCACGTCGTCATGGATTTTCGAAAGGATCTTTTTGACATGATCCGGCATGTCATCAGGCGTACAGCACGCGTTGGTCTGCAAGTCCGCGCTGCTTTGCAGGACCTCACCATAGTAATTCTGCACCGACTCGTGCTTCATCGCAGTCTTCCCCTCAAACATGGTTTCTTCGCAGGTAATGCAGCAAGCCGCGCCAAGCAATCCAAAGCCTTTGCTTTTGACAAAAGCGTGAGTGTTTCTTTTCAGGTCGAGCCCAGCAATTCGAAATCCACGCCCGCGCGGACCTTGCCGTTCACCTGCACCTCAAGCCGATGTGCGCCGGGCACCAGTTTGAACGTTGTGGCGTCGCCCTTCAGCTTGTGTCGTTTACTCAGGTGCAAGTGGCCATTTTTAAGCGACGCCTGTTTGAGTTTGTGCACTTTGGCTGAGATTTTTCCACCAGGACGTTGGAAATGAACGATATAATCCACCAGAACAGGCTGCTCGCCTGCGCCGGTCAGGGCAACTGAAAACTCCAGCGCCCCGCCTATCCGGGCCTCTGAGGTCAGATCCACTGACACCGCCACCTTGGCCTCAGGGTCATACCCCAAAACCTTCATCGCCTCGGGGTGTCCTGCTTTGACCAGTCCGCGCAACGTATGTGAGGTCATCCAGTCCAACTCAGCCACGTTCTGCCGTCCATCAGCGCGCCACTTTTCCAAGCGTTCCAGAACCAGATCAGGGTTTTTCTTGGTGATGTCGTTCAAATGATTGGCCACAGACCGGGTAACATAGCGTGTGCCGTCCCCGTGCAGCCGGTCCAACAGCGGCAGCGGATCTGCCAGATCAAGACCAATCCCCTGTCCCCAAGGCAACCGGGGCCGCGTGCCCTCGCTCACCAACCGGCGCACATGATAGCTGTCATGGCTGCACCATGTCTGCATTCGCTTTAGTACGGCGTCTGGATCATGGTTCAGAAACGGGCGAATGGCCCATTCCATGGAAAACCGCTGGGTCAACTCTTCCAGCACATCCAAAGCCAGATCAACGTGATCCAGCCCGATCTCTGCAACCCACTCGCCCAACGGTCCAAAAATGAAATCCCCGAAATCATCATCTGTCTTCGAGGGGTCCAAAGGCGGCGGCAAAGCGCGCAGGATGACAGGGGCAACCGCTGGTAAATTGCCCGGCACTGCCTGTTGCAGGCAGTCTGAAATCCACACCATTCTCTCTTTCAGTTCCAGTTTCAGCAGGCGCGACATAACCTGCGCATGAAACGCCTCGGCATCAAAAGACGCGTCAGCTGCATCAAACAACCCCGCGAGATAGCGGGTTTTTTCCGCATTAAACAACTGGTCTTTTAAAGAGAAATTCTGAGCCATCTTTACATCGTCATGTTTCCGGCGCCACCGTCCAGCAGAATGTTCTGCCCAACTATGAAACCCGCCTGTTTCGAGCAGAGAAACGCGCAAGCAGCACCAAATTCCTGCCGTGTACCGTAACGACGTGCAGGGATAGTGGAGGCTCGATTTGCACGCGCTTGATCGATCGAAATACCTTGTTGCGCTGCGACACTGCCATCCAAAGAATCCGCCCGATCGGTGGCATGAATGCCCGGCAACAGGTTGTTGATATTGACCCCAAAGGGCGCAACCTGACGCGACGTACCCGCCACGTATCCAGTCAGCCCCGTACGCGCTGCATTCGACAAACCCAAGGCCGGGATCGGAGCACGCACCGACTGTGAAGTGATGTTGACGACACGCCCCCATCCTTTGTCGATCATTCCGGGCAACAGTGCTTTCATAAACGCAATTGGCGTTAGCATGTTGGCATCCAACGCCTCAATGAAATCATCACGATCCCAGTCTGACCACAGCCCCGGAGGGGGACCACCTGCATTTGTCACAAGAATATCAACGCCCTGCGCGGATTCGATCACCTGGGCCTGACCCTCGGCAGTTGTCACGTCACACACGACGGCTTGCACCTCGACGCCGTGCTCTGACCTTAGTCGCGCGGCCTCAGCCTCCAACGCGTCAGAACCACGGGCGTTCATCACCAGATCAACGCCCGCTTCTGCCAGAGCCTCTGCGCAGCCCAGCCCCAATCCCTTGCTGCTGGCGCAAACCAGCGCGCGCTTTCCTTGAATTCCCAGATCCATCGGATCCTCCCTGTCAGTCATTGCCGCATGTCTAGCACCGGCCAGACAGGGAAGACCAGAAACGGATCGTTGATCAGTAAAAGAACTCTTCTCGCACGATTTTGCCGTCGGCCACGTGGTAAACGGCCACCTCGCGCATATCAAAGGCTTCGCCGGTTTCTTTCACAGTGCCTTGCACTTCGAAGATAACGGCAAAGCGGTCGTCGCCATGGGGAAATGGATCACTGACTGATGCGCCCGACACGTCATGGACGCTTTCCCACCACTCATGCTTGCCACGTATGGCTTCCACACCGTGGGTTTCGCGCCCCATTCCCTGAAAATCCTGCCCTTCGATCGAAACAGCATCCGGAGCGTATAGCTTTGACAGGTTTTCCTTGGCGCGATCCTCACGGCATCCGGCGACCAGTTCATCTGCAATCTCTTTCAAATTCATTGATCCTCTCCATTATTTGTTCACTATATGTTCTTATTGCCATACCCTCACGATTCGAACCACCCCCTTTGTCTTGCTTCGGCAGGTTTCCCCGCATATACGCGCGCTCATGCTTGATACCTCGAACCAACCCACCCTGCCGCCCGAGATTGCCCGCCGCCGGACATTCGCCATCATCTCGCACCCGGATGCGGGCAAGACGACGCTGACGGAAAAGTTCCTGCTTTACGGGGGCGCGATCCAGATGGCCGGTCAGGTGCGCGCCAAGGGCGAGGCACGGCGGACACGGTCTGACTTCATGCAGATGGAAAAGGATCGGGGCATCTCGGTCTCGGCATCGGCGATGTCGTTCGACTATGACAATTTCCGCTTCAATCTGGTGGATACGCCCGGTCACAGCGACTTTTCCGAGGATACCTATCGCACGCTGACTGCGGTAGACGCGGCCGTCATGGTGATCGATGGTGCGAAAGGTGTGGAAAGCCAGACACAGAAACTGTTCGAGGTTTGCCGCCTGCGCGATCTGCCGATTCTGACCTTCTGTAACAAGATGGACCGCGAAAGCCGCGATACGTTCGAGATCATCGACGAGATTCAAGAGATGCTGGCCATCGACGTCACGCCAGCCGCTTGGCCGATTGGCGTGGGCCGTGACTTCATCGGCTGTTACGACATGCTGCGCGACCGGCTGGAGTTGATGGACCGCGCGGACCGCAACAAGGTGGCGGAAAGCATCGAAATCAACGGGTTGGACGACCCGAAGTTGGCCGAACATGTGCCCGAGCATCTGCTGGAAAAACTGCTGGAAGAGGTCGAGATGGCGCGTGAACTGCTGCCAGCACTTGACCCGCAGGCAGTTTTGGAAGGTCACATGACCCCGATCTGGTTTGGTTCGGCGATCAACTCGTTTGGCGTCAAAGAGCTGATGGAAGGTATCGGTGCTTATGGCCCACAGCCGCAAGTTCAGTCGGCTGAACCGCGTCAGATTGCGCCCGATGAAAAGAAAGTCGCAGGCTTTGTCTTCAAGGTTCAGGCCAATATGGACCCCAAGCACCGCGACCGGGTTGCCTTTGTCCGTATGGCTTCAGGTCACTTCAAACGTGGTATGAAACTGACGCATGTGCGGTCCAAAAAGCCCATGGCGATCTCGAACCCGGTGCTGTTCCTTGCATCCGACCGCGAACTGGCGGAAGAGGCTTGGGCCGGGGACATCATCGGCATCCCGAACCACGGCCAACTGCGCATCGGTGACACACTGACCGAAGGCGAAGCACTGCGCGTGACCGGTATTCCTTCGTTTGCGCCGGAACTGCTGCAGGGCGTGCGTGCGGGCGATCCGATGAAAGCCAAGCATCTGGAAAAAGCCCTGATGCAGTTTGCCGAAGAAGGCGCGGCCAAAGTGTTCAAACCCTCGATCGGGTCGGGCTTTATCGTCGGCGTCGTCGGCGCGCTGCAATTCGAAGTGCTCGCCAGCCGGATCGAGATGGAATACGGTCTGCCCGTTCGGTTCGAGGCGTCGCAATTCACCTCGGCCCGATGGGTCAGCGGTGACAAGGCCGAGGTCGAGAAGTTCGTCAACGCCAACAAGCAGCACATCGCACATGATCATGACGGTGACATCGTCTATCTGACGCGCCTGCAATGGGACATCGACCGAGTCGTGCGCGACTATCCGGCTCTGAACCTGACTGCGACAAAAGAGATGATGGTGTGATCCAACTGGCTGATTGCGCAGCCGAACCAGGCTGTGCAATCCTGCGCGCATGAGTGACGACGAACTGACCTATCCCGGTGGTCTGCCAGACATGCTGGACAGCTATGAGAACCGGCGCAGTCCGTTTCAGTTCGGCGCCCTCACCCTGCCTGATCCCGACGTCGATCTGGATGATCTGGCCGAACGCACGGTTCCAGACAGCGCCACCGAAGTGCCGGCCGGACGCAGCACCACATGGGATCGCAAACGCGCCCAAATCGCACGCGAATTCGTCGGCCAGTCGGAATTGGCCTTCCTGAACGCGCAATTGATTTCGAACCTTAGAAAACGGTCTTTTCCTCGCCACGCGCCAACCCTATTCTGCCGGTTGTGGGACGAACAGTCCGATCACCTGCTGGCCACACTCGACCTGCGCTGGCTGGTGTCTTCGGTTCAGACATTTGCGGACCACGGCCAGACGGCGACACAGCGCGAGGTGGGTCACGCGTTGCGGATGCTGTTTGGTCTGATGAAGCTTTACGAGTTTGAACGCCTATTCTCGGGCCTGGCCCCGGATACACCCTTTCGGTTCGAGGACAAAAACCATGTGGATTTACCCTTCGAAATGAAGGGTTTTTCCTTTGAAAAAGGCGGGTTGGACATCAATCTTATCGCCCCAATTTGGACCCGAGCGATGCACGACCCGACCATCGCGCCGTTGGTCGATCATCTGATGACGGAACTCAACAAAGACCCAGGCGGTGTCTTTCGCCGCCTGCAACGGATGCGCGACGCGCGCGCGACGCGCGCATGAGCACCTGGGGCATCGTCTCGATGGTTCGGGGCCCGACCGAGAACGTACTGCGGTTCGTGGCCCATCACCTCGAACTGGGCGCGGACTTTATGTATATCTACATGGACGAACCCAACCGGCGCACCTTTCGGGCGCTCAGGATGCACCCCAAAGTGCGCGTGCGGGTCTGCGACGATGCGTTTTGGGAAAAGCGAGGTCGCGCAAGGCCGGAAAAGCATCAGGTCCGTCAGACGGTTCACGCGACATTTGCCTATCGCAACACGCCCCTGGATTGGCTGACGCATATCGATGTAGACGAGTTTCTTTGGTCCCCGACCCCGATCGCCGAAGTGCTGGGCAACGTGCCGCCCAACCTCAACGCCGCACGCGTCCGCCCTATGGAAGCCCTGGCTGGCGGTGACGATCTTTATAAGGCACACATTCCGCAGGGGTCCAACCGCGAGGCATTGGTCGAAGCGATTTACCCTACCTATGGCGCGTTTGTTCTGGGTGGTTTTCTCAGCCATGTGCAGGGCAAGCTGTTCGTTCGCACTGGCTTGAAATACCTGAACTTCCGCATCCACAACCTGTTTCAGAACAAAAAGCTACTGCCTTGCAAATACGAGTTGCCCGAGGTCGAGCTGTGCCACCGGCACGCACCGGATTGGGACCACTGGATCGGACATTACCAGTTTCGTATTGATCGCGGCTCGTATCAGGCAGGCATGGCACCCAACGTACCGCGCGAACAGGGTGGTTTGAACAAAAATGAACTGCTCAACTGGATCGAAGCCGAACAAGGCAAAGACGGGCTGCGCGCGTTTTACGATGAGATGAGCGGAGCAGACCCCGAAGTCCGTGCCCGTTTGGAACAGCACAACCTACTGCGTCACCGCCCATTGGCTCTGGACGAAAAACTGGAGAAACACTTCCCCGGAACCTGCTGAATTGTTGCGGAAAATCCCGCGAACATTTTGCGTGCCCCGCACTAAGCGGACTTCATTTGACCCTGACCTACGTTTTTGTTATGTCCGCCCCCAAGCCGAATAGGCGCATTGCGCGCATGGCCATCCGGGCCCGGCACATCTTTGACGCGCGGGCCAGGTCAAGTGTCCGCAAAAACCGGACTTACATGACAAAGTTTAACGAACTGAACCTGAACCCAAAGGTCCTCAAAGCCATTGAGGAAGCCGGATACGAAACCCCCACTCCGATCCAGGAAGGTGCGATTCCACCTGCTCTGGAAGGTCGCGATGTTCTGGGGATTGCGCAGACCGGCACTGGCAAAACCGCCAGCTTTACCCTGCCGATGATCACCCTGCTGGCCCGTGGTCGCGCCCGTGCACGCATGCCGCGTTCGCTGGTTCTGTGCCCGACACGGGAACTCGCCGCGCAGGTGGCCGAGAATTTCGACACATACACCAAGCACCTGAAACTGACCAAAGCGCTGTTGATCGGCGGGGTCAGTTTCAAGGAACAAGAGGCGCTGATCGACCGGGGCGTTGACGTTCTGATCGCCACGCCGGGTCGCCTACTGGACCATTTTGAACGCGGCAAGCTGTTGCTGACTGGTGTTCAGATCATGGTGGTGGACGAAGCCGACCGGATGCTGGACATGGGATTTATCCCTGATATCGAACGGATCTTTTCGCTGACACCGTTCACGCGCCAGACCCTGTTCTTCTCGGCCACAATGGCTTCTGAGATCGAGCGTATCACCGACACATTCCTGTCCGCCCCTGCCCGGATCGAGGTTGCCCGTCAGGCCACCGCATCCGAGACCATTGAACAGGGCGTCGTCATGTTCAAGGGCGGTCGCCGCGATCGTGAGGCCAGCAACAAACGCAAGGTTCTGCGTGCGCTGATCGATGCCGAAGGTGAGAAATGCACCAACGCGATCATCTTCTGCAACCGCAAGACAGATGTGGATATCTGCGCAAAATCGCTGAAGAAATACGGCTATAACGCCGCCGCGATCCACGGTGATCTTGACCAGTCGCAGCGCATGAAAACGCTGGACGGATTCCGCGATGGGTCGCTACGCCTGCTGGTGGCCTCGGATGTCGCTGCGCGTGGCCTGGATATTCCTTCGGTTAGTCACGTGTTCAATTTCGACGTACCTGGCCATGCCGAGGATTACGTTCACCGCATTGGTCGCACCGGTCGTGCCGGGCGCGAAGGCAAGGCCATCACTATTTGCTCGGGCCGCGATGAGAAGGCTTTGGATGCAATCGAAAAGCTGATCCAGAAAGACATCCCGCGCATCGACAATCCGGTCAAAGAAGAGCCCAAGCCTGAAAAACCCAAGTCTGAGAAACCGAAGCCCGAGAAAAGGGCCAAGGAACAGGAAGGCTCGAAGGACAACCGGAAAGAGCGCGAACCGAAAGGACGCGGTCGAGGCCGCAAGGCCGATAACGGTCCGGTTGTTGTGGGGATGGGTGATCATCTGCCCAGCTTTATCGCTCTTAGCTTTGATGAGCGTCGTGCTGGCTAAATTGCCAGCACCAGCGCCAGTATCGAAAGCCCCAATAAGGTCATTCCGGCGATCTCCCGCCGGGTGATCGTTTCGCGGAAGAACAATGTCGAGGCCATCAAGCTGAAAAGCAGTTCGATCTGCCCCAGCGCTTTTACATACGCTGCGTTTTGCAAAGTGAACGCCCAGAACCAGCAAAACGACCCGCCCAAACTTGTCAGCCCGACAAAGACTCCAGTAGATCGCGTTTGCCAGACTGCGATCAACTCGGACCGATCGCGCCACAACAGCCAAAGCCCCATGCTGAGGAACTGAAACGTCACAACGGCAGCCAAAGTGACCAATGCCCTGAACCATGCGTCCAAGTCGCCCAGTTGCAGCGAGGCGCCGCGATAGCTGACGGAGGAAAAGGCAAACAAAACACCCGAACCAAGCCCCAATTTTGAGGCCCTGTTGGTCAGATGCCGCCACAATGCCCCGTCACCACCGGGTGTTTTCGACAGCAGCAGAACTGCGGCAAGACCCAACAGAATAGCCACCAGCGCGCCCGCTGACACGCGATCCCCCAGAACTAGAAAGCCGACAATCGCGGTTTGAATCACTTCGGTTTTCTTGAAGGTGATCCCCACCGCGAAGTTGCGCTGTTTGAACAGCGCCACCACACAAATCGTCGCAAGTATTTGCGCCGTCCCGCCGATCACCGCGTATATCCAGAACAATGGGCTGAGCGTTGGCAGGATTGCCCCCGTTACCTGCAAAGCGACCAGCAACCCTGCGACGGCCAACGGCATGGAATAGGCAAAGCGCGCAAACGTTGCGCCAGCCGCAGATAGTTTCACGCTGCTCAGCGATTTTTGCAGCATGAAACGCACAGTTTGAAAACTGGCGGCGGCGATGGTGACAGGGATCCAGAGACTCATGCCACCCGTTGTGTCGTCAAATCAGGACTTTGGCCAGAGCGGATGCGGCACGGGGTCTTTCGCGCGCCACAAGTACTGCCGGAAAATCTGCGCATAAGACCGGTATACATATGCCTCATTACAAGCCAGATACTTGTCTTTTCCGTCCCGATACAGTTGTGGTAAGCGATACCACGGGGCGCTTGGGTTCATGTGATGAACCACGTGCAGGTTATTGTTCAGAAACAGAAATGCCAGGGGTCCCCGATCTTCGATGATGACTGTACGCGCCCGGGATTTTTCATGCGCGCGGTGCTCAAGGAACGTACGGATTTTCAGCAGCCCCAGCCCGATATAGGCTGAGATCAGATAGGCCCAGACCGGCATGGCCGACTGGGCAACAATCCACAGTACCACCGCCACACCCGGCAGGTGCAATGCCCAGGCCAAGAGGATATCCTTGTCCCAATGCCGCGCCCCCTGCCATTCGTCGCGCAGAAACAAAACCTGACCGATGGCCGGGCCCAATAACATGCGGCCAAGCAGAGTGTTGTTGATCGCCAGCAGCACTTGTAAACTGCGCGGCAATGTCGACCAGACCTTGGGGTCCAGATAGTTCGATTCCGGATCGTCGTAGGGGTCCGTCAACGCGGCATCTTGATGATGTGCCAGATGCAGATCCCGAAAGCGGTTGTACGGGATGAAAAGCGTGAGCGGCAGCACCATCAACGCCTCATTCAGCCATTTGGCTTGAAACGGGTGCCCGTGAAGGACCTCATGTGTCAGTGACGAATGCAGGGCCGCAACCAGGCCCAAGGCCAGCACCGCCAACCACAACGAAACATCCGTCAACCAGAACAACCCCGCAAGCCACGCCGCATAACAGGCCATGATCAGGAAAAACGTGCCCCATTCAGGGGATTGGGATGTGGGTCGCTTAGCCATTGCGCCCCCACGAGATGCCCGCCCACACCCTTTCGTAAATCACGTACATGGTCAGACCAATGGCGGTGTTCACCAGCGCCACAACCCCGCCTACAGTGGCCGAGCCCGTGGCAATCAGCCCTACAGCGGTCATGGTGACAAGCCCCATGACATTCCAAACGATTGCTTTCACGACAGATCTTCGCCGCGTTTCCATTCCGACCCTCAGTCTTTTTGCTTTTTTCAAAGAGTTACAAGTCGGTGGTTATTCTGAAAATTCTGAATATGATTAACAAAATTCATCAATTATGATATTTATCACCATATGCAGGAAAAAATAGACAAACGAGATCGCGCCGCGCAGTTTCGACTGCGACTTGCCCGCGCGATGGAACAACGGAACATCAGTCAAAGCGCGCTTGCGCGTGACATAGGGGTTGACCGCTCGACCGTATCGCAGCTTTTGACCGGGCATGGCGCGCGCCTGCCCAATGCGCATGTGGTCGGAGGATGCGCGGCTGCGCTTGGCGTTTCAGCCGACTGGTTGCTAAGCCTGTCCGACAGGCCAGAAAGCGCGGCCGAGCTTCTGGCCGGTTCCCTAAGCTTCACCGAAGCACCCCGCGCGCTGGTAGATGAAAAGATTTTCGAGTGGCACAAAGAAGCGGCCGGGTACAAGCTGCGCTATGTCCCAGCCACGCTGCCTGACATGCTCAAGACCCGCGCTGTGCTGGAATGGGAATATGCCCCGCATCTGGGGCGAACGGCGGATCAGGCGATCGGCGCCTCCGAGGACAGGTTGGCCTGGATGCGCAGTGCGCAGTCGGATTATGAAATCGCCATGCCGCTGTTCGAAATCGAGAGCTTTGCAAGCGCCACAGGGTATTACAGCGGCCTTAGCACGCGGGTACGGCTGGAACAGATCGACCACCTTCTGACACTTTGCGATCAACTTTACCCCAGAATGCGGATCTATCTGTTTGATGCCAAAAGACTTTATTCCGCCCCGGTGACGATATTCGGCCCTCTGCTTTGCGTGTTCTACGCAGGCAGTCACTATTTGGCGTTTCGCGACCGGGACCGGATCGAAACATTTACCCGCCACTTCGATACGCTTGTACGCGAGGCAGACGTGACCGCCCGCAGCTTTCCCAACCATCTTCGGCAGCTCAGATCCATGATTTCAGAAGGCACATGATGCAGGCTTTGGAATACTGTGCTATGGTCCCTTGGCGCGAACCTTCGGGCATTCCGATCACAGACGGAGGACCACAGGAATGGACGCATTACAAACCGCTCAATACGCACGTGCCCTTTATGCCGCTCACGGAGACCGGGCCGAGGCCGAAGCTGCGCAGAAAATGCGTGAATGCGAGGCTGCCGGAAATCAGCAGGAAGCACAGGACTGGCAGGCCGTCCGCCAGAGCATCCGCCAGATCAGGGGGCCAAATCAGGGCTAAATCATAGTTTCGGGTCAGGATTGACCGTGTGGCCATCCACCGCGATGACCTGACCCGACACCAGCCGCGCCGCATCTGACGCAAGGAAGACGGCCATATTCGCTATGTCCTGCGCTTCGACAAAGCGCCCCATGGACGTACCCGAAGCATAGCCTTGGTACACCGCGTCGCGGGTCATGCCTTTGGCTTCTGCCTCACGGGCCAGAACACCCTCCATGCGCGGGCCTTCAACTGCGCCCGGGCAGATTGCGTTTGCGCGTATCCCATGCGGGCCCAGTTCCATCGCAAGTGTTTTCATCAATCCAATCACCGCCCATTTTGCCGAGGCATACGGCGCACGAAACGGATAGCCGTACTGACCTGCCGTCGACGAGGTCAGGATGATGCTTCCCGCCCGCGCCGATTTCATCAATGGCGCGGCATATTTGGCCGCCAGAAAAGCACCGTCCAGATTAACCGCAATGCAGGCGCGCCAAGCCTTCAGATCGATGTTTTCGATTGCCTCGGTTGGCCCTGCTATTCCGGCGTTGGCACACAGGGTGTCCAGCCCGCCTGCCTGAGACATAGCATCAAAGACGCCGCGCATATCAGCCTCATCCGACGCATTGGCGCAATGCGCCGTCCAAGGATCGGGCACAGAATTTAGCGCTGCCTGATCGATATCTGTAACCCAGACATCATATCCAGCCGCATCAAACGCCTCGGCCATGGCGCGACCGACACCGGACGCGCCAGCCGTTACCAACACCCTTCGGCTCATGAGGGCTTCCGAATAGCGGCCCCCGCGCCTTCGGGGTAAGGCAGCACGGACTGAGCTTCGGCAATACGCGCCATCGCCGCTTCGATTTCAGGGGACGGAGAGCTTGGACGCCGGGTCTCAAGACTGACATGCAGCAAGAAGCTTTCGCCTGTGGCCAGCAGTTTGTCGCCTTCATACATGCTGTGGAACACATGCAGCTTCTTGCCCTGCCCCAGCAACATCTGCGTGCGCACCTCGATCTTTGCACCCGCGTTGACCTCATCGATGTAACGAATGTGGTTTTCGGCGGTGAAGTAACTGCCGCCCGACGAGATGTACTCCATGTCGCAGCCGATGATCTCCATGAAGCGGTCCGTGGCGGCGGCAAAGGCCTCCAGATACTTCGCCTCATTCATGTGGCCGTTATAGTCCGTCCAATCCAGCGGGACGGCGCGCGACAGGGTCAGGATCGGCTGGCTCAGGTCCGCCTGATCCAATGTCGGCAAGGCACCCGGTTTCAACAGCGTATCATGCTGGTTCAGAACCGCGCCTGCCCCGTAATTCTGCGCCTTGAGCGCGCGCATCATCCCCACAAGGTTGTTGTCGCGAATGCGCTCCAGTTCGCGGATCGAATGCATGCCCGATTGCGCATCCGACTGGTCCGCAATCATATCGACCAGTTCTTCGGTGAACTCGGGCACATCCATCAGCTTTGTCCAGGGCCATTTCAACGCCGGGCCAAACTGCGCCATGAAATGGCGCATACCGGCTTCGCCGCCTGCCACGCGATAGGTCTCGAACAGGCCCATCTGCGCCCAACGGATGCCAAAGCCCATGCGGATCGCCTCATCGATTTCCTCGGTCGTCGCAATGCCGTCTTTGACCAGCCACAGAGCCTCGCGCCACACCGCTTCAAGGAACCGGTCGGCGATGTGCGCGTCGATCTCTTTCTTGATGTGCAGGGGGAAAAACCCGACCGATTTCAGCAACTCCTGCGCGCGTGCGACCATTTCGGGAGGGTTCCTATCGGTGGGCACCAACTCGATCAGCGGCAACAGGTAAACCGGGTTGAACGGATGCGTTACGACGATCTGTTCGGGGCGCAGCGCGCCCTCTTGCAATTCCGAAGGCTTAAAACCGCTGGTCGAAGACCCGATGATCGCGCCCGGATCGCAGGCCTCTTGCAGACCTTTGTAGACTTTCAGTTTCAGGTCCAAACGCTCCGGTACGCTTTCCTGAATCCAAACCGCACCTTCTACGGCGTCGGCCATTTCATCGTGAAAGCTCAATACGCCTTCGGGCGGCAATGGCACATCGCTCAGGCCTGGCAGAGACCGCCGCGCATTGTCCAGAACTTCGCCAATTTTGCGCTCGGCCTCAGGGTCCGGGTCGAACACCCGGACGTTCCAGCCATTCAGCAGGAACCGTGCAGCCCAACCGCCGCCAATGACCCCACCCCCGATGATTGCTGCCGTTTTTGTCATATCGTCCTCTAATCGATACAGATCAATTGCGCCTGCCCCGCCTCATCCAGATGTGGAATGCATCCGAATTTTGGCGTGACGGCACTGCATTGTTTGGTGTCCGACAGGCAGAACCCTGCACAATCGGAGGCTATTTTGCAGGGTGCCCCGGCGTCGGGCAAAGGTTCAAAGCAGATATACTCCCGGAGTCGCCCAGCCACCTCATATCTTCCGCCTTTGGCTTCGCACTGCTGGCGGGCCAACTCAACCTCTGTGGCTTGCGCTGCCCCTTCGCAGGGCAGGCATGCCATCAGTAGCGCCGCGCATATCACAACAACCGATCTCATGGTTATCATCCTTTTGCTGACGCTCCAGAGCCTTCGACCATGCCAGCGGCCGCAAGCAAATCATCCCTTTGGCGCGCGTTTCTCCAATCCCAACTTCTCACGCACTTCCTGCGGCCCAATAACCCGCGCGCCCATATTCTCGATGATGGTTCCCGCGCGTTCCACCAACTGCCAGTTTTCGGCCAGAACACCCTTGTCCAGCCACAAGTTGTCCTCGAGACCCACGCGCACGTTGCCGCCGGCCAGAACCGTCGCCGCAACGTAAGCCATCTGGTTCCGCCCCAATGAGAATGCGCTGAAGGTCCAGTCATCGGGGACATTGTTCACCATCGCCATGAAGGTGTTCAAATCGTCCGGCGCGCCCCACGGCACACCCATGCACAGCTGAACCAAGGCGTTGGGCTCCAGAATCCCCTCTTTCACCAACTGCTTGGCAAACCACAGGTGGCCGGTGTCAAAGGCTTCGATCTCGGGCTTCACGCCCATATCCGTCATCATTTGCCCCATAGCGCGCAGGGCTCCAGGCGTGTTGGTCATGACGTAATCGGCCTCGGCAAAGTTCATTGTGCCACAGTCCAAAGTGCAGATTTCGGGCAGACACTCGGCAATATGCGCAACGCGCTCCGACGCACCGATCATGTCAGTACCCGCTTCATTCACCGGAAACGGGCTTTCAACACCACCAAACACGATGTCCCCCCCCATCCCCGCAGTCAGGTTCAGAACAACGTCCACGTCGGCGTCGCGAATCCGGTCTGTGACCTCACGATACAGATCCAGCCGACGGCTTGGCGCACCGGTTTCGGGGTCACGCACATGGCAATGCACAACTGCAGCTCCAGCCTTAGCGGCAGCAATCGCGCTGTCGGCAATCTGCTGCGGCGAGCGCGGTACATGAGGGCTGCGATCCTGCGTTCCACCCGAGCCGGTCACGGCGCAGGTGATAAAGACATCGCGGTTCATTTCCAGAGGCATGGCGTTTTCCCCAAGTTATACCCGGTTTTGACCTGAGTTTTCCCCAGGCTTCTCCCCGGATTCCGATTTGCGTTACTTTCAACTCTGACGCAGCCTTGGGAAAACAACTTGGCAGAATGCGAATCGAACTTGATGCAATCCGCAAAAAACATACTGCAGCCCGAACATCGCGCCCTGAAAACGGCGGTGCTGGTACTTGATGACTGCAACACGCTCAGCTTCGCCTCGGCGATCGACCCAATGCGCGCGGCCAACCGTCTGGCCGATCGCCCGGCCTTTGACTGGGACTACGTGACAGCGACACCCGAACCGGCAATGCTGACCAGCGCCTTGCAAGTGCCGGGTATCCCGCTGGCACGTCTGCAAGGCTGTGACCTAATGATCGTTGTGGCCGGGTTCCAACTGGCCCGTCACGCCACCCCCAGCCTGCTTGCGGGTCTGCGCCGGATCGCAGGTACTGGCGCAACAATGGCAGGCATCGATGGCGGCCCCTGGCTGCTGGCCGAGGCCGGGCTGCTTGACGGCCACGCCGCCACCACCCATTGGGAAGACCTGGAAAACTTCGCCTCGCGTTTCCCCGAAGTGGACGTGCGCCCCGACCGCTTCACCGTGTCTGACACCCGGCTGACATCCGGCGGAGCAATCCCGGCGGTCGAGATGATGCTGCACATCATCGCCGCCCGTCACGGAGCGGGTTTCGCGGCGCGCGTTTCGGGCTTGTTCCTCTACGAAGGCGCACCCGACCCTGCCAAACCGCAAAGCCGCACTGGCGCACCACACCGCCACACAGCTTTGACCGCCAAGGCCAATTCACTGATGCAGGACTCTTTGGATGACCCCTTGCCGCTTGCCTATATCGCAGACCGGCTGGGCACCAGCCCGCGTACGTTGCAACAACAGTTCCGTCTGCGCCTGAACACCACGCCGCAGGACCATTACTTGCAACTGCGCCTAGCCGAAGCGCGTCGCCTTGTCACTGACACCGACATGCCGCTGATGGATGTGGCGCTGGCCACGGGCTTTGCCTCACAATCCAGCTTCGCCCGTGCCTTTCGCACCGCACACGGCCAGTCCGCCCGCGATCTCAGACAAGAGCGCGCGCACCCCACCCATCACTGACCGGATCCAACTTCATCTGGCTAAAAATACCTCGGGGGAGCCGCCGAAGGCGGCGGGGGCAGCGCCCCCTGCCCTCAGTACGGCATTGGGTGCGCCTTATGGGCTGCATCCAACTCTGCCAGCACCTCATCTGACAACGTCAGATCCGCGCCAGCCAATACGTGTTCAAGCTGCTCAACCGTGGTCGCGCCAAAAATAGCCGACATCATGAATGGCCGCGTGCGACACCAGGCCAATGCCATATGCGTCGGATCCAAGCTATGGCGCGCAGCAACGTCCAGATAAGCCGCGACCGCATCAAACACCCGATCAGACTTGCGCCCGCCTAGTTCAGGTGAAAGCGACATGCGTGAACCGTCCGGGACGGCACCACCCTGATACTTACCCGTAAGCAACCCGGTACCCAAAGGCGAGAACGCCATCAGCCCGACATCTTCATGCACGCATAGCTCGGCCATATCCGTGTCAAACAGCCTGCAGAGCAGCGAATACTCGTTCTGAATCGACGCCACACGCGGCGCGCCCATCTTTTCGGCCAGACGCACCCACTGCGCCGTGCCCCATGCACTTTCGTTGGACAGACCAAAGGCGCGGATGTTGCCCTTGTCGACCTGAGCCTGCAACGCCTCCAGACACTCCTGCATGTTCCCCAAAACGTCATCGGTGTTGTGCCCGGTTGGCGCAAAATCCCAGTTCTGACGGAACATGTAGCTGCCGCGGTTCGGCCAGTGAAACTGGTAGAGATCGATGCACTCTGTCTGCAACCGCTTCAGCGACCCTTCAATCGCTTCGGGTATCGTCTTGCCTGTGATCGGCGCACCGTCACGCACAAAGGACAAACCCTCACCGGAATGCTTGGTCGCAAGAATGTAATCCCCACGCCGCGCCGCATTGGCCGCGTTCCAGTTGCCCAGAATCTCTTCAGTGCGTCCGATCGTTTCTTTTGAAACCGGGTTTACGGGATACATCTCGGCTGCATCCACAAAGTTGATGCCGGCATCCAGCGCCATATCCATCTGCCTGTGCGCATCGGCTTCGGAGGTCTGTGTGCCAAAAGTCATGGTTCCAAGGCATAGGTCGCTCACCATAATTCCAGTACGGCCCAAGGGCTTCATTTGCATCTTTCAAATCTCCTGAAAACGGCGTCGCCCGTCAGGCTTCGGCCTTCTTTTCCCACCGTCCGGATTCTTCCGACCAGTATTGCGCCGAACACCCCGCAGCGGTCAGCGATTTCCACTGCCCCCGCGCATGTTGAACGGCTATGTCGTCATTGCCATCGAACAGAATGCACACACGTTCCATCGCGGTGACTTCTTCCGCCTCGACCAGCGCTCCGTCAACGACCATGACACAGGACGCGCCATTGGCAGCTTTCGAACCCGTGGTCAGCAAAATCGGCTGCTCTGCGTCATGGGGGCCGCCTTCGCGGCCATGCGGCAGAAACCCGTCTTCGGGCCCCAGCCACAGCTTTTCATCCAGCCAGTCCATCCGCGCAGGGTCGGTGCCCCGCACGGCAATCTTCCACCCGGCCTGCCACGCCTTGTCCAGCAGAACCGGCAAGGTGTGTTCCAGCGGCTGGCGGGTCAGGTGGTAGAAATAGACAGCGCCCATCTGCTTACTCGAAATTGTCCTGCACAAACCGGCTCAGCGCGCGAACACCCCAACCGGTGGCGCCTTTGGGTGCATAAGATGTCTCAGCGGACACTGAGGCCACCCCCGCAATGTCCAGGTGAATCCAGGGCGTTTCTTCTTTGACAAACCGTTGCAGGAACTGCGCGGCGGTAATCGACCCCGCAGGCCGACCACCCACATTCTTCATGTCGGCAATGCGCGATTTCAGCAACTTGTCATAGGCATCGCCCAACGGCATCCGCCACGCGCCCTCGTCTTCGGCTTTAGCCGATTTCAGGAAGGCATCACAGAACGTGTCGTTGTTTGAGAATACACCGGCATTCTCGTGCCCTAGCCCGATGATGATCGCACCTGTCAGAGTGGCCAGATCTATCATGCCAACGGGGCTGAACCGTTCTTGCGCGTACCACATGACGTCACATAGAACCAAACGACCCTCGGCATCGGTATTGATGATCTCGACCGTATCGCCTTTCATCGATTTGACCACATCGCCGGGGCGCGTGGCATTGCCTGAGGGCATGTTCTCGACCAATCCAACCAGACCAACGACATTGGCCTTGGCCTTGCGCTTGGCCAGCGCGCGCATGGTTCCGGCGACAACACCTGCGCCACCCATATCCATGGTCATCTCTTCCATACCGCCCGCGGGCTTCAGCGAGATACCCCCGGTGTCAAACACCACACCTTTGCCAACCAGAGCCAGCGGCGCATCGCCCTTGTCACCCCCCTTCCAGTGCATGATGACCACTTTGGACGGGCTGTCCGAGCCCTGCCCAACGCTCAGCAATGTGCGCATCCCCAGTTCCGCAAGTTTGTCTTCGTCCAGAACTTCGACCTCAAGACCCAGTTCCTGCATCTCGACCAGACGATCGGCGAATTCGGTGGTTGTCAGAACATTTGCGGGCTCGTTGGTCAGATCCCGAGTCATACGTACACCGTCAGCAATTGCGTAAAGCGGGGCAAATTCGGCCTCGGCTTCGTCCGGTTTGGAATGACTGATCGTGACCGTGCCCAAGCTGTCGCTTTCTTTGGTCTTGTGCGCGTCAAAGTCGTAGCTGCGCAAAGCGATGCCCAAAGCAAGTTCGTCAGTGCGCACCTGATTGCCGACCATCAAAAGCATGTCTTTGCCGCCCGCCAGCTTGGCCAGCGCTGACCCTGCCTTGCGCGCTTCGTCCGCTTCCGGGCGGCGCGGCAGCACCAGAACGTCCAGCGCCTCGGCGGCCATTCCCGCGGGCCAGGCCAGCGAGATCACATCAGCGGCTTTGGCTTTTTCGAACGACCCACTTTCGACCAATCGCGCCACTGCCCCTTTTGTCAGGCGATTGGCCCGACGGGCAGCGGGGTTCATCTTGCCGTCGGACGGAATGATGATGACCACCCGGCCTTCGGCCTGCGCCATCGCATCCAAGTCGAACTCTTGAAAGAGGATCGGTACCAGACTGCTCATTGTAAACTCCTCAAACTCTGTTCCCCAAGACCTAGCCCGCGTAGCACCGCTTGACCAGATAGCAGTTTTCCCCGGGCCTCAATTGCATTAAGGTCTCGAAAAAATAACCGGCAGGCTCGGGGGAGAAAGACGTGGCACGAGAGGGCAGGCATAAGCCGTTGCGCAGGAATTTCCGCGCGCGCGCGGACCGCCCGTATGCCCGTTCTGCAAGCTTCGCGGGGTGTTGCCCGTGATCCTCGACCGTTATTTCGCCCGTCGTTTCATGCAGAGCTTTCTGGTCATTGGCGGCATCTTTCTGACCCTGATGATTCTCATCGACCTGATCGAACAGATTCGCCGGTTTGACGATTACGACCTGTCTTTTGGGCAGTTGCTGCAACTGACTCTTCTGAACACACCGGCAGCGATCAGCGAAATGCTTCCCCTGCTGATCATCCTGTCTACGATCGCTCTGTTCGTCGGGCTTGCGCGCACTTCAGAACTGGTGGTGACACGCGCGACCGGTCGCTCGGGTATTCGTGCGCTGGTGGCACCTGTGCTTCTTGCGCTGATCATCGGCGCGCTGGCCGTAGCCTTGCTGAATCCGATTGCCGCCGCAACTTCAGAAGAATTCCAACGCCTTTCAGATTCCTACAAGAATAACGGCAGTTCGGCCCTGTCCATCAGTAGCGAAGGGTTATGGCTGCGCCAATCAGCGGAAAACGGTCAAGCGGTGATCCATGCGCGCGGAACCTCTAACGGGGATTCGCTTGGGTTGGACGATGTGACCGTGATTACCTTCGCCCGCGATGGCAAACCCACCCAACAGATCATCGCTGATCGAGCCGAGTTGGAAGATGGCAGGTGGGTCTTGTCCAACGCCAAGATCTGGACCATGCAGGAAGGGCAGAACCCCGAAGCCAGTTCCGTTGTTCATGACCGCCTGGAACTGCCGACTTCGCTGACCCGCCAGCGCATATTGGATACGCTCGGGCAACAGGATTCCGTGTCAGTCTATGACCTGCCCCAACTGATCGCGGACCTGCGCGAGGCCGGCTTTTCGACCAAGCAATATGAGGTTTGGTTACAAGTTCAACTGGCACGCCCATTCTTTCTGGTCTCGATGGTCCTGATCGGAGCAGCCTTCACCATGCGCCACGTCCGATTTGGCGGCACCGGAATCGCGGTGCTGACAGCGGTCTTGCTTGGCTTCGCCGTCTACTTCGTTCGCAACTTTGCGCAAATCCTTGGGGAAAACGGACAATTGTCCACATATATCGCTGCCTGGGCACCGCCCTTTGCCGCTATTCTGCTCTCATTGGGCCTACTGCTTCACGCGGAGGATGGCTGATGCGGCGCCTCCTTTATGTTGTGTTGACCAGTGCAGTGACGCTTTCCGTGCCCGCTGTACTTGTGGCCCAATCCACCCCGACACAGGCACAAGACACACAGGCTCAGGAACAGCCAGCGCTGCTGGTGGCCGACAAGGTTTTTATTACGCCTGAAAGAAAGCTGGTAGCCGAAGGAAATGTCGAGGCCTTTCAGGGCGACATCAAACTGTCTGCCCAACGCATCACATATGACCGAGAAACAGGCGAACTGACGCTGGACGGCCCTATCCGCATCGATCAGGGCGGTCAGACAACGTTGCTTGCGGATTCGGGACAGCTGGACAGCGGTATTCAGAACGGTTTGCTGGTCGGCGCGCGCATGGTCTTTGAACAACAGGTCCAGATCGCATCTGTTCAGGCAAAGCGAACAGCCGGGCGTTACACGCAATTCAGCAAAGTCTCGGCCACCTCTTGCCATGTCTGCGCCAATGGCAGGCCGCCAATCTGGCAGATTCGGGCCCGCCGCGTCACTCATGACCAATTGGAACGGCAGTTGTATTTCGAAGGCGCGCAGCTTCGGGTGTTGGACTACCCTATCTTCTATTTTCCTTATCTGCGACTGCCCGACCCCACACTGGACCGCGCGACCGGTTTTCTTGTGCCATCGATCCGCAGCACGTCGCAGTTGGGAACAGGCGTGCAGATTCCGTATTTCTTCAAACTCGGGGACCACAAGGACCTGACACTGACACCTTATGTATCAGGCAAAACAACAACGTTGGGCTACAGATACCGCCAGGCCTTTGTGAACGGGCGTATTCAGCTGGAAGGCGCCTATACGCGCGATGACATTCAGCCAGACCAGGATCGCGGCTACCTTTTCGCAAACGGTTGGTTCAACCTAAAAAATGATTTCCGACTGACCTTCCAAGTGCAAACCACTTCGGACGACGCGTATCTGGTGGACTACGGCCTTCCTGACCCGGACCGTTTGCGAAGCGAAGTTGCTTTGGAGCGGATCAAACGTGATACTGCCTTCAAGACAAGCCTGATCTACTACAAAACGCTTCGAGAAAGCGAAAACCAAAACGAGATTCCGTCGCGTGTTTTCGATCTGAATTACGAAAAGCGTTTCTTTCCCAACGCGTTGGGCGGCGAAGTGCGATTGGCCTTTGTCGGCCATGCACATGAGCGTACCAGCGACGTGGATGTAATCGGCCGCGACATCGCCCGCGCCACGTTTGACGCCGAATGGCTGCGCAGCTGGACCTTCGCTTCGGGCCTACGCGCCGATGCAACTCTGGGCGCGTCCGTCGATACGTTTAACATTCGAAACGACAGCAACTTCCCCTCGCAAGTCACGCGTTCTACCCCCAGAGCTGCCCTGACCCTGCGCTATCCCACGACGCGACGCGAGCAATCCGGCGCAGTTCAATTCCTTGAACCCATTGCTCAGATCGGATGGACGCATGTCTCGGATACGGATGTGCCAAATGACGAGAGCACCTTTCAGGAGTTTGATCAGGGCAACCTGCTTGCGCTCTCTCGTTTTCCAGCAGAGGATCAGCGCGAAGTTGGCGCGACCGGAGTCGTTGGTCTGAACTGGGCCCGTTACGGCGTGGACGGCTGGCAGGCCTTGGCCACCGTGGGTCAAGTGTTTCGGGCAGATGCCGATCCGAACTTCACTCTGACTTCGGGGTTGCAGGGCACCACATCAGATCTGCTGGTTGCCGGACAGATCAGAACCAACAATGGCTGGTCACTGAGTGGGCGTGGACTGATCGACAGTGATTTCAGCTTTGTCAAAGCTGAATTGCGCGGCGCATGGTCGAACGAGTTCGCGAGGATTTCCGGCAGCTATGTCTGGCAGGAACCCGATCCCGCCGAAAACATCGTCGATGAGATATCGGAAATTTGGCTTGTAGGCCGGTATCAGGTCGACGAGAACTGGCGGACAAATGCTCTGGCCCGCTATGATCTTGGCCAATCCGAACCGATCCGTCTGGGTTTGGGCGTGACATACCTCAACGAATGCGTGCAGGTTAACATGTCTGTAAGCCGGCGCTTTACTTCAACATCTACTATTGAGCCTTCGACAGAATTCGGCTTTACCCTGTCACTGACAGGGTACTCCGTCGAAGGCGGTGGCAAGACATACAAGAGAAGATGCAGTTGATATCAGGTTTCTCCAGGTTTCTTCGTTCCGGTTGGCTTAAACCGGCCGCGCCGGTTCTCACCGCCGCAGTTTTTGCAATTGCGGGCTCGCAGGCCGTGGCACAAAGCCTGTTTTCTCCTGCAATCCGGGTCAACCAAGACATCGTAACCTGGTATGAACTGGAACAACGCCTGCAATTTCTGAACGTGTTGGGCCTGCCTGGCGGCAGCGAAGCTGATGTGCGAGACGCTCTCATTGATGCGAAACTGCGCCAACAGGTCATGCGCGAGGCCGGCGTGCAGGCTACCCCCGAGGCCGTTCAACTGGGCATCGACGAGTTTGCGTCGCGAGGCCAGTTATCTTCAGAACAGTTCCTGAAATTGCTGGGCGAGTCGGGCGTTGACCCAGAAACCGTACGCGACTATGTGGCGGACCAGCTGGCCTGGCGCGACTATATCAGCTCACGCTATCTGTCTCAGGCCCGCCCCACTGAGGATGAAATTGACCGCGCTCTGGGGCAGACCGGAGGCGGTGGCCTTCAGGTCCTTTTGTCGGAAATTATCATCCCGGTGAACCAGCAAACCGTTGCTCAGACCGAGCTTCTGGCTCAGGAAATCTCGCGCTTGGAAGGCATTGATGCCTTTTCAGCCGCCGCCGCACAGTATTCGGCCGCAGCCACCCGAGATCAGGGCGGTCGGTTGGAATGGTTGAACATCACCGACCTCCCCCCCGCCCTGCAACCGGTCATCCTGCGTCTGCAAAACGGCGAGATTACCGAGCCGATCTCGCTGCCCAATGCTGTGGCCCTGTTCCAGATGCGTGGCCTGCGTGAAGTTGCAACTTCGGCGGCTCCAATCTCGACGCTGGATTATGCAATCTATTACATCGCCGGAGGGCGCAGCGCCGACGCTCTGTCACAAGCTGCACGCCTGAAGGAAGAGATCGACACCTGTGATGACCTGTACGGCATCGCCAAAGATCAGCCCTCCGAAGTATTGGAACGCATCGACGCCGCCCCTTCCCAGGTACCGCGTGACGTTGCCGTCGAATTGGCCAAGCTGGACCGCTTTGAGGTATCGACCAACCTCACCCGCAACAACGGCCAGACGCTGATGTTCCTGATGCTGTGCAATCGCACGCGCGATCTGGGTGAAAACACCTCGCGCGCGGATGTGGCAAACGCCCTAGCCCAACAGCGCCTTCAGGCATTTGCCGAAAGCCTGGTGGAACAGCTGCGGGCCGATGCCGTCATCATTCAGGAATGACACGTCCGATTGCGCTCAGCTGCGGCGAACCGGCCGGGATCGGCCCTGAAATCGCTGCCAAAGCCTGGGCCCAGCTGCGCGGCACTTGCCCGTTTTTCTATATCGGAGATGTCAGCCACCTGCCTGCTGACACGCCTGTCGCGCAAATCGAACACCCATCTCAGGCCGTTGCCTCCTGCGAGCAGGCACTGCCGGTCCTGCAATTGGATTTCCCGGCCCCCAACGTGCCCGGCCAACCCGACCCCGCCAACGCGCCCTCGGTGATTGATGCCATCGAAACGGGTGTTGAGTTGGTCAAAACGGGCGATGCAGCCGCGCTTTGCACCGCGCCTATCCACAAAAAAGCTCTGATCGACGGGGCCGGGTTCACCTATCCCGGCCATACCGAATTTCTCGCGGCCCTCTCTGGCACAAAAAGGGTCGTGATGATGCTGGCCAGCGATCAACTGCGGGTCGTGCCCGCCACTATCCATATTCCACTGTCTCAGGTCCCTGCGGCCCTGACCCCTGACCTACTGCGCGAAACGATTCAAATCACTGCGCGTGGCCTGCGTGACCGGTTCGGAATCGATAGCCCACGCATCGCCATCACTGGCCTCAACCCCCATGCAGGCGAAGGTGGCAAAATGGGCACCGAGGAAGGCGACTGGATTACTTCGCTTATAGCTGAACTTGATCCGGACGGAGCAACTCTTACAGGCCCCCACCCAGCGGACACTTTGTTCCACGCCGCTGCTCGCGCCCGTTATGACGCGGCCATTGCGATGTATCACGATCAGGCCCTGATCCCGATCAAAACGCTGGATTTCGACCGTGGCGTGAACGTGACACTCGGTCTACCCTTCATTCGCACCTCCCCGGATCACGGCACCGCACTGGACATTGCCGGGAAGGGCATCGCTACACCCACCAGCCTGATCGAAGCCCTGAAACTTGCCCGACGCATGGCTAATGGCACTTGACCCTTCACCTGGCTGAAAATACCTCCGCCGGAGGCAAAAAATCTCTGGCGTACTCCCTCCACCTTGCGTCACGGTAATTGGATCATGAGCGCTATCGACAATCTTCCCCCGCTGCGCGAGGTCATCGCAACCCATCAGCTTTCAGCACGCAAATCGCTGGGTCAGAACTTCCTGCTGGACCTCAACCTGACCGCCAAGATCGCCCGCCAGGCCGGGGACCTGACAGAATGTGATGTGCTGGAAATCGGACCTGGCCCCGGCGGCCTGACACGCGGGCTTTTGTCTGAAGGCGCGCGCAAGGTCGTGGCAGTGGAAAAAGACACGCGCTGTATCGCTGCCCTGAACGACATCGCCGCCGCCTATCCCGGACGGCTTCAGGTCATCAACGGCGATGCGCTGGAAATCAATCCGCTGGAATACCTTACACCGCCGATCCGTGTTGCCGCCAACCTGCCCTATAACGTGGGCACCGAATTGCTGGTCCGTTGGCTAACACCACCTGAGTGGCCACCATTCTGGCAAAGCCTGACGCTGATGTTCCAACGAGAAGTGGCTGAACGCATCGTCGCGCAACCCGGCAGCAAAGCGTATGGCCGTCTCGCCATCCTCGCCCAATGGCGGGCTGAGGCGCGCATCGCCATGTCGCTGCCCCCGGGCGCGTTCACCCCACCGCCCAAGGTGTCCAGCGCCGTGGTTCACCTGTCCGCCCTGCCCGATCCCCGCTATCCCGCCGATGCTGCCACCTTGTCCCGCGTTGTAGCTGCGGCCTTCAATCAACGCCGCAAGATGTTGCGAGCTTCATTGAAGGGCGTGGCCTCCAATATCGAAGACCGTTTGCTGGCCGCAGGCATACAACCCACGGAACGCGCCGAACAAGTCCCGCTGGAAGCATTCTGCGCGCTGGCCCGCGAAGTTCAAAAGACCTGAAAACAAAAAAGCCCCGGCTCTACCGGGGCTTTTGTTCAAACCGCTTTTTTGCTTATTCAGCCGCTTCCGGTGCGTCCCCATCGGTTTTGGGGGCATCTTCCGCCGCTGGCGCCGGTTTGGGCTTACGTGTGCGCGGTTTGCGCGCAGGTTTTTCCTTTTTCTCCTGTGCCGGAGGTTCGGCGCCTTTGCTTTCCGGTGTCTCGACCAGACCGCTTTCCGGCGTTGCCTCGGGCGCCGCAAAATCCATCACATCCGGCTGCGGCGCTTCGGCCGGGTCGGCCTGACGGGCGGCTTCGCGTTCCTGCCGTTCGGCGCGTTCGCGATCACGCTCTGCCTGGCGTTCGCGGTTTTGGCGCTCTTGCTCTTCCCGGCGGGCTTCCATTTCGCGCTGCGCTTCACTCAGCATCCGAAGATAATGCTCGGCGTGCTGCTGAAAGTTCTCGGCGGCCACGCGGTCATTGGACAGTTGCGCGTCACGAGCCAATTGGTTGTATTTGTCAATGATCTGCTGCGGCGTGCCACGCACCTTGCCCTCGGGGCCCGAGCTATCAAAAACACGGTTTACGACGTTGCCGCCGGAGGGACGATTGCGGTTATTCTTGGCCCGCGAGCGGGATTTGGAAGATCTCATCTTACTTTACGTCAGCCTTGTCAATTCGCTGTCGAACCACCCGTTTCTTGCACTGCTCTGAGGCGTTTGCCGTGACGGGATCTCGACTTTTTTGGGCTTGGCGTCAGGGGTGAGCTGCAACAGCATCAACCTCGCCGACTAATCCTGAGTAAACATGTCCTGAGCGCGCAGACAAGAGGAATCTCGGGTTTTCACCAGCTTTTTTAGTCTGGGCAGCGCTTTTTGGTCGCAATCTCGCCGATCAACCCGGCATTTTTGCGCCAACCACACGGTCGCGCCCATCCAGATCAGGGATCACCCGGACATCAACAAGCCCCGCCGCATCAAACAAAGCGCCAACTTTTTTTGCCTGCGTTGGGCCAATTTCCACAAGAATCCGCCCACCCGGCAACAGGAAATCCGGGGCCGACGCAGCGATCCGCCGATAAGCGCCCAGCCCGTCACCTTCGTCGGTCAAAGCCATGCGTGGTTCGTGCTCTTTCACCTCCGGCGACAGATCAGCCATTTCCTCGACCGAGACATAGGGGGGATTGGAAACAATAAGGTCAAATTGACCATCAATGTTCTCAAACCAGTTTGAACGTACAATATCAACCCGCCCCTCTACATGATGCTCAACGGCGTTGGCGCTGGCCTGGAGACAGGCCGCCTCGCTCAGATCGACCCCAACACCTGAGGCACTGGTGCGCTCGGCCAACAACGTGATCAGAATGCACCCCGACCCCACACCGAGGTCCAGAACATGATCAAACGGCGCGCTCAGGGCTGCTTCTATCAATGTTTCAGTTTCGGGGCGTGGGTCCAGCACATCTCGGCTGACCCGAAATTTGCGCCCATAAAACTCGCGCTCGCCCAACAAATGTGAAACCGGCACCCGAATGGCGCGAAGCGAGATCAATTGGTCATAACGCTCGGCAATCTCGGGCTGCAACTCTTCCGGTGCAATCAGTGTTACCCGGCTGGCTTCAATACGCGCCGCGTGGGCCAGCAGCAGGCGCGCATCCCGGGCAGGATCATCCACGCCAGCCGCCCGCAAACGGGCCGTTGCCGCCACCATGGCCTGTGCCGCTGTTTGCAGGCCGGTCATTGCGCCATCTCGGCCAACAGCCGCGCCTGATCATCAGCCGTCAACGCGTCGATAACCTCATCCAGATCGCCCTGCATCACCTGATCAAGCTTATAGAGCGTTAGGTTGATCCGGTGATCCGTCATGCGACCTTGTGGGAAGTTATAGGTGCGAATACGTTCCGAGCGGTCGCCCGAGCCCACCTGACTGGCCCGATCTGCCGAGCGTTCACTGTCGATCCGTTGCCGCTCCAGATCATAGAGCCGCGTCTTCAGAACCTGCATGGCAATCTCGCGGTTTCGATGCTGAGACTTCTCGGAACTCGTTACAACCAACCCCGTCGGAAGGTGCGTGATCCGTACCGCCGAGTCGGTGGTGTTCACGTGCTGCCCGCCCGCGCCCGAGCTGCGCATCGTATCGATTCTTATGTCATTTGCGTCGATCTGAATGTCCACATCCTCGGCCTCCGGCAGAACCGCCACGGTTGCAGCCGAGGTATGAATGCGCCCACCGCTTTCCGTCTCGGGCACGCGCTGCACGCGGTGCACACCAGATTCGTATTTCATCCGGGCAAACACATTGTCGCCCTTGATATGGGCCACGACCTCTTTAATGCCGCCCAAATCCGAAGCCTGTTCCTCAATGATCTCAAACCGCCAGCCCCGCGCCTCGGCATAGCGCTGGTACATGCGCAAGAGGTCGCCTGCGAACAAAGCGGCCTCATCCCCACCGGTCCCAGGACGAATTTCCAGCATCGCCGGGCGCGCATCGGCTTCGTCTTTTGGCAGCAGCGCCAGCTGCAGGGCTTGTTCCGCCGCCGGAATACTGGCCCGCAACTGAGGGATTTCCTCCTCGGCCAGTTCTTTCATATCCGGGTCGGCCAGCATCGCCTCGGCCTCGGCCAGATCCGCGACCAGCTGACGCCAGGCCATGATCTGATCAACCACCGGCTTGAGGTCGGAGTATTCCTTGGCCAGCGTCGCAATATCGCCCCCCGACGCGCCATCGGCCATGGCTGCTTCGAGGTATTGAAAACGCTGGGTGATCTGTTCAAGACGTTCTTCAGGGATCATCCGGGCGGTGTCTCTCATCCCGGGGCTTTGGTCAAGGGCAACGTCATGCTAAGCTCGCTGTCATGAAACGGATTTTGCTTGCTTTACTGCTGACATCCACGCCGGTTTTCGCCGATTACGTCGGCCCGGACGGTAAAACCCGCGATTGCTATTGCACCGATACATCGGGGTCTCGCATTGAGTTGGGCGAGATGATCTGCCTGCAGGTCGATGGTCGCATGTTCACCGCGCAGTGTCAGATGTCGCTGAACGTTCCCATGTGGCGAGAGGTTCAGGAAGGGTGCCTGTCATCAAGGTTGCAAAGTACACCCCTCGGAAACGCAGCACCGGACGGGGCGTCTTAAACCACAGGCGCAAAGTCACATCTGTTTCAACCACCCATCAACCCGCGCCTTGTTCACGCCAAAGTCTTTGCGCCCAAACCGCAAGCGGCCATGAACGCGCAGAGAGTTGCCGTCCTGCTGAACCGTGGTGTAGTCGGGAAAGCCGATCCATTTCGTGCGGGTGATGTAGGTGATCATGCCTGCTTCGACGGAACCTGCCAACACCGATGTGCGGGGCGTGGCGCGGATGATCTGGTCCAGCCGCTGCAACCCGTCTGGACCGGTTTCGACAACGCGCACCACACCGCCGGGCAGGTCCTGATCCACGGGTGCGACCGGCGCAATGTTCCAGTGCGCGGGGTCGGATGGGGCCAGTCGGATATAGGCGCCCAGCCCGATCACAAGCGCGAATACCCCCCAAAGAACCATCTTTTTCATCCCGCATTATCCTTTTGGAGAAACCCTATGCGGATCAAGCGCCGGGACAAGCCATTCCGCCCCGCTTTACCGTGACGTCACCCCGGTAGGATGCACAGCATCTCGTATATCAGGTTCGCCGCTGTAAGCGCCGTGTTGCCCGACGGATCATAAGGCGGAGAGACCTCGACCAGATCACATCCCACCACGTTCACCCCCTGCAGCGCATGGATCAGTTGCAGTGCTTGTGGTGTTGTCAGCCCCGCAATCTCGGGTGTGCCGGTGCCCGGAGCAAAAGCAGGATCCAGGCTGTCGATGTCATAGGTGATATAAACCGGTTGCTCGCCGATGGTCTTGCGAATCTGCGAGCCGATTTGGGTCAGGTTCTGCTGCCAGAGCTCCCAGGCGGGAAACTGGCGAAAACCCCAATCCTTGGCCTCGGTAAAGTCTGAGGCCGCGTAGCCAGATCCACGAATGCCGATCTGAAAGGTCTTGTCGGGAACGATCAGCCCCTCTTCATACGCGCGGCGAAAAACGGTGCCGTGGGTTTCCTTTTCGCCAAACATCTCTTCATTCACGTCCGCATGGGCATCCACATGCACCAGCGCCACCGGCCCGTGCTTTGCCGCAATCGCCCGCAGGATCGGCAATGTGATCGAATGATCTCCCCCCATCGCGACCGGGATCACATTTTTTGCCAGTATCGCATCATAGCTTTCTTTGATGATCCTCAGGCTGTCCGACAATGAGAAGGTATTGATCGCCAGATCGCCAATATCGGCAATCTGCAGACTTTCGAACGGGGCCGCAGACGTGGCCATGTTATAGGGCCGGATCATCGCGCTTTCGCTGCGGATCTGTTTCGGGCCAAATCGTGTGCCCGACCGCCACGAGGTGCCGATATCCATCGGAATCCCCAGTACCGCTACGTCCAGCCCTGCCAGTGAAGCGGCCTGCGGAAGGCGCATAAACGTGTTCGGCCCCGAAAATCGCGCCAAGTCATTGCCACTGACCGGTTGGTTGAATTCTGTCATGCGCGTGCCGCCCCATCCTTTTTTTCACGTCTTCCAGCACATACCGGAAGTATGGCTAACCAGAAGTTAACGCGTATCCCAACGGGTTTACTCTTTCGCCTTTGCCAACTTGCCCCAGCCCAGCAGACAGATGATCTGCGTCGCCACATGCGCCCCGGCAATCGCTGTTGCACCCGACGTGTCGAAAGGCGGAGAGACCTCGACCACGTCTCCGCCCTTGATGTTAATCCCGGCAATGTCACGCAGGATGATCTGTGCCTGAATGGAACTTAACCCGCCCCAGACCGGCGTGCCGGTGCCCGGCGCAAAGGCAGGGTCCAGCCCGTCGATGTCAAAGCTCAGATAGACTGGGCTGTTACCCAGTATTCCTTTGATCTTCTGCGCGACCGCGGCTGGGCCGGATTCATAGACCTCGCGCGCGTCGATGATGTTGACGCCCAATGTGTCCTCATTGGTGGTGCGAATGCCCACCTGAACGGACCGCTTTGGGTCTACGATCCCAGACTTTACTGCCTTGTAGAACATTGTTCCGTGATCAACGCGGGACATATCATCATCGGCCCAGGTGTCTGTATGCGCATCGAATTGCAGCAACGACATCGGCCCGTATTTCTCGGCATAGGCTTTCAGGATCGGGAAACTGATATAGTGGTCCCCGCCCAGCGTGACAGACGCTACATCGGCCGCCAGAATGGTGCGGATATGATCGG
The DNA here is from genome assembly GCF_013110775.1 of Ruegeria sp. HKCCD7296. Classification (NCBI taxonomy): domain Bacteria; kingdom Pseudomonadati; phylum Pseudomonadota; class Alphaproteobacteria; order Rhodobacterales; family Roseobacteraceae; genus Ruegeria; species Ruegeria sp. HKCCD7296. The sequence goes on from NZ_WVRF01000003.1 coordinate 235,959, forward strand.
TCAGTGTGTCGGGAAAGGCCGGAATATTGGCATAGTCATAAGCCATGTCTCCGTAGTCCACGATGGCGAGTTCGCTGAGCGCATCAAAAGGCCAGCCATAGGGCGCATCGGGCGATTGCAGAGCGCTGGCCTCGCGGATCGCACGTGGGCCAAGGCGCGTTCCGGGGCGGTTGGTGACAGCCTGATCGAAGGGTACACCGGTCACGGCGATGTCCACCCCGTCCAGATCTTTGGTATAAAGCCGCCGCAGGAACGAGGTCGCTCCGCCAAAAGTGTTCTCATAAGACAACCCTTTGAGATCGGGATTAGTGAACGCTTCGTCCACCTGGTTTTTTGCGTCTTCCAGTGCCATTTGTTTACCCCATCAACCCAACGGCTGCGCCTTTTCCACGATGCGTGCGAAAAAGGACGCGCCGATAGGCGCTATATCGTCGTTAAAGTTGTACTTGGGATGGTGCAGCCCTGCACCATCGCCTTGCCCCAAGAACAGATACGCACCCGGTCGTTCCTTAAGCATGTATGAAAAATCCTCGGCTCCCATATCGCGCCCCATAGTGTCGACCACGCGTTCAGGCCCAGAGACTTCGCGCGCAACATCGGCAGCAAAAGCGGTTTTTTCGACATCATTGATCGTCGCGGGATACCCAACCTGATAATCCAACCGCGCCTCAACCCCGTAAGACGCGGCCTGCCCCTGAACGATCTGCTCCATCCGCTCCATGACCATCTTCTGCACAGACGGGTCAAAGGTGCGCACCGTGCCGTTCAGATAAGCAGTGTCCGGAATTACGTTGTTAACCGTTCCCGCATGGATCTGTGTGACCGAGACCACCAGATCTTCCACTGCATAGTGGTTGCGGCTGACGATGGTTTGGATCGCCTGCGCAATACCGCAGGCCGCCATAACGGGGTCTTTGGTTTGATGGGGCAACGCGCCATGCCCTCCGACACCCTGTATATGAATCTCGAACGAATCCACCGCCGCCATAATCGGGCCCGCCGTGGTATAGAAAGCGCCTTCCGGGTTTCCCGGGTCGTTGTGTATTCCGTAAACCTGCGAGATGTCGAACCGGTCCATGATGCCTTCTTCGACCATCACCCCGGCACCGCCGCCCTCTTCCTCGGCAGGCTGAAAGATCAGCGCCACGCGACCGCTGAAGTTCCGTGTCTCGGCCAGATAGCGCGCCGCGCCCAACAGCATCGTGGTGTGGCCGTCATGACCGCAGGCGTGCATCTTACCTGGGTTCTTCGAAGCATATTCGACACCTGTTTCTTCTGGAATCGGCAGGGCATCCATATCCGCGCGCAGGCCGATGGTCGGCCCCTCGCCCTGCCCGTTGATGATCGCAACCATTCCGGTCTTGGCGATGCCTTCATGCAGTTCATCCACCCCGAACTCGCGCAGACGCTCGGCCACAAAGGCGGCTGTCTCATAGCACTCGAACTCCAGTTCAGGGATCGTGTGCAAGTGCTGACGCCACGCAGCCATATCGGCTGAGAAATCGGCAATTCGGTTGACGACGGGCATCTGGGGTGGACTCCTGATCGGGACTGCGGGATGGATGCATCTGACACCGGAACGAAAGGGTTCGCAATGGCCGAAAATCCTCTAATCCACAACAGCGACGCTGGTATCGAACGGTTACTCGAAATCATGCGCCGCCTGCGCGACCCGCAAAGCGGTTGCCCATGGGACATCGAACAGGATTTCGCGACCATCGCACCCTATACGATTGAAGAAGCGTATGAAGTCGCCGACGCCATTGAGCGCGAGGCTTATGATGAGCTGAAAGGAGAACTGGGCGATCTTCTGTTCCAATCTGTCTTTCACGCGCAAATGGCTGAAGAGGCCGGGCATTTCACCTTTCAAGACGTGGTCCGCACCATGTCGGACAAGATGGTCAGCCGTCATCCCCACGTATTTGGCGACGAATCCCGCGATAAGTCAGCCGATCAGCAGACCAAGGATTGGGAAGCGATCAAGGCCGCCGAGCGTGCAGGCAAGGAACAAAAGGGCGCGTTGGACGGTGTCGCGGCGAACCTGCCCGCCCTGCTGCGTGCGCACAAACTGCAAAAACGCGCTGCACGCGTAGGCTTTGACTGGCCCGATGCCAGCCATGTGTTGGCAAAGATCACCGAAGAAGCGGCTGAACTGGAAGAAGCGCGGGACAAGATGGACGCCGATGCGCTGGAGGACGAATTCGGTGATCTCCTGTTTGTGATGGTCAATCTGGGTCGTCATCTGGGTATCGAACCCGAAGCCGCCCTGCGCCGTACCAATGCCAAGTTCACCCGCCGCTTTGAACAGGTCGAGGCCCGTCTGGCCGAGCGGGGCAAGACCCCCGCGCAAAGCGATCTTGCCGAGATGGATGCGCTTTGGGACGAAGTCAAAACCGACGAGCATCGCGCCAATGGCAAACTCCCGCCGGTGGACGCGCCGACCGGGGCCTGAAACTGCTGGACAAGTGCGGTGACACTTGCGAGTGTCCGCGTTTCAAGACCCCGGAGGCATAATGGCACCGCGCAAAATCATCATCGATACCGACCCCGGACAAGACGACGCCGTCGCCATCCTGCTGGCCTTGGCCAGTCCGGATGAGATCGAGGTTCTGGGTATTACTGCCGTCGCCGGGAATGTGCCCTTGTCGCTGACTGCCAAGAACGCACGGATTGTCTGCGAACTAGCGGGGCAGACGGGTGTTCCAGTCTATGCGGGTTGTGATCGCCCCCTGATCCGCCCTTTGGTCACGGCAGAACATGTGCACGGCAAAACCGGGCTAGACGGGCCCGTTCTGCCGGACCCTGAAATGCCGCTGGCAGACGGACATGCGGTTGATTTCATCATCGAGACACTGCGCAAACATGACTCAGGCACCGTGACACTCTGCCCGTTGGGGCCGCTGACCAACATCGCCATGGCGTTCCGCAAGGCCCCCGACATCGTCGATCGGGTGCAGGAAATCGTGCTGATGGGGGGCGCATATTTCGAAGTAGGCAACATCACACCCACAGCCGAATTCAACATCCACGTCGATCCAGAAGCTGCTGATATCGTTTTCCGATCCGGCAGGCCCATCGTGGTTATGCCCCTGGATGTCACGCATAAGGCGCTGGTCACCAAACCCCGCAATGATGCGTTCCGAGCATTGGGAAACAAGGTCGGCATTGCAGTGGCTGAAATGACCGACTTTTTTGAGCGCTTCGACAAGGAAAAATACGGAAGCGCAGGTGCACCGTTGCATGACCCCTGCGTGACCGCTTATCTGATCCGGCCTGAGCTATTCTCGGGCCGCCACGTGAATGTCGAGGTTGAGACCCGGTCGGAACTGACCATGGGTATGACCGTCGCCGATTGGTGGGGCGTAACCGACCGCGCACCAAACGCCCTGTTCATCGGTGATCTCGATGCGGATGGCTTCTTTGAGCTACTGACAGAAAGGCTGGGCCGACTATGAGCGCCGCTCTGCGCCTTGCGCGCCCCGAAGATCTGGACCGCTTGATGGCGCTGGTCACTGCGTTTCACGCCGAAGCGCGAATAGAACAGGACGCCGACAAAACCCGAAATGCCCTTGCCCCCTTACTGGAAGGCATCCCTCATGGCTGTGTCTATCTGATCGGACCGGGGCGTGCACCGTTGGGGTATATCATCCTGACCTTCGGCTGGTCGGTCGAATTTGGTGGCATGGACGGTTTCGTGGACGAAATCTATATCCGTCCTGCCGTTCGTGGCCGCGGTATCGCGACCGAGGTTTTGCTGGATCTGCCCAAAGCTCTGGCTGGAGCAGGATTGACGGCATTGCACTTGGAAGTCGACCGCACCAGCGAGGCCGCTCAGAAACTGTACCTGCGCACCGGATTCAAACCGCGTGACAGATACATGCTGATGAGCAAAGCGCTTTAGCGCGACTCGCCTCTGAAGATATTCGCTGGATTCATGTCCTGAACCGGATCGTTCGCTGAAACTGGTTCTCCGGTTATCGGATATGTCCCCGGCTCGGAACAAGCGGACAGAACTGTGATGGACGCTGCGGTGATGATCAGAAGGAATTTTGATACAGACATCGTACTCCCCTTTCTGCAATGAAACGAGATTACTGCATTCAGAATGAACTTGGTTAGTAACAAGTTCACACATAACTTTACTAAAGCAGGGTTCTCGTAAACAGATCAGGGCAATCCTGGTTGCTAAAACACTGATTAAATTCAACTATCGTTATTTTTAGTTTTTTTGAGTTTCGTAAGCGACATCTCGAAAAAAATCAGGTGGTCCCGTGCGATTTCTGGAATCTCAGAGTATGCGTCGCGCAGGGTAAACCCCAACGACAGGTATAATTGAGTCGCTGCCTCCAGCGGTTTTCCGGTATCCATTCGGATATAGTCAAAGCCAAGATCCCTGCAGGTTTCAATCAGCGACAACATAATGGCACGGCCCGCGCCAGATCCCCTTGCCGCATCAATTACATACACCCGCTTTATCTCGGCCACGCCCGGCGCGATTGTATGAAACATGCCGCAACCAATCGGCTCACCTTCCAACACAGCCAACTTGATCCCACCATTTGGCGGTGCGTGATCCACCTCGATGTTGTCCATCAAACGGGCGTATTTTTCCTTTGGATAAAAGGTCTGAACGATCTGAACGGATTTTTCATCCAAGGTCAGCAGGAAATCCCGATAGTCCCAACACAAACGCCGAACCGCGTTCAACTGGTCCGGCGTTTCTGGTTCAATGATCTTTAGCAAGACGTGGCCCCCGGATTGTGTCCGAGGGTCAGCCTAGCATCAGATGTGTTATTTGCGAAGGATCGACGCGCCCGCGTATTCCGCGACCTCGCCCAGCGATTCCTCGATACGGATCAGTTGGTTGTACTTAGCCAACCGGTCCGACCGCGCCAACGAGCCGGTTTTGATCTGACCGCAATTGGTTGCCACGGCCAGATCGGCGATGGTTGCATCCTCGGTCTCGCCCGAGCGGTGGGACATGACGTTGGTGTAACGCGCGCGGTGGGCCATATCGACAGCGCGCAGAGTCTCGGTCAGCGAACCGATCTGGTTCACCTTGACCAGCATCGAGTTGGCGCAGCCGCGTTCGATCCCTTCGGCCAGACGTGCGGGGTTGGTCACGAACAGGTCGTCGCCCACCAACTGTACTTTGTCACCGATGGCGTCGGTCAGGGCTTTCCAGCCGTCCCAGTCATCTTCGGACATGCCGTCCTCGATCGAGATGATGGGATAGTCGTTGACCAACGCCGCCAGATAGGCGGCGTTTTCTTCCGAAGTCAGAGTCGTGCCCTCACCCGCCAGAACGTATTTGCCGTCTTTGAAGTATTCAGTCGCGGCGCAATCCAGCGCCAGATGGATTTCCTCGCCCGGCTTATAACCCGCCTTTTCGATGGATTTCAGAATGAAATCCAGCGCTTCGCGGGTGCTTGCGATGTTCGGAGCAAAGCCACCCTCATCACCGACACCGGTGGCCAGACCAGCTGCCGAGAGCTCTTTCTTCAGTGTATGAAACACTTCGGACCCCATGCGCACCGCCTCGCGGATATTCGCGGCCGAGGTCGGCATGATCATGAATTCCTGAATGTCGATCGGGTTATCTGCGTGTTCGCCCCCGTTGATGATGTTCATCATTGGAACCGGCAGAACACGGGCCGAGGTGCCGCCCACATAGCGATAGAGCGGCTGGGTTGTGAAATCGGCCGCGGCCTTGGCTGTGGCCAACGAAACACCCAGAATGGCATTTGCACCGAGACGGCCTTTGTTTTCGGTCCCGTCCAACTCGATCATCGCCTGATCGATGGCCACCTGTTCGGTCGCGTCGAAACCTACCAGTTCTTCGGCGATCTCACCGTTCACGGCGGCAACGGCTTCCAGAACACCCTTGCCCATGTAACGCGCTTTGTCACCGTCGCGCTTTTCCACTGCCTCATAGGCACCGGTTGATGCCCCGGACGGCACGGCAGCACGGCCCATGGTGCCGTCTTCCAGAATCACGTCAACCTCAACTGTCGGGTTGCCCCGGCTGTCCAGAATTTCGCGTGCGTGGATGTCGATAATGGTGCTCATGAGGCCCGTTCCTATGGCTGCAGTCGGTTGCACGCGTCATAGCAGCACCGGCCCAAATGTAAACCGGTTCCGTTATCGCTAACAGGCACATTTTCGGACCTTTAGGGCTAACAGCCTGTTGTTTGCGCCAACACAATTAGACCGGAGCCAGTTCGTTTGCCAAACGCCGCTCGCGAACAAAGGTATAAAGTCCGGACCCAATGATAAGTGTCGCGCCCGCAAGCGTCAGCGCATCTGGCCGCTCCCCAAAAACCAGCATTCCTGCAACGATCGAGAACACCAGACGCGTGTAGCGGAACGGCATCAATGCCGACGCTTCGCCGACACGCATCGCGGTGACAATGCCGTAATACCCAATCACACCGGACCCTACGGCCCCGAGATACGGTAGCGATTGTCCGTCCTGAAGCGGCACAAATGATGCACCGGAAATCGCCATCAACAGCACGCCAGCCAGCGCAACTGCAATGAACGCTTGCATCGCTACAACGGTCGAGGCGACTCGCGCATCCAGCTTACGCGTGATGAGATCGCGCGCAGCAATGGCCAGGACGGACAAAATCACAAAAAGAGACTCGGGCTGGAACCCTTGGAAACCGGGACGAATGATCATCAGAACGCCGATAAAACCCACGCCAATCGCGCTCCAACGCCGCCAGCCGACGTGTTCCCCCAAAAACATTGCTGCCCCCATGGTGACAGCCAGCGGCAGGACCTGAAAAACGGCGGCGACCGTTGAAAGGTCGATCAAAGACAGCGCCGTAACAAAGGTTACTGCCCCGATCCCTTCGGTTGCGGCGCGCGCCAACGGCAATAGCTTCCAGGCCATCGGGTCAAAGACGCGTTTGCGCGAGGCCACTGACAGAGCCGCAAACACGAGCGTACAGACCACGCCGAGGAACACCATGATCTGCCCTGTCGGCACCGAGACCGACAGAACCTTGATGAACATGTCCTCAAGTGCAAAGGCCGCCATCGACCCAATGAGCAGCAGAATGCCGTTTACGTTGTTCATATGCGCGTCCACAGGAAAAAGCACTTTGGGTGCCTATGCGCACAACAACCTCAACCAATGGCCTCTGGCAAGACATTTCCCGTCACGCGTGATGAATTAACGTGAGGGGATCAATCGCGTTTCGTGATGATTTAATCCTGTTCCAGTGGCACGCCATACAGCTCCAGCCGATGGCCTTTCAGTTTGTACCCCAGCTTTGCCGCGATTTTTTCCTGAAGGGCTTCGATCTCAGGGTCGACGAATTCTATCACCTCACCCGATTGCATATCGATCAAGTGATCATGATGGTCACGCTCGGCATCCTCGTACCGTGCGCGGCCATCGCCGAATTCCAGACGCTCCAGAATCCCCGCTTCTTCAAACAGTTTCACCGTCCGATATACGGTTGCAATCGAAATACCTTTGTCGACGGCAGAAGCACGTGAATAGAGCTCTTCGACATCCGGATGGTCGTCGCTTTGTTCCAGCACCTGCGCGATGATCCTTCTTTGACCGGTCATGCGCAGGCCCTTGGCCTCACAACGCCCAATAATCGTTTCCGACATGATGCCCCTCAGACTTGCTCGGGTATCTGTCTTAGTATGTCTGTGCAGTTTGCGCCACAGGGATTTCTGCTTTTCCGCTGATCTTACGCAGCACGTGTCAGATCGGCCCAGACAGGCAGATGATCCGATGCGATATGTGCCGGGCGCGCGTCGTGAACCCCATGCGCGGTGGCTTTCACCCCTGCGCCCAGCGCGATCCGGTCCAACGCGCCAAGCGGTTGCGCTGCGGGAAAGCTGGGTCGGGGCGGTAGAAAACGCATCTCGGGGGCCAGATGGTCCAGAACCGGCTGCCGCGACCATTCGTTGAAATCCCCGGCCCAGACGGTTGGCATCTTGGCCAGATCATCATCAAAGCGCCGGATGTGCGAAATCTGCTGCCGCCGCGATGCCGGCAGCAACCCAAGATGCATCCCCATCACCCGCAACGGCCCGATTTGAGTATCGAACTCGACTCGGACCGCGCCGCGCGGCTCTAACCCCGGCAAGTCATGATGCCCTTTTTGACGTACGGAAATACCATCCCCACGCCATATGACTGCATTACCATGCCACCCAAGGCTGCCGGCCCCGCCAAGATCGACGATCTGCCAACCCGCCTCGTCCAGCATGAAATGCGGCAGGGCTGCCGGGCGCGGCGGCAGGCGTTTGTCTGCCTCTTGCAGCACAACGATGTCGGCCCGCATGTGTTCGATGACCTGCAGGATACGCTGCGGTTGACGCCGGAAATCCAGCCCGAGGCATTTTTGAATGTTATAGCTGGCGATACGTAGGGTTGAAGACTGTTTCATAAGGGCTTGACCAATGGGCTTGCGCTCAATGTGCCACCTCTGGCGCGGCGCGCAACCCCCCCTGTTCCGATACAGAACGAATGCCTCGGAAAGAAACAACGCCAATCGCACGATTTATTGGCAAACGACCCGCAAGCGATCACCAAAGGATTGTTCCTTTTGATCCCCTGCTCTATCCGGTTGCAGTGGAACGGCCAAACCGCCGCAACCTGAGGGGCTGAATGGAACTGCATCAGACACAGCCGGTCAACAGCACCCGCGCCAGCCTGGTTCTGGTCATGGGCGGCGCGCTATGGGGGCTCTACTGGATCCCGGTTCGGTTCTTTCTGGATCAGGGTCTGACCGGCCCCTGGCCCGGGATTGTCATGTATTGCGCGGCCCTGATCGCTCTATTCCCATTTGTTTGGAGCGACCGACACACACTTGTTCGCGAATGGCGCAACCTGATGCTCAGCGGGATGTTCACGGGTGCCGCGTTCAGCCTGTATTCCATCAGTCTTGTATACACTGACGTTGTCCGGTCGATCCTGCTGTTCTACCTCACGCCCATTTGGGGCACGCTTCTGGGCGTCATGGTTTTGGGTGAACGCCTCAACCTTATGCGTCTTGCCGGTCTCTTCTGCGGGTTGGGCGGCCTTTTTGTTGTTCTGGGCGGCGCGGGTTTCGTGCCCTGGCCGCAAAACATAGGCGATTGGCTGGCATTGGCATCAGGCGTATGCTGGGCCCTGGGCTCTATGGGCCTTTATCGCGTCAATCGCATCTCGATTTCGGGGCAGGTCTTTGCCTTTGTTTTCGGTGCGCTGATCCTGTCCCTATTCAGCCTTCTTGTTCTGCCCGAGCAGGCTTTACCATCCATCGCGCAAAGTGAAGCGATCCGCGTTCTTCTGTTGGCCCTGTTGTCGGCCTTCTACATCCTGCCCATGGTCTACATGACGATTTGGCCAGCAACAAAGCTTTCCCCATCGCGGGTCGGCCTGCTGCTGATGAGCGAAGTGGTCGTCGGCATCGCCTCGGCTGCCGTACTGTCCGGAGAACCCTTTGGTCTGCGCGAGTTTCTAGGCGCTGCGCTGATCGTCAGCGCCGCAGTATTGGAGATTGTTCGAAAGTAACGCCCCCGAGTTGGGTCACGTCCCACAGAAGGTTGCGTGCACCACCTCGTTCTTGGCCGGGGGCCGTCTCAAATCTGCGGCATCATCCTGATCATCGTAAGGCCGAGCGAGGATGGCATTCAGCCGATGGAACGGCGCGTAATCCCCTTGCACCGCAGCTTGGATCATCTGTTCGACACGGTGGTTGCGTGGAATGAACGCCGGGTTAGAAGCGGCCATCACGTCCATCGGTTGCGCTTCGCGCTCTAATCGCGCGCGCCAGCCCTGGGCCCAACTGTCATAGCTGGCCGGGTCAACAAATTGATCCCGCGCGGAAACGCTGCCCAAAGCCCGGAAAGTGTTGGTGAAGTCCGCCTGCCCTTCAGCCATCCGCTTCAGAAGATCCGTCACAAGCTTTAAATCACCTTCTTCGTCAGTCGTCAGACCAATCTTAGCCCGGAACAGCGTCAACCAGTTCTGATGCAAAAGCTCTGGCATGGCATGAACGATCTCAGTCGCCTCTTCGACAGCGGCCTCCTTGTCATCCATCTGCTGGATCAAGGACGTCGCCAACTGCGCAAGGTTCCATACGGCAATGTCGGGCTGGTTCGAATAGGCATACCGCCCCATCCGGTCAATCGAACTGTAGACCGTGTTGGGGTGATACGTGTCCATGAAAGCGCAAGGACCATAGTCAATCGTCTCACCCGCGATCGAGCAATTGTCAGTGTTCATAACACCGTGAATGAATCCCACGCTCATCCACTGCGCGATCAACTTGGCCTGTGCGTCCCGCACCGCCCGCAACAAACCCATCGGCCCGTCAGCCTCAGGATAGTGACGCGCGATGGCGTATTCCGTCAGTTGGCGCAAACTGTCCAGTTGCCCTCGTGCGGCGAAAACCTGAAACGTGCCCACCCGCAGATGGCTGCTGGCCACGCGCGTCAACACCGCCCCCGGCATCGGGCCCTCGCGAAACACCGTCTCACCTGTTTCTACAGCGGCCAGAGCACGTGTGGTCGGGACGCCCAGCGCGTGCATCGCCTCGGACACCACATATTCACGCAGAACCGGCCCCAGCCAAGCCCGACCATCGCCTCGGCGTGAAAAGGGCGTGGGGCCCGAGCCTTTTAATTGTATATCCCGGCGCGCCCCATCGGTGCCCACGGTCTCGCCCAGCAACACCGCACGCCCATCCCCCAATTGAGGGTTATACTGTCCGAATTGATGCCCCGAATACAGCTGCGCGATAGGCTCCGCGCCTTCGGGCAGACGATTGCCGGCAAAAGCCTGGGCCATGTCCTGCACATCTCCTGGGGTGATCTGCAGCAACTTTGCCAAATCATCGTTGAACGCAATCATCTGCGGCGCACGGACGGGAACAGGAGACTGCCGCGCAAAAAATGCATCTGGCAAGCGGGCATAGGTGTTATCAAATGGGATCGTCAGGGTCATGTCGCATTACATATTGTTTAGGCGCACGAATACCATAGCGGATCGTATCGTCCCGTGCATAATCGCGCCGAACCAAGAGGGCACTTATGACCGCACAAGACATTATCGACCACCTGAACCTGCAACGTCATCCCGAAGGCGGGTGGTATGCCGAAACATGGCGTGCCGAAAACGCAGGCCGCCCGACCGGCACTTGCATCTATTTCTTGTTGCAGGCCGGTGAAAGCAGCCACTGGCACCGGGTCGACGCCACTGAAATCTGGCTCTACCACGCAGGCGCACCTCTGGTCCTGTCTCTGAGCGCAACAGATAAAGGGCCTGCGGTCGATCATCTGCTGACCCCTGACCTGTTAAAAGGCGCGCCGCAGCTGATCGTTCCTGAAGGCCATTGGCAGGCTGCACGCAGCACGGGCGACTACACCTTGGTCAGTTGCACGGTCTCTCCCGGCTTTGATTTCCAAGGTTTTGAGTTGGCCGCGCCGGGTTTTGACATCTCAAGGGAATAACCTGACCCAACAAATCACTGAAAAGTTGAGTTTACAGACGGCCCTGCTTTGCCCATCCTGTACCCGTAACCGTGTGTAACGGAGTATCGAGTAACCATGAGGCAGGCCTGTCTGACAATTCTGTTTCTCTGCTTAAGTGCAGGGCTTACAAGCGCCAGCATCGACTGCGCCAACCCTGACGCCGAACTTGATCTGTCACTGCCCGACACATCAGCCGACGCCGCCCCCGCTGCATTGACGCCCGAGGACCTTCCCCCTTGCGCAACTATGCAGCTGGAACAGGGGCGCGACAGGATGCGCGATCGCGGCGCGGTTTGTGGTGACTGGACAATTTTAGGGGAAACACGCAAGGCCCTAAAAAGCAAAGCACGAGGCTGTGGCATATCCAATCCGGTCAGTGTCTACCGGATATCGGATGTTGCGCTCAGCCAATTCTCACTGATGGATTGCCAGACGGCGGTCACGCTCAAAACATGGATTGAAAACACCGCCAAACCGGCGTTTGCCGACATGGGCGGCGGGCTCAAGGGGATGCGGGTTGTGGGGCACTATGCCTGCAAAACCCAGAACAACCAGCCACGCGCACGCCTGTCGCAACATGCGCGAGGAAGCGCCATCGATATCTCGACCTTTGTGTTACAGGACGGCACGCAAATCACTGTGCAGGACGGGTGGAAGGACGAGGCACAAAGCGCGGTTTTACGCAAACTGCACAGCGGTGCTTGTGGCGTGTTCAGTACCGTGCTCGGCCCGGACGCCGACCGCTATCACGTTGGACATTTTCATTTTGACACCGCCCAACGCAAAGGTGCTCCGGTTTGCCGATAGCTCTTCGGACTTGACCGGACTTACGCCGGACTTAACGATGTCCGCATGGACCACAAAGACCTGATCGCTTCTCTGCCTGCGGAAACCAAGGACCGATTGCAACGCCGGTCGAACGCCACTGGGCTGAAGCATTTGTCGATCTATCTGGCTGCGCTGTCAGCCCTAAGCGCCGCAATCGTGGCGCAAATCCCGTTCTGGCCGGTCTTGATCCTGCCGCAAGGCGTTTTGCTGGTGTTTCTCTTTACGCTCAGCCACGAATGCACCCATAAGACCCCTTTTAGAACAGGATGGCTAAACGATGCGGTCGGACATCTGGTCTCGGTACCAATTGCCTTGCCTTTTGTTTGGTTTCGCTATTTCCACCTCGCCCATCACAAATGGACCAATGACCCTCAGCGCGACCCCGAGCTAGGCGGCAAACCGCGGCCCGATAGCTGGTCTGACCTTTTGATCTACCTCAGCGGCTGGCCCTATTGGAGCGGCATGGCAAAGGTACTGGTTCAAAACGCGAGCGGCCACCTGGATGCGCCTTACCTTCCGAAACGCCAACAAAACGCAATGAAGGCCGAAGCCCGCATTCTGCTTGGTCTCTATACGTTAACGCTCATCAGTCTGACTTACAGTACGATACTGTTCTGGGTCTGGCTTCTTCCGGTGCTGGTCGCTCAACCCGTTTTACGCCTTTACCTGCTGGCCGAGCACGGCCTCTGCCCGCCGGTGGCAAACATGCTCGAGAACTCCCGCACGACCTTCACCAACCGAGCCTTGCGGTTTCTGGCCTGGAACATGCCATACCATGCCGAGCATCATTCCTTCCCCAATGTGCCATTCCATCACCTGCCCGCGCTGCACCACTGGATGCGCGCGCATCTGAAATCTACGTCCAACGGCTATACGGAGTTCACCAAAGACTACACCCGCACGCTCAGCTCATAAGATCCGCTCTTCATCTGGCCCCAAATACCTCGGGGGAGGCGCGCTTGCGCGACGGGGGCAGCGCCCCCTATTCGTTGCTTCGGCTTTTGATCAACATGCTGATCAGAGGCACCAAAACCGTCGTCGCCGACCCCAATGGATTCGAGCCGATGCTTTTGACCGCCTGCACGACTTCGCGCGCTTCAGTCGCCACCTCCTCCAACTCATCCTCAATGTCTGCGATTGCCATGTCACGGACCTCAACCGCCGGCGCGACTTCATCCTCAACGCTGCTGCGGCGTGCAATCAGAACCAGCAGCGCGGCAAAACCAAGATTGCCAAGCGCCAATACCGCAGCAGCTGAAGCTGACGACATTGTACTTTGCAGGGCAAAGAACAGCGCAAGGTTCAAAAGCACGAGGGCCAACAGGGCAACAATACCCGCTATTCCAAATAATATCGTCTGCTGCTGCACCACGGCCAAGCGACGGCGCGCAATCAGGCGTTCTGTCCGATAGATCGTTACCAGATTTCTGCTTAATCTGCTCATGGCTTGCCTCCTAACCCTGCGCGCGTCCGACGACATACCCCAGCGAGAACGCAATCAGTAACGCTGTGATCGGATATTCTTTTTGCAAGCGGCCAAATTCCTCGACCACATCCTCGCCCAAAGCCTGCGCTTGACTCAGGTCGATCCCATGCTCTTCCAGAAGCTTTCGAATTTCATCCGATGATTTGGTATGCTCATCTCGCTCCTTGGGGGCCGGGTCTTGGTTGACCCGCACTTCCAACGTTGCGTTGCGCTTCCGTAATTTCTCTAATTCAGCTTCAAGCTCTGCCTTGGTCGCCATAATGCCTTGCCCTTGATCCGTGGGTCCGGGGCAACCGTCGCACAACAAGCTGTTATTTTGAACTGTTTTCGGCTGATGCTAGCCAACAGCGTCCATCGAAACCGAACTTACAACCCCACCCCCAACCAGCGCCTGTACGCCGGTTGTGCCGGGGCACGACGTCGGCAGGCCACGCGCCACACGTACCGCCAGATAGGCAAAGGCCTGCGCCTCGAGCATATCACCATCCAGTCCCACTGCTTCAACCGGCTCCACCGGGCAATCCAGCGACACGCGCAACATCTCCATCAAAACCGGATTGTGGCGCCCACCTCCAGTGACCAGCACGCAGGACGGAGGTTTCGGACAATGCTCCATCCCCTGTACGACACCTGCGGCACACATCCCGGTCAGGGTCGCCACGGCGTCCGCATCGTTCAATTCCTTCACCAGACCGATCATTTCCGCGAAATCATTCCGGTCCAAAGACTTGGGTGGCATTCGAGCAAAGTATGGCTCAGCCAGAAACAGCTCCAACGCGCCCATTTCGACGGTTCCATCCCGCGCAAGCGCCCCGTCCCGATCCATGGGCAGCCCCAGTCGGGCTTGCATCAGATCGTCCACAGGCGCGTTTGCAGGCCCGGTGTCAAAGGCGAGCAAAGCGCCCGGCGCTTCGGGGCCGTCAAAGGACGGGTCAACATAGGTCAGATTGCCGACCCCACCCAGGTTCAGAAAACACAGGGGTCGGTCCGCGCCGAACCACTTGGCGCAGGCAAAATGAAAGAACGGCGCTAGCGGAGCCCCCTCGCCCCCCATCGCCACATCATCGCTGCGGAAATCCCAAACCACCGGACGCCCCAGCGCCTGCGCCAGCCCCAGACCGTCACCCACCTGCAAGGTTCCACGCCCGCGCGGCTCATGCGCAACGGTCTGGCCGTGAAAACCGATAAGATCGACCTCTTCGAATTCAGACAGTGCCTCGGCATGGGCAAAAGTGACCATCTCAGCCGCTGCATCGACATCGGGCCCATGCCACTGACCCAGCGCTGCCCGCAGCACGTCTCGCTCTGCGTCTGAATAAGCGCGATAGCTACTTTGTCCAAACCCCATAATCTGGTGGCCGTCAGTTTCGACCATCGCGGCATCCACCCCGTCCATCGAGGTGCCCGACATCGCGCCCAGTGCCCGGATCACCCCGTGTTTGCTGATGGTCTGGCTCACGCCTGCCTCCTGAACTGGCTGTCTTCTTCGCCGCATCCGAGTCCTTGAGTACACCTCTGGGTTGCAGCCCGGTCAAACTGCCTTTTGTTTGCACAAAAACGCAAGCGTTCTCATGCAGCGGTTCATATTTTTCGCTAACCGCGTGGCCGGATCGACACCCACCCTCAATTAAAAAACGTGGCTTTTCCTCATCGGCGCTGCCGCCTATACAGTGCCCCGCAACATTAACCCAAAGGGCACGATATGACCTACCACCCCAAATCGGATTTCATCGCCACGATGATCGAGCGCGGCTTTCTCGCCGATTGCACCGATTATCAGGGCCTTGACGACGCGCTGATCAGTGGGTGTAAACCGGCCTATATCGGCTTTGATGCAACGGCCAAGTCGTTGCATGTGGGCAGCCTAATCCAGATCATGATGCTACGCTGGTTCCAGAAAACCGGCCACCAGCCGATCACACTGATGGGCGGTGGGACGACCAAGGTGGGCGATCCGTCGTTCCGCGCGGATGAACGCCCCCTTCTGGGCCCCGAACAGATCGACGAGAACATCTCGGGCATCAAGAAGGTGTTCGCCGCATATATCGACTATGACACGGACGCCGAGAACAAGGCGCTTATGCTGAACAATGCCGAGTGGCTGGGTGATCTGAACTACCTCGATTTTCTGCGCGATATCGGGCGCCATTTCTCGGTCAACCGGATGCTGTCGTTTG
The DNA here is from genome assembly GCF_013110775.1 of Ruegeria sp. HKCCD7296. NCBI lineage: Bacteria > Pseudomonadati > Pseudomonadota > Alphaproteobacteria > Rhodobacterales > Roseobacteraceae > Ruegeria > Ruegeria sp. HKCCD7296. The sequence continues at coordinate 251,937 of NZ_WVRF01000003.1, forward strand.
AATCTGTGAAGTCGCGGCTGGATCGTGAGCAGTCGCTGAGCTTCCTCGAGTTTAACTACATGATCCTGCAGGCCTATGACTTCCTGGAACTGAACCGCCGTTACGGCTGTGTTCTGCAAATGGGCGGCAGCGACCAGTGGGGCAACATCGTCAACGGGATCGACCTGACCCGCCGTGTTCTGGATCACGAGATCTATGGCCTGACCTCGCCTCTGCTGACCACCAGTGACGGCAAGAAAATGGGTAAGTCTCAGGACGGTGCGGTCTGGCTGAACGCCGAGATGCGCTCGCCCTATGAGTTCTGGCAGTTCTGGCGCAACACAACCGACGCGGATGTGGGCCGGTTTCTGAAGCTCTACACTGAATTGCCGGTGGATGAGTGCGATCGTCTGGGCGCGCTTGCCGGGTCCGAGATCAATGAAGCCAAAATCCGTTTGGCCAATGAGGTCACAACCCTGCTGCATGGCGCACAGGCTGCGGCCAATGCCGAAGCCACCGCGCGCGAAGTGTTCGAAAAAGGCGGCGTAGGTGGCGATCTGCCGACACTGACCCTCAGCCCTGACGAATTGGGTGACGGCATGTCCATCGTGCAGATCATCGTCAAATCGGGTTTGGCAAAATCCGGCAAAGAGGCCAAGCGCCTGATCGCCGAGAACGGGGCCAAGCTGGATGATGCGCCGCTGACCGATGCGGGAATGATGATCGACGCAGGCGCGCTGTCATCGCCCATCAAGCTGAGCGCAGGCAAAAAACGTCATGCGCTGGTTCAGCTCGGTTGATGGCTCGCCCGCCTCTATGCACCTAAGACACAACTCAAACGGCCACCTGACGGTGGCCGTTTCTTTTTGAAGAACCTGGCGGAGCTTAACGGAGACCCCTTCCGCCATTGCCGTTTCCGCCACCGCCGTTTTGGGCACCGTTGCCCTGGCCATTGTTGCCGCCACCGTTGCCAGTGCCAGGCCCAGAGCCCCCGGTGTTCCCCCCGCCATTACCGGGGTTCCCGTTGTTGCCGTTTCCGTTACCAGGGCCGCCGTTTCCACCGCCGCCGTTGCCACCGTCTCCACCGCCGCCGTTGCCACCGTCTCCACCGCCGCCGTTGCCGCCGTCTCCACCGCCACCGTTGCCACCGCCGCCGTCTCCACCGCCGCCGTTGCCACCGTTTCCACCGCCGCCGTTGCCTCCGTCTCCACCGCCGCCGTTGCCTCCATCTCCACCGCCGCCGTTACCGCCGTTTCCACCGCCCGGCGATCCTGGATTTGCAGCATCCGCAAACGCCTCACCAAGCGGTTCAGACCCTCGGCTTTCACCACGATTATTGCTTAACCCCGACAGGCTTGCCGTCGGCAAATCCGTCAAAAGCGAGGCAAGCCCCGGACATTGCGACCCGACAACTTGCAGCGTTGTTTCAAAATCCGACCGTCTCTGAAGCCTCTCCAGAAAACTCGGCGTCACCTGAACGCAGTCACACAACCCCGCGTAATCCCCGGCATTGGCCAGGCTTCGGGCCGTTTTTCTAGTACAGACTTCCGGTGCAGCAGATGCACTGCTAATCATCACCAATCCCAAAACAGGCGCGACAAAAACCGCACCCAGCGCTTGTTTCTTACTCGTAACCATATCGGCACCTCCTGGCGAAAAAACACATGACGGTCCAAATCTCTTCGCTCACGAAAAGGCGCTTTTTCGTAGGACCGGATTAATTTGTCTTCAGGAACGGAAGCGCAGCCCGGATGGACAGCGTCTTCATCAAAGGTATGGACACCGCACCCGCGAACCAGTTATTGAACAAGTGTTCATATCTATGGGAGGAGTTCACCATGCACCTGTCCACCACAGCAGCACTTGTCACCGGCGGCGCGTCCGGCCTCGGCGAAGCCACGGCCCGCCATTTTGCCTCTGAGGGTGCACAGGTCACGATCTTGGACCGCGACGTAGAACGTGGCACGCAGGTCGCCGCCGAGATCGGCGGGCATTTCGCGCAGACGGATGTGACCGATGAGGATTCGGTGGCCGCTGCTGTAGGTCATGGCATGGCCAAGATGGGCAAGATCACCGCAGTCGTGAATTGCGCGGGCATCGCGTATGGCATCAAAACGGTTGGCAAGGAAGGCCCCCACCCTCTGGATGCCTTCCAGCGCACAATCGACATCAATCTGGTTGGTACGTTCAACGTCTCACGTCTGGCCGCTGCCGAGATGTCAAAGAATGACCCCGAACCAGACGGCGCGCGGGGCGTGATCATCAACACGGCCTCTATCGCGGCATATGACGGCCAAAAGGGTCAGGCGGCCTATGCAGCATCCAAAGGCGGCGTCGTCGGCATGACCCTGCCGATGGCCCGCGATCTGGCCTCGACCGGCATTCGGGTCATGACCATCGCGCCGGGCATCTTCATGACCCCGATGCTGGCGGGGCTGCCCGAAGAAGTACAGCAGCAACTCGCCGCCGACGTCCCGAACCCGGCCCGTTTAGGGGACCCGAAAGAATACGGACGGCTGGCCGCATTCATTGTCGAGATGGGTTACCTGAACGGTGAGGTCATCCGCATCGACGGAGCGCTGCGGATGCGCTAAATCTGTCGCATGTCGGAACGTGAAAAAATGCAGTCCGGACAGTGGTATTGCTGTCTGGACCCAGAACTGGACGAACTTCGTGCACGGGCAAGAGGTGCGGTTCACGCGCACAACACCAGCCCACCTGACGCACGCGGCGCGATGGCACCCGAGCTGCGTGCCTTGCTAGGTCAAGTAGGTGAAGACTGTTTCCTCGAAGCCCCGTTTCATTGCGCCTATGGGATGAACATCCATCTGGGCAAACGGGTTTATTTCAACGCCGGTTGCGTCGTTCTGGACACCGCCCTGGTGCGGGTCGGAGACGACACGATGTTTGGCCCCAATGTCCAGATCTATTGCGCCCAACATGCCAAAGACCCGGCTGAGCGGGCCCAAGGACTGGAAATCGGCTTACCAGTCACAATTGGCAAGCATGTTTGGGTGGGCGGAGGCGCAATTCTGTTGCCCGGTCTCTCTATCGGCAACAATGCCACGATTGGCGCAGGCAGCGTCGTTACCAAGGACGTTGCCGCCGGAGAGACCGTAGTGGGAAACCCAGCAAAAAGCCCGAACCGCTAAGCGCTTTCAGACTTTTCTTCGAGCATTAGCCACTCTTCCTCGGCCGCCGACAGCTTTTCCTGCCGTTCAACCAGCGCCTCGGTGGCCTTCTGGAACTTGACAGGCTCACGGGTGAACAGCTCGGGGTCAGACATCAGTTCTTCCAGCTTGGCGATCTCGGCCTCAAGACGCGCAATCTCGTCAGGCAATTTGTCCAACCGGTGCTTTTCCGAGAAAGACAGACCCGACTTCGGCTTAGCCTCTTGCTTGACCTTTGGCTTTGAAGCTTTTGCTTTTTCTTCCTTTTTGTCGCTCACATCACCGCGTTGCGCGATGTAATCCGACCACCCACCGGCATAAACCGTGGCACGACCATTGCCCTCCATCGCAATGGTCGTCGTGGCCACCCGATCCAGAAAATCCCGGTCATGGCTGACCAAAAGAACCGTGCCGTCGTAATCGTCCAGAAGCTCTTGCAACAAATCCAGCGTTTCGACATCCAGATCGTTGGTCGGTTCGTCCAGCACCAGAAGATTCGAAGATTTCGCCATCAACTTGGCCAGCAACAAACGTGCTTTTTCCCCACCAGACAAGGACTTAACGGCCGCTCTTGCCTGCCGTTCGTCGAACAGGAATTCCTTGAGATACCCAACGACGTGCTTTGGCTGTCCGCCCACCATCACCTGATCGGCCTTACCCGACACCCGCATTTCGGGATCTCCGGTCAAGCTATCCCAAAGAGACATCTCGGGATCCAGTTGAGCACGCGTCTGATCAAACACCGCAATTTCAAGATTCGTGCCCAGCGACACCGTACCTTCGTCTGGCTGGACCTGCCCCAACAACATCTTCAGCAGCGTGGTCTTACCCACCCCGTTTGGCCCAACAAAGGCCACGCGATCACCGCGCTGCACCAGCAGATCAAAACTCCGAACGATCTGCTTGTCCTCAAACCCTTTGAACAGCCCTTTGGCCTCAATCACTTTACGACCCGATTTCGGCCCGGCCTCCAGCGTCATGGCAGCCGAACCCTGACGCTTGATCTGCGCAGCCTTTTCGGCGCGCAGAGCCTGCAGTGCCCTAACCCGGCCTTGATTGCGCTTGCGTCGGGCGCTGATGCCCTCAACCGCCCATTTGGCTTCAGACTTGATCAACCGGTTAAGCTTGTGACGCTGCTGATCCTCTTCTTCCCACACCTTGTCCCGCCAGGCCTCAAAAGCGTCAAAGCCCTGCTCTTGCCGCCGCACCGCGCCTCGATCGATCCAAAGCGTTGCCCGCGTCAACGCCCGTAAAAAGGCCCGGTCGTGCGAGATCAGCACAAAGGCGGCGCGTGTTGCGCCAAGCTCGCGCTCAAGCCAAGCAATGGCTTCAATATCCAAGTGGTTTGTGGGCTCATCCAACAACATCAGATCCGGTGCTTCAGCCATCAACTTGGCCAAGGCCGCCCGCCGCCGTTCGCCACCCGATGCCGTCTCAACAGGGCGAGACGGGTCAAATTTCAACCCTTCGCCAGCGCGCTCAACCTTGTACAATTCGCCCAGTTCCAAACCGCTGGACGCATAATCCCCCAGCGTCGCAAACCCTTCCATGGTTGGGTCTTGCTCCATGTACCCCACGGATTTTCCCGGCGGCACAACGATCTCACCTTGATCGGCTTCGACCAGACCCGCCATCACTTTCATCAGAGTCGACTTCCCCGACCCGTTTCGCCCCACCAAGGCAACGCGGTCGCCGGGCTGGACTACCAGATCAAGGTCGGAAAACACCGGATCGCCCCCGAAGGTCAGGGAAATGCCGGACATCTGCAACAAAGGAATTCTCGCCATGCCCGCCAGCTAAACCGGCTAGGCAGGCGCGTCAACGCCCCTGCTTCTTCTCGTCAAAAATACGGAATCATTCGGCCACCGCCCTCAGCAAACGTTTCCGCGCCGGGGGAATCGCCCCAATCTCCAGCCCGGTGAACACATGCAGCGTGTTCATGTGCCGATCTACAACCGCGTGATCACTGACCCAGCCGCCCATCAACAGGTAAGTTCGCAACAAGGGCGGCATCCGTAACATGGCCCGTTTCACATCCGGTCTGCGCCGCAAACGCGCAGCAAAGCGAAACACATCCGGTGCCTTCACCCGCGGCAACCAGCGTTTAGGCGCAAGATGGCGGTCTTTAAGCATGGCAAAAGCATCCAGATAGTGCTCGGTCTCGGTTCCTGCAAAAGACGAACAACCAAACAGCATCTCAACACCATTTTGGTCCACATATGCCGTCATCGCCCCCCAAGCGGCTCGCAGGATATCTGCGTCGTTACAACCGGGGTGGACGCAAAACCTGCCCATCTCGACCATACGACCGGAAAAACCTGCCAGCGCTGAAAGATCATAAAATTGTGCCGAATAGCTACGCCCGATCTCGCGCCCATGATCCATGGTCAGCATCCGAAAGCAGCACACCAACTGCTGCTCATCGCGCATGTCTTCGACCAAGACATGGCTGCACCGTACATCCAAAGCGTCGCTGTCTAATTGTTGCGTGCCAAACGCAAATGTACGCAACGCCTGCGCGGCGTTGATATCCACTGCCGATTGCGCCAATCGGGCGCGATAGCGCCCTTTGCTCAACAGTACCGCTGTCGCCACGGTCGCATCCTCCACGGTTGCTGACCCATTGTTGTCGTCGTGACCTCGCTAACACAAGACATGTGACTGTCTTGTGACCCGCACACTGCAGAAGACAAAATTAGTTGGCGCCCGGAATATTGGCCGGGTTGAAGTTGCCGATATTGCCAAGCAGCTGTCGCAGGAAGCCTTTGTCCTGAACGTTGGAATCGGTCACACGGCGTTCCAAGGGAATAACCAGGCCGTCTTCAAGGCCAAAGCGCTCGATATTGCTGACGACGCCACGCTGGTCAAAGCTGATAGCGACCAACTCGCGCGATACAACCTCGGGCCGTTTCGGGCCGTAGTGGCGCACCCGCGAGCGGACATAGTAAAAGCCTGAATCCCTCACCACACCCGAAGCGCCCGGAGCGCCGATGGCTTTTTCCACGGTGTCGCGCGTGTCGACACCAACTTTGATTTCGGCCAGATCCTCGGCCGGCGGCACGTAACCGTGATTCTTGAAGATTGGCGTACAGGCCCCGATCGCGGCCAGACAGGCAACAAACACAAGCGATTTCGTCGCTGGTTTCAACCGGTTCATTACCTTCAACATGCGCACCCTCTTGCCTTGGCCTTCTGCGGCTTCTATCCGATTACAGAAACCGCTGCCACGGTTCAACACATAGAAAGGCTCACAAATGAGCAACCTTACATCACTTCGAGTGGCCGATCTGCCTCAGAACGCTCCAACTCCGTTCGATCTGCGCCCCTCTGCCGCTTCGTTGGACGAGATTCGGCAAGATCTGGGATTGCTGGGTTTGCGCAAGCTCAGCTTTGTCGGAGAGGTCCGAGCGCAGGGCAAGCGCGACTGGGTTCTCAACGGCAAACTGGGCGCCACTGTCATCCAACCCTGCGTCGTGACCCTCGACCCTGTCACAACCCGTATTGATATCCCGGTTCGTCGCACCTTTCTGTCCGATTGGACCGACCCGGATGAACCCGAGTTCGAGATCCCCGAAGATGACGAATCCGAGCCGCTGGGTCCCGAGATTGACCCGGCATTGGTCATGGTCGAAGCGCTGTCGCTGGCTCTGCCGCAATATCCGCGCCAGGACGGGGCAGAACTGGGCCAGGTCGGCTATACAGAGCCGGGCAAACCGGCAATGACCGACGAAGACGTCAAGCCGTTTGCCGGATTGGCAGGATTGCGCGATGCGCTTAAAAAAGACGAGTGACATCAAACTGATTTCCTGTCATAGCAGGCGGTCAGAAAAATCGCTTGAACATGACGAGAATCGCAGTATTTTCGCGCGCTCATCGGATTTTGGGTTGGACATTGCGAGGCGGGTCGCCTAAACGCGCGTCAAACCACGATAAACGAAATATGAAACCCCGGTCGGCGGCGAATCTGCTGACCCTCAGTAGACAAAGGTTGAGACCATGGCCGTCCAACAGAACAAAGTTTCCAAGTCGCGTCGCAACAACCGCCGCGCACACGACGCTCTGGTTGCTGCAAACCCGAACGAATGCCCGAACTGCGGCGAGCTGAAGCGCCCCCACCACGTTTGCGCATCTTGCGGCCACTATGACGACCGTGAAGTCGTCGCTCAGGCCGACGAAATCGACCTGGACGAAGACGCAGCCTAAGCCTGATTGAGCGCAGGCCAAGGCATGACTGAACAGCCCACGCACGCCGGACGGATCACCATCTCGGTCGACGCTATGGGTGGGGACGAAGGTCCAGCAGTTGTTGTTGCTGGCTTGGCGAAATCGGCCGATAAGAACCCGGATATTGGGTTTTTGCTGCACGGCCCGGAACAGGTACTGCGAAAGCTGGTCGCCAAACGGCGTGTCCTAGAAGGGCGCGTCGTTTTTCGTGATTGTCCAGACGTCGTCACGATGGCGGATAAGCCCAGCCAGGTTGTACGCAACGGCAAGCAGACCTCGATGTGGTCCACCCTTGAGGCCGTGCGCCGGGGTGAGGCACATGGGGCGGTTTCCTGTGGCAACACCGGAGCGTTGATGGCGCTGTCGATGATGCGCTTGCGCAAATTGCCGGGTGTGAACCGCCCGGCAATTGCGATTCTGTGGCCTTCGCGCAACCCTCAGGGTTTCAACGTGATGCTCGACGTGGGCGCAGACGTCCGCGCCGACGCCAAGGATTTGCTGCAATACGCCCTGATGGGCGCTTCTTACGCGCGCAATGGCATGGCGCTGACCCGGCCCCGGATCGGGTTGCTGAATGTCGGCACCGAAGAGCACAAGGGTCGCGCCGAGTTGAAAGAAGCGCATGCGATGATCACTGAATTCGCAGAGCAGGCAAATTTCGATTTTGTGGGCTTTGTCGAAGGCAGCGACATCCCCGGTGACAAGGCAGATGTCATTGTCACGGATGGGTTTACAGGCAATGTTGCAATCAAGACCGGCGAAGGCACAGCCAGCTTGATCGGCGACCTGCTGCGTCAGGCTTTTAAGTATTCTCCGCTGTCACGGCTGGCGTCTATCCTGGCCATCACATCGCTGAACCGCCTTAAAAAACGCATCGATCCACGACGCGTGAATGGCGGTGTTTTTCTGGGACTGAACGGCACCGTGGTGAAATCTCATGGTGGCGCAGATGCGACCGGTGTGTCAGCCGCAATCAAGCTGGCCTTTACGTTGGCGCAATCGGGCTTTTCCGAAAAATTGGCCGCGCGGGTTGCATCCACAGCCCAGCTTGCACAAGATGCCGCGCAAGCTGCGCCGCAGACCGAAAAATAATCAAAAAGGCAGTACCCCAACATGGCAGGCCGTTCAGTTGTAGTAGGTGTCGGGCATTATTTGCCGGAACGCATTGTTCCCAATTCCGAGTTTGAGAAAACGCTGGACACAACCGACGAGTGGATCCGAACGCGATCGGGCATTGAACGCCGCCATTTCGCAGCCGAGGGTGAAACGACCTCGGATCTGGCGACAAAAGCTGCCGAGGCGGCTTTGGCAGATGCCGATTTGAGCGCAGACGACATTGACGCCATCGTCGTAGCGACATCGACTGCTGATCTGACCTTCCCGTCTGCGGCAACCATGGTTCAGGCCCGGCTTGGCATGACCAAGGGTTTTGCCTTTGACGTACAGGCCGTCTGCGCGGGGTTCGTTTTTGCACTTTCCAACGCAAATGCGCTGATTGTTTCGGGTCAGGCCAAGCGCGTACTTGTCATCGGCGCCGAGACGTTCTCGCGGATCATGGACTGGACGGATCGCTCTACTTGTGTCCTGTTCGGCGACGGAGCCGGAGCTTTGGTGTTGGAAGCTCAGGAAGGTAACGGCACCTCTGAGGATCGCGGTATTCTGGCAACCGACCTGAACTCGGACGGCCGCTACAAGGATCTGCTGTATGTTGATGGCGGTGTTTCAACGCAATCCACCGGGCATCTGCGTATGCAAGGCAATCAAGTGTTCCGCCATGCCGTTGAAAAGCTTACAAAAACTGCTGAAGCCGCGCTCGAGCGTGCGGGCCTGACCAACGCCGACGTGGACTGGATCGTGCCGCATCAGGCCAATATCCGCATCATTCAGGGCACCGCCAAGAAAATGGGCCTGCCTATGGAGAACGTCGTGGTTACGGTTCAGGATCATGGCAACACTTCGGCCGCATCGATTCCGCTGGCCCTTTCGGTGGGCAAACAGCGCGGGCAAATCAAGACCGGCGACCTGATCGTGACCGAAGCAATTGGCGGCGGACTGGCATGGGGCGCGGTTGTTCTGCGCTGGTAACCGGCGCAAACCGGCTTACACAGCCGCCTGCAATTCATTGATATTGACAGCGAATTTGCCATACTCATATGCTTTGACATCAAAAGGGGAAATGGCATGGGCGATAAAACACTGACTCGAATGGATCTGAGCGAAGCCGTCTTTCGCGAGGTTGGGCTTTCACGAAACGAAAGCGCACAGCTGGTTGAGAGCGTTCTGAACCACATGTCGGACGCGCTGGTGCGCGGTGAGCAGGTCAAGATTTCATCCTTCGGCACGTTCAGTGTACGCGACAAGACCGCCCGTGTTGGTCGCAATCCTAAAACCGGTGAAGAAGTTCCAATTCAGCCGCGCCGCGTGCTGACTTTCCGCCCGTCGCATCTGATGAAGGATCGCGTCGCTGCCGGGAATCGCAAGTAACCCCGAGGTCGCGCGGATATGAGCAAGTCTCCCGACGCGTTTCGCACGATCAGCGAAGTTGCGGATTGGCTTGGTGTTCAGGCCCATGTTCTGCGTTTCTGGGAAAGCCGGTTCACGCAGGTGAAACCGGTCAAACGGGCGGGTGGACGCCGGTATTATCGCCCCAATGACATGCGGCTTTTGGGCGGGATCAAAAAGCTTCTCCACGAAGACGGAATCACCATAAAAGGCGTGCAGCGAATTCTGCGTGAACAAGGCGTGGCGCATGTTGCGTCGCTATCGCAATCCTTGGACGACCCGTCCCCGGCCCCATCCTCGCCCCTTGAAAACACAGTGGTGCCTTTCGAGCCGAAACCTGCACCAATCACGGAACAGATCCATTTGGATTTGGGCGAAACATCTGCGCCGAAGGTAAAAGAGGATGCTCAGATCGACGCTGCACCAGCGGCCAACCAGCAGCCGGTTGCAGAGCCCCAGCTTGACGCCGCTCCGATCTTGGGGGGAATCGCCTCGTTGGCGTGGAACCGGGCAGAGTTTGACGACGACCTGTTGCGCCGCATCGCACCGATTGCAAAAGACCTGCGTCACTGGCTGGATCGTGTCGAGACACAGGCGACGGGTTAGGAAAAAAGGCAGTGTTTTCCTCTTGCCCCTGCCGGGAAAATCTTTATGAACACCCCAACGTCGGGCTATGGCGCAGCCTGGTAGCGCGTCCGTCTGGGGGACGGAAGGTCGCAGGTTCGAGTCCTGCTAGCCCGACCAAATCACACCGACGTTTATGGCACACAGGCCAGATCCCGCTCTGGCACCAGAGGGGATCGAGATGACAGGTGTTTGCCCAAACCAACAGATTGAGGCGATGATCGCGCGCGGCGAGATCACGGCCAGCCCGGACGTTCTGCCTGCTCAGATTCAACCAGCAAGCCTTGATTTACGTCTGGGAACAGTCGCTTACCGCGTCCGCGCTTCGTTTCTTGCAGGCGAAGGGCGAACCGTCGAAGATCGTTTGACCGAGTTCGAGATGCACCGCATCGATATCACGGACGGGGCCGTTCTGGAAAAAGGTTGCGTCTATCTAGTCCCGCTAATGGAATCAATCGCCCTGCCCGACGATATGAGCGCCGTGGCAAATGCCAAAAGCTCGACCGGGCGGCTGGACCTTCTGACCCGGACTATCACCGATGGCGGCACCGAGTTTGACCGGGTGCCTGCTGGATACGCAGGCCCACTCTATGCCGAAATCTGTCCGCGCTCGTTCTCGGTGCTGGTCCGTCCGGGCATGCGTCTGAATCAGATTCGCTTCCGTCAGGGTCAAGCCGTGCTCTCGGACGCTGAATTGAAAGCCTTACATGCTGAATCGCCACTGGTCGACGGCCCTGCTGTTATTCAGGACGGACTGGGTTTCTCAGTGGATCTGCAGCTTCCCGAGACCGATCTGGTTGGCTACCGCGCAAAACCTCACACCGGGGTCATCGATCTGGATCGTATCGGCGAATACGACCCGCAGGATTATTGGGAAGAAGTGCGCACCAAGGATGGTTGTATTATCCTTGATCCTGGTGCGTTCTATATTCTTGTCAGCCGTGAAGCAGTACATATCCCGCCAATGTACGCCGCTGAAATGGCACCTTATCTGGCGATGGTTGGCGAATTCCGGGTGCACTATGCCGGGTTCTTTGACCCCGGCTTTGGCCATGCCGCCGCCGGCGGGGCCGGATCGCGCGGTGTTTTAGAGGTTCGCTGCCACGAAGCACCTTTTGTGCTGGAGCACGGACAAGTTGTCGGGCGTCTGGTCTATGAGAAAATGGCCGAAATGCCGACGCAATTGTACGGCGCGGGCATTGCATCAAACTATCAGGGTCAGGGCCTGAAACTGTCCAAGCACTTCAAGGCTGTTGGGTAAGTTCTAGAATTTCATGAACCTGCGCATCTGCTGGCTCATCTTCTCGGCCTGCCGAAGCTTTTGGGCATGATCAGATGAATTGGCGTGCTTTGGCCCCTTGGATGTGGCGTCGCCCTTGCCCATGCGACTGGCCATATCAATGCCCTTGTTCACGCCTTTGTTGACCAGTCGGCGCATGACCTGACGCACAATCATATCAATGATCCGATTTGCATTCATTGCTCAACTCCCTGTCCTCAGGGTTAAAGATAGGCGCTTTATGCGGCAACAAAAGGGCTGCGCAATCACTCTTCCTCGAACAGCTCGGTCTGATCTTCGTCGGCCTCGTCCTCACGCCCTTCACCCAGGGGAATGGCACCCGGCGGAGGCCGGTTTTCGAGAAGCCCAGCCGCCCGAAGTTCTTTCAGGCCAGGCAGGTCACGCGCGTTTTCCAGACCAAAGTGATCCAGGAATTCTGGCGTTACAACAAAGGTCACAGGACGACCCGGTGTCATACGACGGCGGCCCAGCTTGATCCACTCCATCTCCAAAAGCTGATCAATGGTTCCGCGCGAAACCGAAACCCCACGGATTTCCTCAATCTCGGCCCGTGTACAGGGCTGATGATAGGCGACGATGGCCAGAGTTTCGATCGCTGCGCGGCTCAGCTTGCGGGTCTCGACCGTTTCCTTCTGCATCAGAAAACCCAGATCCGGGGCAGTCCGAATGGCCCAGGCATCGCCCACACGCACCACGCGCACGCCACGCCCTTCATAGCGTTTCTGAAGCAATTCAACCGCTTGCGCCGCATCGCTTCCGTGGGGCATCCGGGCCTCCAGATCCGCAATTGTCACCGGCTCAGAACTGGCAAACAGAACAGCCTCGACCATGCGTTCCTGTTCCGCCAGCGGAGGAGCTTCGAACAGAGTACCGGTCTCTTCAGGGGCGTCAGTCACGTGTCTCGGTCCTCTTTCGCAGATGGATCGGAGCGAATGTCTCGCTCTGTTTCATCTCCATATGTCCTTCTTTCACCAGCTCTAACGAGGCCGCAAAAGTTGCCGCCGTTGCGGACCTGCGGCGCACCGGGTCGGCGTCCCAGCCCTCCGGCAGGTACGTCTCCATGTCGGTCCACGCTCCGGCAAAGCCAATCAACGGTCGCATCCGTTCCAGCGCTTGTTCCATCGTGAAGACCGAGTCGCGATCCATCACAAAGGGGCGGAATTCGTCGCGGGTGCGGATACGGGCGTAACCCTGCATCAAATCCAGCAGCGTGGCGGAATAGGTTACAGTGCGGATACGGGTGATATCTTCGCCCTGCCCGCGCTTGAAGAAATCGCGGCCCAACTGATCGCGTGCCATCAACCGCGCAGCCGCATCGCGCATGGCCTGAAGGCGTTCCAGCTGAAACGCCAGATGCGCAGCCAGTTCCTCGCCCGATGGACCTTCGTCATCGGGGTCCGGAGGTAACAGCAACCGGGATTTGAGAAAGGCCAGCCACGCGGCCATCACCAGATAGTCGGCGGCCAGTTCGATCCGCAGCGCACGGGCCTTTTCTACAAAAGCCAGGTACTGCTGCGCCAGCGCCAGAACCGAGATTTTCCGCAAGTCCACTTTCTGCGTACGCGACAAGGTCAGCAGAACGTCCAGTGGTCCTTCGAACCCGTCGACATCAACAATCAGCGCTTCGGCCGCAAGACGATCCGCGACCGAGACAGGGTCTTCGCTAAAGAGGTTATCGTTCATATACCTGCCCGCCCATTAGGGCAGATAGTTCCGCCTCGGCGGCGGGGATGTCAAGTTCCTGAGGAGGTTTGCGCATCGCCAGCGCCCGTTCTGCGCGGGCTTGTGCCTGATCGGTCATCTCTCCGGCACTTTCCATCACTGCGGCACGATCTGCAAAACTGCCATTGCAGTGCAGAACAACGTCACAGCCTGCCTGAATGGCCTGACGTGACACGTCCGACGGTGTACCGCTCAGCGCTTTCATCCCGATATCGTCGGTCATGATCAGCCCTTCAAAGCCGATCTTGTCGCGGATCACACGCATCATGGTGACTGAAATCGTGGCTGGTTGGGGATCGATTTGATCGTAGACCAGATGTGCGGTCATCCCCATCGGCAAATCGTTCAGTGCACGAAACGGCGCGAAATCACTGCTGTCCAATTCGTCCAATGACAGATCGACATGAGGTAAGTCGTAGTGGCTGTCCAGCGTGGAACGGCCATGTCCTGGCATGTGTTTGATTACAGTCAAAACGCCCCCGTGCAAATGCCCCTTTGCTACGGCCCTGCCAATTTTGGAAATCTGTTCAGGATCAGAAGCGTAACAGCGATTCTTGAGAAAAGCGTGCGTATCAGTACGCGCAACATCGACCATGGGGGCGCAGTTGCTGTCGATCCCAAGACTGAACAATTCATCCGCGATTAGGCGATAGCGCAGATACATGGCTCGCTCGGCCTGATCGCCTGCACGGGTCACATGATCCAAGGGTGGCAGCCATTCGCGGGCCAAGGGCGCGCGCAAGCGCTGCACGCGCCCGCCTTCCTGATCAATCGTGATAGGGCAATTGCGCCCGACCGCCTCGCGGAAATCATCGCACAAGGCGCGGACTTGATCGGCGCTTTCGATGTTGCGGGCAAACAGTATGAACCCGAAGGGGTTCATTTGGCGAAACAGGTCCCTTTCTTCCTGCGTCAGACGCAGCCCTTCGGCATCGGTGATCGTGGCGCCAAACTTCACCGGACGGCGACCGGGATACAGTCTGCCCCTTGTGCGACCAGCGCGGCACAGAACTGGCGCGAGTCGCTCAGGTCTTCAAATCCCAAAACACGCAGGCGGTAAAAGGTTCGACCGCCGCTTGAGGTTTTCTGGATAACCCGTTGTTTGTCAGCCATATATTCCCCGAATCGACCACTTAGGCGATCCCATTCGGCCTGCGCCACCTGCGAGCTGTCATAGGCGCCAAGCTGCGCCAGTCGGGTGCCCTTGGCCAACGTGTCGGGGTCAACATCCAACCCAACCGCAGCCTTGACGGCGGCGTTGATGGCGCCCTCAGACGCCTCGCTGGGCGAGATTTGACTGCGCGCAGGGCGTTTAACCGGACGCAAAGACCTGCGAACCCCTGGCAATTCAGCAAGAGCCGGATCCGGCAAAGCCGCTGCAAAATCAACAGGATCAATTGCCGGCTCTTCCTCGGGCGTGGCCAGTGACGCTACTTGCGTCCCGTCTTCGAATTCCTGCTGGGTCTTGGCCGCCTCACCCGCAAGTTCAGCCACCAACGCGTCCACCGCACTTTGGCGCAGACGCGCGGCTTCCTGGGTCGTGATCGGCTCTTCCACCACATGCAGCGCCGGAGTTGGCTTCAGATCGCTGCCAGGCAAATCTTCATCGGTCAGCGACACGGGGCGCGGTGCAAGGATCAGGCGATCAGCCGGGGCCGCGGCGGTGCCTCTGGCGGCAACTGCATTGACGGCCAGACCCTGGTGATCTGCGGGCGTCCCGCCCGGGTTTTCCGGTTGGACGCGCATTGGACCTTCGGCGGCACGTACCACGGGCACGCCGCTCACATCCCGCATGACCAGTTGATAGCCCCATACTCCTACACCAGCGACCAACGCCAATGAGGCGACGGCCCCAAGAACGTTTACGACCCGGCCCAGCCCATACGTGCCGCGCGGTGCGTCATAATCTTGCATATCGTCGGGGTAATCATACGCATCCTCAGAATACGCTTGATTCGGGTAATGCATCTGCTCGGGGCTTTGCTGCCCCGAGTAATCGTAACTCGCCATGTCCGCCTCACTGCCCGTTTCGCACCTGAAAATAAGGCGCGCGGGTCATTTCTTGCCTACCTCGTACCGGCGGTTCGGGCGATATTTGTTACCGCATCTCCTGCGCCGGAGTAACGCCAAGAATACCCAAGCCCGCTGAAATCACAACAGAAACGGCACGGGCCAATGCGATTTTCGACTGGCTTGTGGCAACATCGCCATCCTGGATAAAGCGCAACTGGGTTTCGTCATTGCCCTTGTTCCACAGCGCGTGGAAATCCCCTGCAAGTTCATAGAGATAGAAAGCAACGCGGTGCGGTTCATTGGTGCGCGCGGCGATCTCCACCAGACGCGGCCATTCGGCCAGCTTTTTGGCAACGGTCAGTTCCGAGGCATGGTCGTTCTTGCTCAGATCAGCACCAGACAGGGTCGCGTCATCTGCGGCAATCCCGGCCTCAGCAGCACGGCGCAGAACGCTCATCACACGGGCATGAGCGTATTGCACATAGAACACGGGGTTCTCACGGCTTTGTTCCAACACCTTGTCGAAATCGAAATCCAAGGGCGCATCGTTCTTGCGGGTCAGCATCACGAAACGGGTCACATCAGGCCCAACCTGATCGACCACATCGCGCAAAGTGACAAAGTTCCCGGCGCGCTTGGACATCTTGAACGGCTCGCCATTCTTCCACAGCTTCACCAACTGCGTCAGCTTGATATCCAGCGGCACCTTTCCACCAGACAGAGCCGACACCGCTGCCTTCATCCGTTTGACATAGCCGCCATGATCGGCCCCGAACACATCGATCAGCGCGTCAAAGCCACGGCTGACCTTGTCATAGTGATAGGCGATGTCGGGCGCGAAATAGGTCCAGCTGCCATCCGATTTCTTGACCGGGCGGTCCACATCATCGCCGTGCTCGGTCGATTTGAACAGGGTCTGTTCACGCGGCTCCCAATCCTCGGGCTTCTTGCCCTTCGGCGGCTCAAGCACGCCCTCATAGATCAGGCCCTTGTCGGTCAGCGATTGCAGCGCCGCTTCGATCCGGCCTGTGCCATAGAGCGACTTTTCCGAGAAGAACACGTCCATCTCAACGCCCAGCGCCTTCAGGTCAGCGCGGATCAGGTCCATCATCGCATCCGTGGCGAAGTTGCGCAGATCTTCCAGCCATTCGCTTTCAGGCTTGTCGATCAGGCTGTCGCCGTATTTCTCTTTCAGCGCCTCACCGATCGGGATCAGGTAATCGCCGGGATACAGGCCTTCCGCGATCTCGGGGCTCAGGCCATTGGCTTCGCGATAGCGCTCATAAGCCGAGCGCGCCAGTACATCCACCTGCGCGCCGCCATCGTTGATGTAGTATTCGCGGGTCACATCATGGCCGGAATAGGCCAGCAAGCTTGCCAAAGCATCTCCGAACACGGCCCCCCGCGTATGCCCCACATGCAGCGGACCGGTCGGGTTGGCCGAGACATACTCGACATTGACCTTTTGTCCCTGCCCCATGGTCGAACGGCCATAGTCCGTGCCCTTCTCCAGCACCGCCGTTAGCACGCCTTGCCAGACTGCGGACGCAAGGCGCAGGTTCAGGAAGCCCGGTCCGGCAACCTCGGCGCTGGTGATCCGGTTATCCGCCGCCAGTTTGCCAGCCAGCACATCGGCAATATCGCGCGGCTTCATCTTGGCCGGTTTCGCCAGCACCATCGCCGCATTGGTCGCCATGTCGCCATGCGCTGCATCACGCGGGGGTTCGACCGCCACGTTGTCAAAGCTCAGCCCTTCCGGCAGCGCGCCTTCGGACTGCATCTGTGCCAGCGCGTCCAATACAAGGCCGCGGATCTCGGAAAACAGGTTCATTTCGGATGTCCTTTTGCTTGTCCGGCGGTTTACCACGCAGCACGGCAAGGTCAATGGACGCCTTGGAACAGTTTGAGGTCACGATCCCCGACGGCCCACGGGGTAACCAGCGGGACTATGCGTTTTCAGGGCCCCTTCTTTTCGAGGTCATGATCATGGCAGGTGCGGAAGGTAAAACAGCACTTCCCATGGCGTTAGAAGGGTATCAGGCCGAAATCGCTTGGGACAGTATTGACACCGACAAACCAACCATCACCACGCACGCTGTTGGTTCACCTATAGGGATCGGAGGGTATGGCCCCACGATGATCGTATTCCCGCCAACAGACGACGCTGATCAATCGACGAAACAAGCGGGTCAGCAAGTCTGGGGCATCGCTTACATCGCTGTGAAGTGATCAGCCTGTCAGCCGGGCGTGATCCTGCAGAGCAAACCGGTCAGTCATACCCGCAATGTAGTCCGAAACAATACGTGCCAAAGCGGTCTCATCCTTGGCAGCTTCAATGTCATTGTGCCAGCGCGCAGGCATCTGTTTCGGGTCATTCAGATAAATGGGGAACAGGTCTTCTACAATCGTTGCGACTTCGGCCCGTACCTTCATAACACTGGGCGCACGATACATCCGAGTGAACAGAAACGCCCGGATTTCACGAAGCTGCGCCCAAACCCCATTTGAAAACTGTATGACGGGATAGCCAAGATGGCGGATATCCTCGACAGACTGCGCCCCCGAATTTTCAATCAACTCACGGGAGGAGTTGATTACATCGGAAACCATAACGCCAAACACCCGCCGTAACGCTTCGTGACGCCTGCGATACAGGTCCAGCTTCGGGTACTTTGCGTCTACATCCGCGTAACAAGCCCCTACAATGGGAAGATTGCGCAGGTCATCATCTTCAAAAAGCCCTGCGCGCAACCCGTCCAGAAGATCATGATTGTTGTACGCAATATCGTCAGATAGCGCCGCTACCTGCGCCTCTGCACTGGCATGGGTGTGGAGTTCAAGGTCAAAGCCCCGATTGCATTCGGCCAACGCCCAGGGCAAATCACCCACAACCGGGCCGTTATGTTTGGCGATCCCTTCCAGACATTCCCATGTCAGGTTGCAGCCGTCGAACTCAGCGTAATGACGCTCTAACCTGGTCACAATCCGAATAGCCTGTGCATTGTGGTCAAAACCACCATAAGGCTCCATCAAGGCGTGCAAGGCGTCTTCACCAGTATGACCAAATGGCGTGTGGCCGAGGTCATGGGCCAGAGCCACAGCCTCGGTCAGTTCGGGGTTCAGATCCAACGCCCCGGCGATGGTTCGCGCCACCTGAGCCACTTCGATGGAATGGGTCAGACGGGTGCGATAGCTGTCGCCCTCATGCTCAACAAAGACTTGCGTCTTATGTTTGAGCCGCCGAAAGGCACTGGCATGAATGATCCTGTCCCGGTCGCGCTGAAAGCATGACCGGAAATTGCTCTCGTCCTCAGGCACCAGCCGCCCCCTTGCGCGCACCGGATCCGAGGCAAAACTCGCTCTGACCAAAGGTCTAGTCCTTGTCGCCTGTCCTTGGGTTCCATATATTGTAGGACGCTAAGGAAATAAACCTTTGGAGAGCGGCATGAATCTGCCCCCAACAGTCACTGAACGCGCCTTTGAGCGTCTGGCCGAGATTGGCGCCGCAGACCAGGGTCAGGCCCTGCGTGTTGCAGTGGAAGGCGGCGGTTGCTCGGGCTTTCAATACGAAATCGCGTTGGACACCCCAAGAGAGGATGACCTGATCCTTGAAGGCAAAGGCCAGAAAGTTATCGTTGATGCGATCTCGCTGCCTTTCCTTGAGAACGCAGTCATTGATTTCACACAAGAGCTGATCGGCGCGCGTTTTGTGATCGACAATCCAAACGCGACATCCTCCTGCGGATGCGGCACGTCTTTTTCGATGTGAAACCGGTGGGGGCTTTGCCCCCACACCCCCAAGGTATTTCTAGCCAGATGAAGCAGGGATCCGCTCGCTGACCAAACGATCAGAGAGCTTCACCTGGCGCGGTCATCGGCGCCTCCGCCTGTACCGCTTCAGCAGCATTGATCGAGTTGGTTAAGAATCCGTTTCTTCATCTGGCTGAAAATACCTCGGAGCGCGAGGCAGAGCCTCGCAAACCTGCCCTCCACCTTGCCGCTGGGTTCATTCTGAGCGATAGGTTGCCAATTGCTTCGGAGGATCGCGCATGAAAATCGCCACATTCAACATCAACGGCATCAAAGCGCGGGCCGAGGCCCTTCCCCGGTGGCTGGATGACGCGCAACCCGACGTCGTTCTTTTGCAGGAAATCAAATCCATCGATGAAAATTTTCCACGCGAGATGTTTGAAGAGCGTGGATACAACGTGGAAACCCATGGGCAAAAGAGCTTCAACGGCGTGGCCATCCTGTCGAAGCTGCCGTTGGAAGATGTCTCGCGCGGTCTGCCGGGGGATGACCATGATGAACAAGCACGCTGGATCGAGGCGACAGTCATCGGCAAAAAAGCTCTGCGAATCTGCGGTCTGTACCTACCAAATGGCAACCCGGTACCTGGCCCGAAATACGACTATAAGCTGGCTTGGATGGAAAGACTGTACCAGCGCGCGCGTGATCTGATGGACAGTGAAGAGCCGGCACTCATGGCGGGCGACTACAATATCATCCCGCAGGCCGAAGATGCCAAACGTCCTGAGGCATGGCGAGAGGACGCGCTGTTCCGGCCCGAAAGCCGCGCAGCATTTCGCAAAGTCATGAATCTTGGATTCACCGAGGCGTTCCGGGCCACGACCCAAGGCCCCGGACATTATTCATTCTGGGACTACCAGGCCGGTGCCTGGAACCGGAATGACGGCATTCGGATCGACCATTTCCTGTTGACCCCTCAGGCTGCCGATCTGATGCGCGATTGCCGTATCGACTTTGAAATCCGGGGACATGAAAAACCTTCAGACCACGTGCCGGTTTGGGTTGATCTAGATCTGTAAACTCTCAAACCGTCGGATCGTAGCTGTATATCCACTCGTATCGCTGCGCCAGCTTTGGACCTAGCGCCATCAAGGCGGCCTGAGCAGCCAGACGCATCGGGCCGCTCAGGTGAAAGTTACGAGCATTTGACCCTGCGGCTGCTACGACTTTGCGAGCTCGCGGTTTTCGGGCACTTTCATAAGCAGCCAAAGCCTTAACGATCCCGGACTCCAATTCGAATGCGCGGGCAAGGCACCAAGCATCCTCCAACGCCAAACAGGCCCCTTGCGCCATGAAGGGCAACGTCGGATGTGCCGCATCCCCCACCAAGACGATGCGACCGTTTTGCCATTTCTCGGCAACCGGTCGCAGGAACAAAGCCCAAATATTGACCTGTTCGACCTGCGCCAGAATCGTGCCAACTTCCCCACCGAAATCCGCAAACCGCGCGCGCAAGTCGTCTGGATTTCCTTCCTGACGCCATCCCTCCTCGTGCCAGTCTGATCGTTCTTCGACCGCAACGATGTTCATCTGATTCTGATCGCGCAGAGGATAAGTCACCACGTGACGTCTGGGCCCCATGGTCAGCGCGGCACGCGGCGTCTGGTCAGAATGACTCCACGGAATCGTGGCCCGCCATGCAACTTGATGGGTGAACGCGGGTGTTTCGAGGCCGTTGAGGATCGGCCGGATCACACTGCGCCCCCCATCTGCCGCAATGGCACATTCAGCCCGAAGTCTTTCGCCGCTTTCCAGAACAATCTCGGCCTCTCCGGGGTGTTTGAGCACTTCGGTGACGCGCGATTCCAGACGCAACTCCACCCCTGCACGCAGGGCGGCTTTATGCAGCAAATCAAGCAGGTCAGCGCGGTGGTAGTAATAAGTTAGTCCGGCGGCGGGACTGGGTACGCGGCTGATCACCCGCCCCTTGCGGTAATCACGCAGCACCGTACCAAACGATTTCTGGGCGAACGCGGGCTTGCCTTTTGCAACGCCAAGAGCCCTCAGCACAGCCATGCCGTTGGCGCTGATTTGCAGGCCAGCGCCAACTTCGGTCAGTTCGCTAGCCTGTTCGAGCACAGTGACCTGTGCGCCCCTGACTTGCAATGCAAGCGCGGCAGCCAGGCCGCCGATGCCCCCACCAATAACGCAGAAATTCAAACCGTGGATATTCATGTCCCCGCCATAACGCAAAAACGCCGGAGCCACAGGCCCCGGCGCTTAAGATTTTACCCAAAATCCGGCGATCAATCGTCGCGGTGGACCTTTTCGCGGCGCTCGTGGCGTTCCTGTGCCTCAAGCGTCATGGTGGCAATCGGACGCGCGTCCAGACGTTTCAGCGAAATCGGATCGCCGGTCTTTTCACAATACCCGTATTCGCCCTCTTCGATACGGCGCAGGGCCGAGTCGATCTTGGCGACCAGCTTACGCTGACGATCCCGCGTGCGCAGTTCAAGTGCACGGTCGGTTTCCTCGCTTGCGCGGTCTGCGACGTCCGGAATGTTACGGGTATTGTCCTGCAAACCTTCGATCGTGTCGCGGCTGCCTGCCAATAGTTCTGTCTTCCAATCCAGCAGCTTGCGACGAAAATACTCAAGCTGACGATCATTCATGAAAGGTTCATCTTCGGCCGGACGGTAGTCCTCCGGCAGAAAAACTTCCTGCTTCATATTTGCTCCCTCGGTATGGCCAGAAACGTCGGTCGCGGTTGTTTCACCTGACATTTGGCTCTCCCTTCTGCGCAGCGTTTAGCCGACGGGCCGTGGAATGTCACTACACAAACGTTGCATCCACAGTCGCCCGCGCGGATTTGTCTAAATATGAGACAAACATCAGGAAAACCTTGTTTTTATATGAAATTCAGCAGGCTTTTTTGAGGCAGGTCGCGTGAAGCGCCGGTGTCGGCGACGGACGAATCAATCAAAAGCGCTTGGAGACGCAGTAAAATTCCTGTTGACCGACGCAGGGACGCGGGTTGTCAAAAACCTTGCCGCTCTGTAACCCGGAAAACACAGTTTGCCCGACCATACCGCACAACCACACGAGAGGCCCATGACAGCACGTTTTCAAGGTACAGCCGAATATGTCGCCACAGACGATCTGACCATTGCCGTGAACGCCGCCGTCACACTCGAGCGCCCTCTGTTGGTCAAAGGGGAACCCGGAACCGGCAAGACCGAACTGGCCAAACAGGTCGCCGGTGCACTGGGTCTGCGGATGATCGAGTGGAACGTGAAATCAACGACACGCGCGCAACAGGGCCTTTACGAATACGACGCGGTCAGCCGCCTGCGCGACAGCCAGCTTGGCGAAGAGCGCGTGCATGACGTGTCAAACTATATCCGCAAGGGTAAGCTGTGGCAGGCGTTTGAGGCCGATGAAAAAGTTGTTCTTCTGATCGATGAGATCGACAAGGCGGACATCGAATTTCCCAACGACCTTTTACAGGAACTCGATAAGATGGAGTTCCATGTCTACGAGACCGGCGACACGATCCGGGCCAAGAACCGCCCCATCGTGATCATCACGTCGAACAACGAAAAGGAACTGCCCGACGCATTTCTGCGCCGGTGTTTCTTTCACTACATCCGCTTCCCTGATGAGACCACAATGCGCCGCATTGTCGAAGTGCACCACCCCGGTATCAAGGACGCGCTTTTGACCACCGCATTGACCCAGTTTTATGAAATCCGCGAGACACAGGGTTTGAAGAAAAAGCCTTCGACCTCCGAGGTTCTGGACTGGCTGAAGCTGCTGCTGGCCGAAGACTTGACCGCCGAGGACCTCAAGCGCGATGGGGCCAATGCCCTGCCGAAGCTGCATGGCGCATTGCTTAAAAATGAACAGGATGTGCATTTGTTCGAACGGCTGGCCTTCATGGCGCGCGGCAAACGGTAGCTTAAACCTGAACAAATTGGTGATCTTGGCTTGCGTTGCTTCACCCCGGGTGTCAGCATCGCAGGAGTGACCGGATCAACCTCACAGAATTGGACAGATCGCTTGGCGAACACACTGAAAATCCGCCCCCTTCGTGCCGAAGACAAGGATCAGTGGGCTGACATGTGGCGGGACTATCTGGCGTTTTATGAAACCGCCCTGCCCGCAGAAATCTACGAGACGACGTTTTCAAGACTGTTGGGCGGTGATCCGCAGGATTTTTCCTGTTTTGTCGCCGAGCAGGATGGCAATCTGGTCGGGCTGACGCATTACCTGTTTCACCGTCATGCCTGGAAGATCGAAAAGGTCTGCTACCTGCAAGACCTTTTTGCCCGACCCGAAGCCCGTGGCACAGGCGTGGGCCGAGCACTGATCCAGGCGGTTTACGACGAGGCCGACCGGCAAGGTGCGCCGTCGGTTTATTGGCTGACGCAGGAGTTCAACCAAACCGCGCGGCAACTTTATGACCGCATCGGAACGGTCACACCGTTCATCAAGTATTCCCGCTCATGATGCGTTGGTCCGCTCTTGTTGTGGCGTTGTTTGCGGCGGGTTGCACATCGGTTGAACCTATTCAAACAGTTCCGGTATCCGACGAGATCCGCTCGGTTGAGGCGGCACTGCCACCCACCAAATCCTTCGGCGCTCCCCGTCCCTGGCCACCCGCCCGATCCAACAAGAACATCGCCGAGGATTTTGTGTCGCTGCACTTCGCGCTGGAAAGCGGCGCTGCCCTGCCGGTGTTTACCCGGTTTGAAACACCGGTCACAGTACGGCTGACCGGGGCGCCGACCGCCAGTATGCAGCAGGATCTGACGCGCCTGCTGAACCGTTTGAAACGTGAAGCCGGGATCAATATTCGGCAGATCCAAGACGGTCAGGCCAATATCACGATCGAGGCGGTCAGTCAGGAAGACATCCTGCGGATTCTGCCCAACGCCGCGTGTTTCGTGGTACCGAATGCCTCAAGCCTGGACGAATACCGCCGTGACCGCCGCAAGGCCAAAAGCAGTTGGACCGAGCTGCGCCGACGCGAAAGGCTAGGGATATTCATTCCGTATGATGTCAGCCCTCAGGAAATACGTGATTGCCTTCATGAGGAGTTGGCGCAGGCGCTGGGTCCTCTGAATGACCTCTATCATTTGCCGGATTCGGTGTTCAACGATGACAATATTCACACCGTTCTAACCGGGTTTGACATGCTGATACTGCGCGCCACCTATGCGCCAGAGCTGCGTACAGGCATGAGCCAGGAACAGGTGAAATCCGTGATCCCCGACGTGCTGAGCCGCCTGAACCCGCGTGGCGACCGGCTGGCTGTTCAACCCGCTACCGAGACACCCCGTGAATGGGTAGACGCCATTCAAAAATCGCTGGGTCCCGGGCCGGGATCACCGCGGCAAATGCGCGCCGCCAGGAAGGCCGCCCGCATTGGTCAGCAATTGGGATGGACGGATCACCGTCGCGCTTATCCCCACTATCTGCTTGGCCGGATGGAACAGTTCCGCAACCCAAACGAAGCGCTTAGACAGTTTCAGATTGCCCAGCAATTTCTGAAGGCGACGCCTGGCACCGAGGTTCATCAAGCCTATGTGACCACTCAAACTGCCGCATTTGCGCTGGCTCAGGATCAGGGACCACGTGTTTTGCCCGAGCTTAACAATGCCATCAACGTGATGACCAGGGCCGAGAATGCCTCGATTTTGGCCACATTGCTGCTGTTGAAGTCTGAAGCCTTGAGACAGGCCGGACAGCTTCAGCAGGCCCGTTCGGTCAGGCTGGACAGCATTGGTTGGGCGCGATACGGGTTTGGTTCGCAACTGGTGGCCCAGTCTTTGGTTGAAAGCGCAGGCCAGCGGAGCTCGGGCAGCAGGACAGACGGGTGAAACACACATGGTGGTAGTTTTGGGAATGGCGATCCTAGGGGCGATCCTAGGCGCTTTGACCGCAAAAAAACGCAATGGAAACGGGGCTGACATGGCGCAGTATGCTGCTGGCTACGGGATCGCATTTGCGCTTCTTGGGCTGATAATCTCGTTGATTCTGGTGCGCATGGTGGCGTGACGCGATGTTTTTGCCCTTTTTCGAAAACCTCCGCAAAGCAGGCATCCCGGTCTCACTTCGGGAGTATCTGACCTTTCTGGAGGGTATGAAGAAGGGCTTGGCCACCTATGATGTCGAAGCGTTCTACTATCTCGCCCGCGTGTCGATGGTAAAGGATGAGCGCAACATCGACAAATTCGACCGTGCTTTTGCAGCCAGTTTCGAAGGACTGAACGAAATCAGTTTCGATCAGGTTCTGGAAGCTGTCGATATCCCCGCCGATTGGCTAGCCAAGATGGCTGAAAAGCACCTGTCGGACGAAGAAAAGGCCGAAATCGAAGCGCTTGGCGGGTTCGACAAGCTGATGGAAACCCTGCGCGAGCGTCTGAAGGAACAACAAGGCCGCCATCAGGGTGGCAATAAATGGATCGGCACGGCCGGAACCTCTCCGTTTGGTGCGTACGGATATAACCCCGAAGGCGTCCGCATTGGGCAAAAGGAAAGCCGCCATCAGCGCGCGGTCAAAGTCTGGGACAAGCGGGAATTCAAAAACTTAGACGACACAGTTGAACTGGGCACCCGCAACATCAAGGTCGCCTTGAAGCGTTTGCGCCGCTGGGCCCGTGAAGGGGCGGCTGAAGAGCTGGATCTGGACGGCACCATCCGCGCCACGGCTGAACATGGCTATCTCGACGTCAAGACCCGCCCCGAGCGTCACAACGCGGTCAAGGTGCTGTTGTTTCTGGACGTGGGCGGATCAATGGACCCGCATATTAAGGTAGTCGAGGAACTGTTTTCCGCCGCCCGTACTGAATTCAAGCATCTGGAATACTACTACTTCCACAACTGCCTTTATGAAGGTGTTTGGCGCGACAACCGCCGTCGCTGGGATCAACAGACCCCCACCCACGAAGTTCTGCGCACTTATGGTGGCGACTATAAGTGTATTTTTGTTGGCGACGCCTCGATGAGCCCGTACGAAATCGCCTATCCCGGCGGTGCCAATGAACATTGGAACCAGGAAGCCGGGCAAGTCTGGCTACAACGCGCGCGGGACCAATGGACATCCAACCTCTGGATCAATCCGGTGCCCGAGAAGTATTGGGAATACACCCATTCAATCGGCATGATCCAAGAGATCTTCGAAGATCGCATGGTGCCCATGACACTTGCCGGACTGGAACAGGGCATGCGGGAACTGACGCGGTAGGTCGTTCCCCGAAAATGAAAGAAAAAACGCGTGCCACTGATTATTGCACTGCAATAGGCTGCTGGAATTTAAGGTTTTATCACCTTGAGACACAGTCTAAGGTGCATCTGGAAAAGTGGCATTCCCGCCCGGGTTTCGGGGCACACGCTCATCCACGCAAGACTTGAGGTTCGCACATGGCAACAGAATTCGCTGAAGACGGTGGCTCGGTCTGTTATCGCGGCGTCAGAATTCACAAAAAGCCCGGTTTGTTCACCCGCAGAATTCTGAGATCCATGAGGCTGGGACGTTACGAAACAGCCGAGTTGCGCCATGCCGAACGGTGCATCGAACAAGGCGAGCGGGTTCTGGATATCGGAGCCGGGGTCGGTTTTTTGTCCACAAAGATCGCCCAGATCGAGGGTGTCGACAAAGTTGTTTCGGTCGAAGCAAACCCGGCCCTGATCGACGTGATACAAGCAACCTTTGAAGAAAACGATGTGTCCGACAAAGCCGAATGTCTTCATGGCATCCTTGGGCAAACAAATGATGTCAACACTGTCGATTTCTATATCCGCAAGAATTTCTGGGCCTCATCCCTGAGTGGCGAGGAAAGAGCCTATACCGAAAAAGTCGATGTGCCGATTTTGGACTTCAATGACATTGTCGCAAAGTTTGCCCCAACACTGATCATATGTGACATTGAAGGTGGTGAGGCAGACCTGTTCCAACAGTGCGACCTGCGTTCTGTGTCCCGCCTTGTCATCGAGGTCCATCCGGGGATTTATGGCCAAAAAGGTCTGGCCCGGGTATTTCAAGCGGTGATGGATCAAGGGTTTGTTTTGGATATCCGGGCCCCTCGCGCCGGTGATGTTCTGACGTTTATGAATATCAACCACATTTCTGAATGAAACGGCACGAGGCGCAGCTCAGCCCTGTCCTGATCCTTCTATTGACTGCAGTAAAGTTTGTATTGCCCTGACGCCGTTGCGGCCCCATATCTAAGCCATGTTGCGTTTCACCCCGATCCTGCTGGCCATTGCCTATGGTCTTGTGATGTACCGGATTTCCGTCTGGCGTACCCATCGGGAACTGGATGCGAAATCGACGGAACTGGCTGACCCTGCATTGAAACGTATGACGGACCGTCTGGCGGCCGCTTTGGGTATCGATCGGGTGCCCGTTTTTATCTACGAGATCGACCCGGTGAACGGTCTTGCAGCCCCAGACGGTCGGATTTTCATTACGCGCGGGTTTTATCGGAAGTTCCGCAATGGCGAGGTCTCGGCCGAGGAAATGGCCAGTGTTATCGCACATGAGCTGGGGCATGTCGCCTTGGGACATGCGCGGCGGCGGATGATTGATTTTTCCGGTCAGAACGCAATGCGGACGGCGTTGATATTGGTACTGAACCGGTTCATCCCGTTCATCGGCGCGATGATTGCCAATGCTTTGACCGCCCTATTGGCCTCACGTCTGTCACGTGGAGATGAATATGAAGCCGATGAATATGCGGCTGCTTTGCTGACCAAGGCCGGTATCGGAATTGGACCGCAAAAATCGCTGTTTCACAAGCTGGAGGACCTGACGCAGCAGCGCGCCGGGGTCGTTCCTGCGTGGTTGATGAGCCATCCCAAGACGGATGAGCGGATTGCAGCCCTTGAAAAACTTGAACAGCGTTGGGCGCGTGGCTGAGGGCGCGCAGCGAGAGGCCAGCCTCTCGCGCTCTCCGAGGTATTTTTAGCCAGATGAAGCAGGATCGCTTTTACGTGGTAAGGGCTTTACCCAAACGTGGAAGGCGGGCTTTTTTCATCAATGTGCGCAAGGTCCATTGATCACCTGAAAGACGGTTAGCCTCGGCAAGGACTTGAGCCGCGAGTGCGTTCATCCCGATTGCGTCTGCTTGCCAGAAACCGTGAAGCAGGCTGTCTGGGTCACGGCGCTCAAGGCCTTCTTCGGCCAGGATATTCTTGGGAAAATCCTTGGCGTTCACCGTCACGATTACATCGGCGGAAGCCGCAACTGCAGTCGCCAGCACGTGGATATCTGCGGCATCCGGCAGCCAAAGGCGGTTTTGCAACCCTTCGTTCGGCGCGCGCTCGGCATCCGGCCAATTGGCTTGTGTCAGTGAGATTTCGGCACGGGCTTGTGCCTCACCCGTTGGGCCAAGTTTGCGGGCGGCGCGGGCCCATTCCTCGAGGATGCGTGCAGACCAGATCGGAGTGAAATGACCCAGACGCGCAGCCCCCAACAGCATCTCGCGCATCACCGTGGGGTAGATCACGCAGGTGTCGAGAACGGCTTTCATAAGCGATAGAACACTGCTTTGAGGTAACCGCTTTCCGCCAGTTGCGGCAGTTGCGGGTGATCTGGACCCGCAAATCCGGTGTGTATCAATTGCGCCTGCCGTCCGGCCCGACCAATCCCGCGGGATGAGGCATCGCGGAACCGCCCCAGATCCGCAGCGTGCGAACATGAGCACAGCCCCAGATAACCGCCGGGTTTGACCAGAGGTGCGGCCAGTCGAGCGATCCGTTCATAGGCGCGAAGACCGGCATCAAGTGCTTGTTTCGACGGTGCAAAAGCGGGTGGGTCGCAGATCACGACGTCGAACTGCGCGCCTTCTTCCCCCAATTGGGTCAACACGTCGAACGCGTCGCCTTGCCGGGTTTTGAACTTGTCAGCAAGGCCTGATGCCTCAGCGCCCTTTGCCGCCAACTCCAGTGCGGCGGCAGAGCCATCAACAGACAGCGCCAACCCTGCACCGCCTGCCAGCATGGCGAGACCAAAGCCGCCCACATGGCTGAAGACGTCCAACACGTGCGCTCCCGAATGTACCAGCCGCGCGGCAAAGGCATGATTGGGACGCTGGTCATAGAACAGGCCGGTTTTCTGCCCGCCGGTCAGATCGGCCATGTAGGTCGCACCATTCATCGGCACCGGCAGCGGTGCATCGGGTGTGGTGCCGCGCAGGGTTTGGTTGACGTCGTCCAGCCCCTCCAGCCCACGTGTGCGGCCTGAGGCGTTTTTCAGCACCGTGATCACGCCAGTCACCTTGACCAAAGCATCGGTCAGCAGGTCGAGATTCGCCTCGGCCCAGGCCGCGTTCGGCTGGATGACGCAGGCGTCACCAAAGCGGTCGATGATCACGCCGGGAAAGCCATCCGCCTCGGCATGGAGCAGGCGGTAGTACGGGGCGTCAAACAGGCGTTCGCGCATCTCGAGGGCGCGCCGCAGGCGGGTTTCGAACCAAGCGGCATCAAGCTGCGCGTCAATATCACGGTCCAGCACCCGGCACATGATCTTGGACTCGGGGTTGACCGCCACCAGCGCGACGGGCGCGCGTTTTTCATCCTCAAGCACGGCCAGTGCACCGGCAGGGATTTTACGGGTACGGCGGTCGGTTACGATGTCGTTGGCATAGACCCAGGGGAAGCCATGACGCAGGCCGCGCGCATTGGCTTTGGGTTTCAGACGGATACGGGGGCGGTCGGCAGATTGGGTCATGGCGCCCTCATAGTCATGAACGCTCCGATGGAAAAGCCCTAGCGGTTACGAGACCGCCATCCGCCTCGGCGCTTGGGGGTCTTTGCCGCCTGAAGACCCTCGCTCAGGACCTGTGTCATGGGATGATCGGGGTTTTGGCCCATGTAGCCTGCGTGCAATTCCGCCAGCGCTGTATTCTGATCGCGATCGGCAGGCAGGCTGAGCGCCCAGTCCAGAAAGATGCTGCGACATTCGGGCAAGGTAATGCCCTCAATGCGGTAAGCTTCGCGGATCAGACCCTTGTGGTCGTTGGGATCAGTGCTGCGCGCCATCTTCGCCCTCGTTGATCACGCCTCCGATCAGATCGGCTGCGGTCGTGTAACTTTCCTGCAATGCTGCCTGTAGGGCCTCGACATGTTCGAACCCGGTCGCGCGGCACAAAAACGCCGCGCCGCCCTCGCCGATTTTGTCGGCCTCGATGACCTTGCCCGACAGCAGTCGGGCGGCACATTGCACGGACCAGCATAAATCATAGCAGTCTTTCAGCGATTGCGCCTGCGCGACATTCAGCAATCCGGCTGCGACGGCCCCATCCAGACCCGATGATACATCGCGCTGCGCCGAGCCTGCCAGCAAAGCGCCGGTTTCGGCCATCAGTTCGATGTCCATCAGACGCCCCGGTCCGTTCTTGGCATCCCAGATGCCCGCAGGTGCCTTGGCGGCAGCAAGGCGCGCGCGCATTTCGGCGACTTCGCGAAGCACATTACTCTGTTCCCTTGGCCGCGACAGGAATTCGGCCCGGAAGGATTCAATATCTTCGGCAAGCCCAGCGTCACCCGCGACGACATGCGCGCGGGTCAGGGCCAAATGCTCCCAAACCCAGGCTTCGTTTTGCTGATAGTTGGTAAAGCTGGCCCAGCTTGTTGCCACCGGCCCCTGGTTACCTGAAGGGCGCAACCGCATATCGACCTCATACAAGCGCCCTTGTGACATGGGTGCCGAAAGTGCAGTGATCAGCGCCTGAGTAAAGCGCGCGTAATAGGTGCGCGTGGCCAATGGGCGCGGACCGTCTGACATCTCTTCGTCCTGCGGATCATAGATCACGATCATGTCCAGATCGGACTGCGAATTAATACGCCCCGCGCCAAGCGAACCCATACCCAAAATGGCGGCTCCACGACCGGGCGCGGGACCATGTTTGCGGGCAAAGTTCTCGGTGACATAGGGAAGTACGGCTGCAATCACCGACTGAGCAAGCTCTGCATATTGCTGACCGGCCTGCGCCCCGTGAATAAGGCCGCGCAGATGATGCACCCCAATGCGAAAATGCCATTCCTTGCACCAGCGCCGCGCCAGATCGAGTTGGGTTTCATAATCCGTTTCTTCCGAAAGGGCTTGTGCCAGTTCGCCCTGCAGCGCCTCTTGCCCCGGCCAATCGGTAAAGAAACTGCCGCCGATCACCGCGTCAAACACAGACGCATTACGTGACAGGTGCGAAGCAAGCGCATGAGATGTGCCAACAATATCGACCAAAAGATCGATCAGGTGCGGGTTTGCTTCGAACAAGGAAAACAACTGCACCCCGGCGGGAAGACCGGCCAGAAACCCGTCTAAAGCCATAAGCGCCTCGTCCGGTTTGGCTGTCTTGGCGAGGCGCGAAAGCAATTCGGGCCGCAGGCGTTCGAAAATCCGCGCGCCCCGCTGGCTTCGCAGCGCCGGGTATGTCGTCCAGCGCGCCAGTATATTCTTGTCAAACTCGACGTTCTGCACCGGCGTAGAGGCCGGTGATTGACCCGGCGCAAAGAACCCCTCGGTCAGCTCATGCACTTCGGTCAGGCGGCGCATGAGGTCTTGTGTCAACTCTGCATTGCTGATCCCCATAAGACAGGCAACGCGTTCGATCCCATCGGGTGAATTTGGCACCTTGTGGGTCTGCGCGTCGTGGATCATCTGAATACGATGCTCGACCTCGCGATGCGCCCGGTAGTGATCGGTCAGTTTCTCAGCCACGTCCTCTGGCACCCAGCCTTTTGACGCCAGCGCCGACAGCCCCGGAACAGTCCCTCGCACGCGCAGGTCCGCATCACGCCCACCAGCGATCAGTTGGCGGGTTTGCGTAAAAAACTCAATCTCTCGGATGCCGCCCTGACCCAGCTTCATGTCGTGGCCGGGGATGGACAAAGACCCACCAGTTCCTTTGTTTTCGCGGATACGCAGACGCATATCATGGGCGTCCTGAATGGCCGCAAAGTCCAGATGGCGGCGCCAGACAAAGGGGCGCAGGCTGTCCAGGAACCTTTGACCCGCCCCCAAATCCCCGGAACAGGGCCGCGCCTTGATATAGGCGGCCCGTTCCCAGGTACGACCAAGGCTTTCATAATATCGTTCAGCCGCCTCCATCGCCATGCAAACCGGGGTCACGGCGGGATCTGGGCGCAGCCTCAGATCGGTCCGAAACACATACCCGTCTGCTGTCTTGTCACTGAGCGTCGCGCAGAAATTCCGCGTTGCCCGGACCATGCCCTGACGGGCCTCGTAGAAATCGTCGGGGTCAAAACGCGTCTCGTCAAACAGAACAATCAGATCAACGTCCGAGCTGTAATTCAGCTCATGCGCGCCCATCTTGCCCATCGCAAGAATGACCAGCCCAGCTGCGTTTTCGACATCATCTTCAGTCATTCCGGGCAGTTTCTTGCGCCGGATCAACGCAGCGATCTCGGCCTTGGCCGCAACATCCGCGGCCAGTGCTCCGAAATCCGTCAGGGCCGCCGTGACCTTTTCCAGCGGCCACGCACCTGCAATATCAGCCAAGGCGGTAAGCAGCGCCAAACGTCGCTTGGCCTGACGCAAGCCGGGTTTCAACTGATCGGGCGGCAGATCACGCGCTGCAGTCATAACGTTCGCTAGGGCCTGATCCGGCTGCTCCAATGCCTCAGGCAACCAGCCTTTCTCACGCTCGATCAGACCTTTCAGATAAGGGCTGGACCCGGCAGTGCCCGCCACGAGCTCACCCATTTCCTGCGGCAAATCTGGCATCAGGGCCCGCGCTTCATCCCCCAGAGACGGATCAAAAGCACGCGGAAGCCGGGTAATGGAAAGAGCGTCAGTCATGCGCGCACCCTGCGCATCGTCATGCGCCATCGTCAATGGGGTATTCTGATCAGATATCCTGAACGGGTGTATCCTGACTGAAACTGTTGACCCAAGCGTCGTTGCGCCTTTCCCAGAGCGAGGAAATCAGCATTGCGTCGCCTCCGGTTGCACTCGGTCTCTGGTAATCGGCCCGACAGGACAACAATACAATGTCAGGTGTCAGCACACGCAACCGCGCATCACTGAGATCAAACTCTGCCATCGTCGGCGCATCCGCAAACTGACCGACGTGATCGGCTCGGTTGGCAAACCCGGTTGGGTAAACTCCCAGAAAATCCGCACTCAGCAAAGCGCGGTCTGCGCTTGCATTTCCTTCAACCAGCGCGGTCCAGACCTGCTTTTCCAGGTCAAGAATGTCATTCAGCGAAGGAGCCGTTTTGTTTTCAGTCATATTCATGGCCGCACCCTGCCGTCAGAGACATTCACCATCAACTGTATAGTGGAATGTAAATCTTTTTCACATTACCCCTTGTATCACCCGAAGGCGCCCCCATCTAGACAATGTGAAAACAGTTTACATCAACCCTGGAGAGCTTTCATGACTGCACTGTCCGACCCCGCCGTCCCCGCCAATCCGGGATGGCTTTACCGAATTGAGGCCTGGCTGGATGACAAAGGCAAAGGGGCCTGGATCGCCGCCATGGTCCTTGGTTTCATCTTCTTCTGGCCTGTTGGCCTTGCCCTTCTGGCCTACATGATCTGGAGCAAACGCATGTTCAGCAAGTCCTGCAGCCGCCGCAAATCCTGGCACAGCCACATGAGCGCAATGAAGCCTTCGGGTAACAGCGCTTTTGACGCCTACAAGGCTGACACTCTGGCCCGCCTGGAGCGCGAACAGCAGGATTTTGAAGCTTTCCTGCGCCGTCTTCGCGAAGCCAAAGACAAGGCTGAATTCGACCAGTTCATGGACGAACGCGCCCGCGAAAACCACGAAGAAAACGGCACAGGCGCACCTGCCTGATAGCCCTTGCCCTGCCCCGGTTATTCGGGTCAGGGTGCACCAACCCTATCTTTCGGACGTGACGAATGAACCACCTGCCCAACCCGGATACTCAACCAGAATTCTACAGCTCGGTTGCGACCAAGCGCTTTGTCGCGTGGCTGTTCGATATCGCCTTCATCTCGCTGCTGTGCATCGTGCCCGTCTTCCTGACCTTCGGTGCGGGGCTGTTTTTCCTTCCGCTGATTTACGCTGTGATCAGCTTTGCGTATCGGGTCATCACCATCTCGAACGGCTCAGCCACGCTGGGTATGCGCTTCATGGGCATCGAACTGCGTGACGCATTCGGCGAGCGGATGGATATGGGCAAAGCCATCGCCCATACTGCCGGTTATTTCGTCAGCATGGCGTTTTTCGTGATCCAAATCATTTCGGTCATCATGATGCTGACCAGCGCCCGCGGTCAGGGCCTGACCGACAGTTTCCTGGGGACTGTGATGATCAATCAAAGG
Organism: Ruegeria sp. HKCCD7296; assembly: GCF_013110775.1. Taxonomy (NCBI): domain Bacteria; kingdom Pseudomonadati; phylum Pseudomonadota; class Alphaproteobacteria; order Rhodobacterales; family Roseobacteraceae; genus Ruegeria; species Ruegeria sp. HKCCD7296. The sequence goes on from NZ_WVRF01000003.1 coordinate 286,540, forward strand.
GCGTGAAAACCAGTTGCGTGAATCACTTGGCGGTCTCGGGAACGGTTGTTATCATCTGTCCCGAGGCTAGATGGGAACTTCATGCGACACACGCTGCCAATTGCGCCACAATTCTATGTGACCGCTCCACAACCCTGCCCTTATCTCGACGGCAGGATGGAGCGTAAACTGTTCACAGCCCTTCAAGGTGAAGGCGCGGAACAGTTGAACAATTCCCTGTCTCAACAGGGGTTTCGTCGGTCGCAGAATGTGCTCTATCGCCCGTCGTGCACCGATTGCGCGGCCTGTCTGTCCGCTCGGATCGATGTGTCGGCCTTTCGCGCCACCAAAAGCCAGAAACGCGCAGCCAAGCGCAACGGCTATCTGGAACGCCGCGCAACATCACCCTGGGCCACGGACGAACAATACGAGTTGTTCCGCCGTTATCTTGACACACGGCACGCCGACGGGGGCATGGCCGACATGGATGTGTTCGAGTTTGCCGCAATGATTGAAGAAACCCCGATCCGCAGCCGCGTTGTGGAGTATGCCGACCCGGAAACCGGCAACCTCATCGCCGTTAGCCTGACCGATGTGCTCGATGACGGGCTGAGTATGGTCTATTCCTTCTACGATCCCAACCAACCTCAGAACTCTCTGGGCACCTACATGATCCTGGATCATATCGAAATCGCGCGAGAAGCCGGGCTTCCCTTTATCTATTTGGGCTACTGGGTCCCCGGCAGTCCCAAAATGGGCTACAAGGCCAAGTTCACAGGGCTTGAAGCCTATATTCAGGGGCAATGGCGAAAGATCAAAGACCCAGGCGCCTATTCCGATGCATCGCATCACCCGTTGTCATCTGCGCCCATAGCCGAACAAGTGGCGAATATTCAGCTGCCTGACCGCCACCCGACCAAAAGCTGACCAAATAATGAAGCAGTCCCTGCATGCGGTTGCCCTTGTGGTGCCCGACTATGATACCGCGATCTCATTCTACACCAAAACGCTCAAGTTCCAGCTCCTGCAAGACCTCGCGCTCGGCGACGGCAAACGCTGGGTACTGGTCGCCCCGCCCGGATCGACAGGCAGCGCCCTTCTTCTGGCAAAAGCCGACGGCCCCGACCAAAAAGCCGCTATTGGCAACCAAACCGGCGGTCGTGTGGGTTTCTTCCTGCAAACCGATGATTTCGACCGCAATCATGCTGACATGCTGGCACAAGGTGTCACATTCGAAGAGGCCCCACGTTCCGAACCCTATGGCCAGGTTGCCGTCTGGCGCGATCCCTTCGGCAATCGGTGGGACCTGATCCAGTTCAGCTGATTCGCAGCTTCATCTGGCCAAAAATACCTCGGGGATGAATTGGCCGCAGGCCAAGAAGGGGCTGGCCCCTTCTCCGGTACAAACAAGAAAAGGGGGCCATTAGGCCCCCTTTGCATTTTGCTAACCGGGATCAATTCGGGATCAGGTCCGGGACGATCGTGACGATCGAGGGGAAGAACCACAAGATCGCAATGCCGACCACCTGGATCAACACAAACGGTATGATCCCGCGATAGATATGACCCGTCGTGACCTCTTTTGGGGCAACCCCTCTCAGGTAGAACAAGGCGAACCCGAAGGGCGGCGTCAGGAACGAGGTCTGCAAGTTCACAGCCACCATGATCGTCACCCATTTCGGATCGAAAGATCCACCATAAATCACCGGCCCCACGATGGGGATCACGATGTATATGATTTCAAGGAAGTCCAGCACAAAGCCCAGAATGAACAGCACCAGCATCACGATCAGGAAGACCGTGAACTCGTTGTCAAAGCTCTTCAGGAACTGTTGAATATAGTGCTCACCTCCAAACGAGATCACCACAAGGTTCAGCAACTGTGACCCGATCAGAATGGTAAAGACCATCGAGGTCACTTTGGCTGTCTCGCGAACAACAGGCGTCAGAACACCGCTCGAGAACAGCACCCAACAGCCGTAAATCAAGCCGAACAGGGCAAAAAGGTAAGCGCCGTAAGCGACGATAAACGCAACCCAAGTTTCAAATGAAACACTACCCTGCGAAATGCGCAGATCAAAGTTAACCCCCATCAACAAGGCAATGATCACGGCAAAGGTTGCCCAGATGATCACCTTGCCCGACCGGCCCTGATCTTGAAGTTTGCGATACGCCGCCAGCATGATAGCACCGCCCGCGCCCAGCGCAGCTGCCGGTGTCGGGTTGGTCACGCCCCCCAAGATCGACCCCAGCACCGCGATGATCAGAACCAACGGAGGAAACACAACGCGGATCAGATCGTTGGTGGCGCATCGTGCGGCAGCTTCCTTGCAGCCGTAGATGGCGAGTGCAAATGGCAAAGCCAGCAGAAGGAAAGTGGCCCCCGAAGAGGTTGTCGGCGAAATCAAAAGGATATCGACCAAAGCCATAAGCAACAGGCCAATTGCCCCCAGGATCAGCGGCTGCGGTGAACGCGAAGGCGCGATCCCGCGGCCCAGAACCAGTGTCAGCCCCAAAAGAACAATGGTCACTGCCACGCCCGTTCCAATCGGGGCTGCCGCGGCAATCTTCTCTTGCTGTGCGACCGCCAGTTCCTCTTCACTCAGGCGTTGAGCATTCGCAACACCTCCTGCGGCATCGATTGCTTCCTGCTCGACAACAGCCTGATCCCAGGCTGACTGACCGTGCAGCTCGATCATCGAGGCTTTGCATTCTTCTGACACGTTCGTGCGCAGCGAGGCACTCTGTCCAACGTCCGAGAAGGCTGAGACCGCAATGTTCTGACTTCCAATCACGCCGACATTGCCCAGAAGAACTGCCCCGACAATCAGAGCAACCGGAGCGCCCAGCAGCCAGGTCAGTCCCTCGGACCGGGTGATTGTCTCGCCTGACCCGCCTGAAATTTCCACTGCCGGTGCTTTGTGCGGGTTCAGTAACGCATAGCCAAAGGCATAAAGCGCATAGAGCAAGGCCAGCATGATCCCCGGCAACAAGGCCGCTTGGAAGAGCGTCCCAACCGAAACAACAGCGGGCTCGCCCAGGAAGGTCAAAGCATCGGTACAACCTGCCTCAATGGCGCGCGTTTCCTGTGCTGTCGAATACAGATCCCCAGCCAGAGTGCCCAGCAGAACGATCACAATCGACGGCGGGATGATCTGCCCCAAGGTACCCGATGCAGCGATGACACCGGTTGCCAGTTCGGGAGCATAGTTGTTTCGCAGCATGGTCGGCAGTGCCAACAGGCCCATGGTCACAACCGTCGCGCCCACAATCCCGGTCGACGCGGCAAGGAAAGCACCCACAACCACGATCGATACGGCCAGACCGCCCGGCAGCGGGCCAAAGACACGCGCCATCGTGGTCAACAGGTCGTTGGCAATCTTTGAGCGTTCCAGCGTAATACCCATTAGAACGAACATTAGCACGGCCAACAGCGTCTCGATGGACTGACCCGCCAGAACGCGTTCGTTCATTCGGTTCACGATGAAGGAGACGTTGCGATCCAGCGCCGTTTCCCAGCCTTGCACAAAGACCGGTTCGGCGATCCTTGGCAAATCGGGGTATCGGAACACGGATATCGTGTCGGGTTTCACCCCCGAGTTCACGATATCCCGATAGGCTTGCGAGCCCGTGTCTATCGCCTGGTGGATCAACAGACCCGCACTGTCGAGCGCAGCGATGATCCCGAAAGAAATGACCCCGGCCCCACCGATGGCAAAAGCCACCGGAAACCCGGAAAGAATGCCTCCGAAGAGGCAGAAGAATACGATAATGAGGCCTATCTCGACGCCATCAAGTCCGAATAGCATTGTCTGGTTCTCCGTCCTTAATGCGCGCCTTCATAGGCTTCTTCACCCTCACCAAGGCTGTCCTTGTCGAGGTATTTTCCGGTGCTTTCCGGCCCTTCCACATACTCAAGATACGACCGGTACAGGAATGCGATGGCATGCAGGAACACCATGGCCGCAAAGGCAACCAGAAGGATCTTGAACAGGAAGTATGCGTTAAAGCCATTGGGGCTGAACCCGATGGTCTCCACATTCCAGCGCAGCGCGCGGGACTTGGCCACCAGACGATCCAGTGTGTCACTGGCCGAAGGTTTCGGCACGATCAGGTGCCGCCACATGAAGTACCAACCATACATCCAGGTCAGCACAGCCATGGGCATCATGAACAACACCGCGCCTAACATATCAACCACGCGCTTGGCGCGGTGGCTGATGCCGGCGTAGATCAGGTCAACGCGCACATGCCCGCCCTGCACAAATGTGTAGGTACAGCACAGACAAACCACCATGGCGTTGTAAAGTTTCAGTTCTTCCGCAAACCAGCTGATGTCCATCTGGAACGGGATCCCCAAGCCGAACGACATATCAGGGCGCGTAAACACCCGCTGCATGAAGACAATCACGATCTGCTGGATCACCATCAGCAGACCTGCCCACGCAAAGAAACGGCCGGTGGTGTTTGCAAACCCCTCCAGCCCGCGCACGATGGCCCACATAAAGTTCCGGTAGTAGAGCCCGATCGCGGTCAGAACCAGAAAGAAGGTGAAAACCACGAAGAAGAACTCGACCGAGCCTCCGTAGTAGACAAAGCGCATGATCGCCTCTTTGTCGGACCAGTTCAGCCAGAGCTGCGGATGCGTGATAGCGTATCCGAAATTATAGAAGGCTTCGGCAATGTTCTGAATGAACCAGATCAGTCCATTCCACAGGGCGCCGAAAAACGAAATACCGTTGTCGTCCTGCATGTTGTCCCCGGGTCTCGTCAGTTGCATTGCTGATTATAGCGGCGTGATGGGTCCGCGCATATGCAACAGGAAAGGCTTCCCCGCTGATGCGGGGAAACCGTTTGCTCATTTGGCTCGAATTTAGCCGCGAACGCGGTCGCGCTGAGCGGTGTAGGCACCCGACGACAGGTTGATCCAAGCAGACGAAGCCGCCATAGACGCCATTGCGCTGTCGTGGATTTTCTTAAACAGCTCGTCGCCCATGTTCTCGTCCAGAACCTCTTGCGACGCCTGGCCAAATGCATCCCAAACGCTGTCCGGGAACTCCATGACCTTCACGCCGCCCGACTGCAGACGCTGCAGGGCTGCACCGTTATTGGCCAGGAACTGCGCCAGATTCCACTGGTGCGCTTCGGCCGCTGCGATCTCGATGATCTTCTGCTGTGCAGGTGTCAGTTCGTCAAAGACGTCACGGTTTGTGGCCAGCGACAGACCCGCGCCTGGCTCATGGAAGCCCGCAGTATAGTAGGTCTTGGTGATTTCCTGGAAGCCTGCTTTTTCGTCAGCCCAGGGACCGATCCACTCGGTTCCGTCAATCGCACCCGAAGACAGCGCCTGATACACTTCCGAACCCGGAATGTTCTGAACCGACGCGCCCAGCTTACCCAGCGCCTGGCCACCCAGGCCCGGCATACGGAACTTCAGGCCCTGGAAATCTTCGGGGCTGTTGATCTCTTTCGAGTACCAGCCACCCGCCTGCGCGCCGGTGTTCCCGGCCAGGAAAGACTTGAGGCCAAAGATCGAACCCAGCTCGTCATGCAGCTCCATGCCGCCATCGTGGTAATACCAGTTCACCAGTTCCTGCGCGGTCATGCCGAACGGAACAGCAGTGAAGAAGGCATAGCCCGGGTGCTGACCCACAAAGTAATAGTCCGCCGCGTGGTACATATCGGCCTGACCGGACGACACCGCGTCAAAAACCTCAAACGCGCCAACCAGCTCACCAGCGGCCTTGATCTCAACATTCAGGCTTCCGTCCGACATCGCGTTGATGCTGTCGGCACAGCGCTGCGCGCTGTCAAACACGCCCGCCAGACCGCGACCCCACGAGGTCACCATGGTCAGGGTACGCTGGCCCTGAGCGTAGGCCGGTGCCGCCAGTGCGGTTGCTGCAGCTGCCGATCCGCCCAGCGCGGATTTTTTCAGAAATGAACGACGATCCATATGAGTGTTCCTCCCCTTCATAGTCATCATCCGGCACAGCCGGACCTGTCGCATTCAGTGCGCGTCAGACTAATGACAGAGTTTTGAATGGGAATACCTACTACTGCGTAGAAAGCCGGGTTTCTGACCATTTTTGGCGGGAAAACCTTGGATGAGTTCAAGTTCATCCGGGCTTTTGACGTCCTTTGGGTACGGAAATGTTCAATCTTTTTGCATTTTTGCTGCCACTTGCGTATCGATTCGACCATGCACAGACTTAGAAACCTGGTTTCGCTGACTTATGCGCAGAAATTGTCGTTGGTTGCGGCCATACCATTGGTCGTCGCTGTTGCGGCAATTGCCGTGTTGGTCGCCTATCAAGCGCGCGCCACCGCCGAGCGCGAGATCGAGGCCCTGGAACGCCGTCTGATCGAGGCCAAGAAGGAAGAGCTGCGCAACTACGTAACGCAGGCGCGCAACGGTTTTGCCTATATCTATGGTCGGGCTGAACCAAATGATGAAGTGGCCAAAAACCTCGTCACGCAGATCCTGTCGGCGATGATCTATGGTCAGGACGGATTCTTCTTTGTGTATGACTATGACGGCAACAACCTTGTCAGCCCCCGCCAGACGCAATTCATCAACCAGAACTGGGAAGGCCTGACGGATAGCGAAGGCACGCCAATCGTCGACGAGTTCATTCGCCTCGCTCGCCAAGGGGCAGGATGGCACAGTTTCATGTGGCAGAAGCCCTCAACCGGGCAAGAAGCGCAGATGATCGCCTATGTTGTTGGCCTTCAGGACTGGCGCTGGGTCGTCGGGACCGGGGTGTTCATCGATGACATCGTGGCCACCGTTGCCAACGCACGGGCCGAAGTCGAAGCCCGTGTGCAGAGCACATTCATGTATATCGGCGCGATTGTACTGGCCGCTGTCCTCATCGTTTTTGCGTCGGGCATGTTGCTGAACATTCGCGAGCGCAGGTTGGCCGATGCTAAGCTGAAGGAACTGACCCAGCGTGTGTTTGACGCACAGGAAGAAGAACGGGGCCGGGTCGCACGTGAATTACATGACGGGATCAGCCAAATTCTTGTCGGCGTTCGATATGCTTTGGACAACGCGCGGCGGCGTCTGACTCGGGGTGATGACGAAGGTGCGCTCGCTCCGCTGGAAAAAGGGATCGACAACCTGGGGGCCGCCATTACCGAGGTGCGGCGCATCAGCCGTGACCTGCGTCCGGGCGTGTTGGACGATCTGGGCCTTGGTCCCGCGTTGAAGGCCCTGACCGACGATTTCCGAGACCGTACCGGGATCGAGACCGAATTCTCCACCGTGGTCTTCCGAAACCGGCTGGATCAGGACAGCAAGATCGCCCTTTATAGAATTGCGCAAGAAGCGTTGACCAATATCGAACGCCATTCGGGGGCCACTCATGTTACCATAGACCTGCGCGGACATAAGAAAGGTGCAACTATGCGGATCACCGACAATGGCCGTGGGTTGCGCACTGAGCCCGGAACAGCAACCACAGGCATCGGGCTGCGTAACATGCAGGAACGTATCGAACAGCTTGACGGGTCCTTGCGGATTCTGTCATCACGCGGACCGCGTGGCGGGACGGTGATCGAAGCCAGCTTGCCGCTGAGCCACCTTCTGCCACCGCAGGAAGACGCAACTCCGAACCGAAAGGCTGGTACATGAGCTCTGACAGAACCCGGGTTCTTATCGTTGACGACCACCCGATGGTGGCCGAGGGCATCCAGTCGATTCTGGAAAGCTATGAAGATATCCAGGTCGTCGGCACGCTGGGCAGCGGTCAGGCGGCCGTGGATCTGGCCGTTGATCTGGCCCCTGATGTGATCCTGATGGATCTGAACATGCCTGGCCTGGGCGGTCTCAGCGCGACGGAAATCATCCTCGAACGTCTGCCCGAAACGCGCATCCTGATCCTGTCGATGCATGACAGTCCTGAATACATCACAACCGCGCTCAGCCACGGTGCCAAAGGCTATGTGCTCAAGGATGTACCTACGGAAGAGATCAGGCAGGCCATCGACGCTGTCATGCAGGGCAAGCAATATCTGTGCACCGGTGCCAGCGGATCCCTGAAACCCAAAGAGGATAGTGCGCGCGAGGCGCTCACCGGGCGCGAACAGACGATCCTATTGGAACTTGCCCAGGGCAAGTCCAACAAAGAGGTTGCCCAAAAGCTGGAGATTTCAGTGCGAACGGTCGAGACCCACCGGAAGAACATCAAGCGCAAGCTTGGCATTTCCTCGACAGCCGGTCTGACCCGCTATGCATTGGAACACGGCGTTCTGCAAGGCACTGGCGTCGGCTTTTGATCTGCATACTCCCGCAGCGCGGCACGCGCTGCCCTGCCCAACCAGAGAAGACGCGCCGCTGGCGTGTCGACGATGGGCGGGAGTGTTCACGCTCGGGGCCTAATGTCCTGACCAAAGAACACCAGTGTCCCGTCTTCATCCAGAACGTGAAACTCACGCTGCAAATAAGGCTGGTCAAACGGCGGTCGTACACGCCCCTTGGGCAAATCGGCTAACCCGGCGCGCCGGCTCTCATACAGGCCATCCACATCGTCCACATCAATGTAAAACGACTGGTCGTCGCCCAACGGCCTGCCATCCGGGCGCGGCGGGCATTCCAATAAGCGTATGGCCACCGGTCCCAGCGACAGAAAAGCATAGTTGTCTTGCCTGAACCCACATGTGAACCCCAATCGCTTGCAATAGAAATCGATCTGGTTCTGCAAGGACGAACACAGCACAAACGGGGTAAGCTGCAAAATCTCAGGCATCTGAATCTCCGAAAAGGAAGCACCTTCAGTTTACCGGTGGTGGTGTCTCAATCCAGTAATTGATCTTTGCGCAACCCAGCGCGTTCGTAATGGTGTGGCAGAACCCGTCCATACAGTTGCTCAGTCCGTTCGATACCGCCGCACATGCCTTCGGCTTCGACAAATGAAAAGATACCGACATACCGGCGGCGCGACCCCGTCACCGGCGCCACCCGATGAAGCGAATACCGCCCCTTGAAAATCTGTAAATCACCGGGCTGAAGCTCTAACTGATGGACGCACGTCATATCCCCGTTCAAAACTGCGGCGACCTCAGCAAAGTTTTCGTCTTCCGTTGTGCGAAGATTTGGCGCGTACTCGAACACGCCCCCTTCCTCACCGTTCTGAATGGCCACTGTCACCGTGTAATTGTTCGTATCGAAATGCCATGGAAAGCCCTGCCCTTCCTCGACCACGTTAATGATCACATCGGCCAGCGGGTCATCATAACGGAAAAAACGCTCTGCAGGCTCATTCAGGGCATCACGAACGAACGGCAGAAAGGGTTCAAACTCATATATACTCCGCAAAGGCCCCGATTGCGGAAAATTATCCGCTGGAACAAAGGCATTCGAACGATCATAGAACTGTCGGATAGGATGACCGATGCCAAACCGCGGGTCGTCCTTGGTAAAATACGGGTTCGTACGGCTGAAAGAGCGATGCGCATTGGGCGCAACGGCTTCGGCCTCTTCAGTCAAAAGAGCGATGCCCTTTTCATGGACAAAACCCGGCAGAACCGCGCATCCATCTTGATCTAGTTCCCGCCTCAAATCTTCGATCAATCGAACATACGCGGGCGAATCCGGGCGATCGATCGGATACCGTCCAAGGTCCAAAAGGTCTTGCAGCATTCTCCGCCTCCTTCATGCGCGGCCACAGGGTCAGCGTGACGCAGTCAAATAGGCAGATCATGCCAGTTTCAGACATCGACCTGACGCTTTTGGACCCTCACATGCGTCTAAAAAACCAGTGAAATGAACATCGTTTTCCCGGAAATTCCCAACATGCGGCAATCTGCGCAATAAAATGTCGCAAATAACCGCCGCCAAGATAGAAAATTGGTGCAATTGCCTGTTGACGCCCCTTCCCCCCGACCATAATGTCCCTGCACGCAAAGAAGGAGCCTCTGGCGATGAAAGCGCTAGTCGTAATCGTAGGAAAAACGCGCATGGGCCGGTAACGGAAAACCATAATCGAACCCATGCGCCTCCGAAAAATCGGGGGCTTTTTTTTGGCAAAACGCAAGACACATGTCGCGAACGGAGCAAAGCAGATGACACGTGAGATGACCGGCGCAAAGATGGTGGTTCAGGCCCTCAAGGATCAGGGCGTGGACACGGTATTCGGATACCCCGGTGGCGCCGTCCTACCGATCTATGATGAGATCTTTCTGCAAAACGACATTCGCCACATTCTGGTGCGTCACGAACAAGGTGCAATCCATGCCGCCGAAGGCTATGCCCGTTCGACCGGCAAACCCGGCGTTGCGCTTGTCACGTCCGGCCCCGGCGCAACCAACGCTGTCACCGGCCTGACCGACGCATTGTTGGATTCGATCCCGTTGGTTGTTCTGACGGGTCAGGTTCCGACCTTCATGATCGGTTCAGACGCGTTTCAAGAGGCTGACACTGTTGGCATCACCCGCCCCTGCACCAAGCATAACTGGTTGGTTAAAGACACGGATTCGCTGGCGGAAACGATGCACGAGGCGTTCCATGTCGCCACCTCGGGCCGTCCCGGTCCTGTGTTGATCGATATCCCCAAAGACGTGCAATTTGCCTCGGGCGACTACACCAGCCCCAAACCTTCGACGTCGCATTACCAACCGGTTTTGAAAGGCGACCTGGAAGAGATCACGGAACTGGTTGCCGCCATGGAAACCGCTAAGAAACCGGTCTTTTATACCGGTGGCGGTGTCATCAACTCTGGCCCTGCAGCCAGCCAGTTGCTGCGTGAACTGGTGGACGCGACTGGTTTCCCGATCACCTCGACCCTGATGGGTCTGGGCGCTTACCCAGCGTCGGGCGAGAACTGGCTTGGAATGTTGGGCATGCATGGTCTCTACGAGGCCAATTTGGCGATGCATGACTGCGATCTGATGATCAATATCGGCGCACGGTTCGACGACCGCATCACCGGCCGCATCGATGCGTTTTCGCCGAACTCGAAAAAGGCGCATATCGACATCGATCCGTCCTCGATCAACAAGGTAATCCGTGTGGACATACCCATTGTCGGTGACGTGGCGCATGTACTGGAAGACATTCTGAAGATCTGGAAGTCTCGCGGTCGCAAGACGGATGCTGCGAATGTGAAGCAGTGGCAAAACCAGATCGCGGAATGGCGCAAGATCAACTGCCTTGCATATTCCAACAGCGAAAAGACGATCAAACCGCAATACGCGCTGCAACGCCTTGAAGAGCTGACCAAAAAGCACGATCGCTACATCACCACCGAAGTGGGTCAGCACCAGATGTGGGCCGCCCAGTACCTTGGGTTCGAAGACCCCAACCGCTGGATGACCTCGGGTGGTCTGGGCACAATGGGTTATGGCTTCCCCGCCTCTATCGGCGTGCAGATGGCACACCCAGACGCATTGGTCATCAACGTGGCTGGTGAGGCGTCTTGGCTGATGAACATGCAGGAAATGGGCACCGCCGCGCAATACCGTCTGCCCGTGAAGCAGTTCATCCTGAACAATGAACGCCTTGGCATGGTCCGTCAGTGGCAGGAACTGCTGCATGGCGAACGCTATTCACACAGCTGGTCCGAAGCCCTGCCTGATTTCGTTAAACTCGCCGAAGCGTTCGGAGCAAAGGGCATCCTGTGTTCCGATCCTGCCGATCTGGACGACGCGATCATGGAGATGATCAACTATGACGGTCCGGTGATCTTCGACTGTCTGGTTGAAAAGCACGAAAACTGCTTCCCAATGATCCCATCGGGCAAGGCCCATAACGAGATGCTTCTGGGCGAAGCAGAAACGCAGGGCGTGATCGATTCCAAAGGTTCGGTTCTGGTTTAACAAAATTCGACGGATTTGGTCGGGCGCCTTGCCGCGCCCGATATATCAAGGATGATGAAAGGGACATAAATGTCTGCCCTACATATCAAAAAAGGTGCCACCCGCCATTCGGCCTATAACCTACGACCCACCTTTTCGGACGTGCAGGAACGTCACACGATAGCGGTGTTGGTCGAGAACGAACCTGGCGTTCTGGCACGTGTGATCGGATTGTTCTCGGGGCGCGGTTATAACATCGAGAGCCTGACCGTGGCCGAAGTTGATCACACAGGCCACCTCAGCCGCATCACCATCGTCACCACCGGGACCCCCCAGGTTATTGAGCAGATCAAGGCGCAGCTGGGCCGAATTGTAACCGTGCACGACGTGCATGACCTTACTGTCGAAGGCCCTTCGGTCGAGCGCGAACTGGCCATCATCAAGGTCGTGGGTGAGGGCGACAAGCGGGTCGAGGCCCTGCGGCTGGCCGATATTTTCCGCGCCAATGTGGTCGACAGTACTCTGAACTCGTTCATCTTCGAAATCACCGGTGCACCGGACAAGATCGATGCATTTGCGGACCTTATGCGTCCATTGGGTCTGGTCGAGATCGCCCGTACAGGTGTCGCAGCCTTGCTGCGCGGCGACTAAAATCTGTTCCCCGCCCGCTGACGTTTTAGCGTCTTTCCGGGCGGGGGCACACCTTTGGTTGGTCAGGCAGCACGCTCTCAACCTACACGAGCCTTTTGCGCCATAATTGCCATAGGGTTTGTTTTTCCAGATAAAGATCAGTCTTTTTCGTATAAAGCCTATTGCCATTGAGCTTTGCGGCGCTAGCGTCGAAGCTGCAACGCGGCGTGGGGATACGTTGCTTGGGGTTATTCTGTACGATTACTTTTTGTGCACCCGGTTTTTGCCTCGGTGTTCAATGGGTTTCATTCGAAGACACAGCAATACGTGGAAGGCCATGACTGACGATACCCGCAGCCCTGAAGTGTTACGTGCGATGTTCAGCGAGAACCTTCGGCGTTTGGCGCAGCAGCATCGCTCGGTCTCAGCCCTGTGCCGCAAGCTCGGGGTGAACCGCACGCAGTTTAACAGATATCTTTCTGGCGAAAGCGTTCCTCGCCCGGATGTTCTGGATCGGATTTGTCGCTTTTTCGACGTAGATGCCCGAATTCTTCTCCAGCCCTTGGACGAGATCGAGAAATCAGAAAACCACCCGGCCACCAAAACTCTGACTGAGTTTCTGGGTTCGGGTGCAGAGGCGATCGGGAAGTCCGCCTTTCCACTTGGGTTTTATGCCGTCATCGAAAGCCTTTCGGATACACACCGCATGACCTTGTTGCACGCACGACCGCTGGCCCAGTGCACTTTGATACGGGGCTATGTATCACGCACTGCCATGCCAGATGCCACACCGCAAGACCGTGAAATCCAAGGTATCGCCGCCTGTAGCGGCGATACCGTTTATATGCTGACATCCCAACGGGGCGGCCACAACAGCCGGGTCTACCTGATCTCACCCGATCAAAACGGAACTGCGGTTCATTGGCGCGGATCGGTGGTTAATTCCGCGGATACATCCAACCCGGAACCGGTCGTTCTCAAGTACCTGGGGTACGACTCTGCAGCTATTTTTGCCGCTGCGCGCCTGTCCACGAACAATCTTACACAGCAGTTCTAACCTGCCGCAGTTGTGGGTGTCTGCGCGGGATCGACCTGTGTAATCTGCCGATAAAGATGCCAGCTGGCGTGGCCAAGCACTGGCAAAACGATCAACAACCCCAAAAACCAGGGCACCATCGCGATGAATGTCAAAATCGCGACCAAGGCCCCCCAGCCAAGCATCACAAACAGATTTTCTTTCACGTAAGAAAAACTTGTGATCATGGCGGTCACGAAATCCAGCTCGCGATCCAGCAGCAATGGGATCGAAAGAACGGTGATCATGTACAAAATGGTGGCAAAGACCGCCCCGACGACCGTACCCACGGCCAGCATGGTCAGGCCGTTCAACGTCAGGAACACCTCGGTCGACGTCGATATGTTTGTCATCGTGGCCAGGCCCAGAAACAGAGCAAAGATCATGTGCCCGAGAAAGAACCAAAACAGGAAGACGACAACGATGATTGCACAGATCGAAGGCAACTGCCTGCGGCTTTGCTGCAGTACCACGCCAAAGATCGCACCAAAATCCAAGGACTCACCCTGCTCAAGCCGGTGCGAGACCTCATAAAGCCCGACCGCTGCGAAAGGTCCGATCAACGGAAACCCGATGGCCGCAAGAACCAGCCAAAAGGTTGTTCCGGTCTGCACAGTCACCCACGCCATGGCCCAGCCCGCCAGCACGTAAAAGCCAGCAAAGATCAGCCCGAATAGCGGTGCGCGGCGAAAATCAGTCCAAGCGCGCTGCAATGCCGTGCGCAGCATGGCGGTATCCACCGGTCTCATTTCCGGCACACCAAAAGGCTTATCCATGTTGTCTCCTCCTCCCGATCCGGCGTTATGGCCTCGCCGGTCTCTTGCTTGGCCAGTTGGTTTCGGCGTGATAGGCCGCCCCAACCGACAATAGTTTGTGATCCGCGCCCCGTGGACCGAACAGCTGAAACCCCATCGGCAGTCCGTTTGAACCGAAACCCGCAGGTGCGGCCAGACAAGGCAAACCGATCAGACTGACAGGCACCGTGACGTGCATCCATCGGTGATAGGTGTCCATTGTCCGGCCCGCGATACTGGTCGGGTACGGTATCTCGACCCCAAAGGGCCAGACCTGCGCGGATGGCAGAACCAATGCGTCAAACTGTTTGAACAGGTCTGCAGCGCGCCGGAACCAATCCGAGCGGATGACGCTGACGTGCTGCACCTCCATTGCACACATCGCCAGACCACGATCCAGTTCCCATTGAGCCGTATCTTTCAGATGATCCCTTTGCGAGGCCAAGGGCTCCAGCCCCGCCGCCACGCTGAACGACCGCAGCGTGATCCAACTGGTCCAAAGTTGTTCTGCATCGAAGGGCGGATCAACTTCTTGCACATCAGCGCCAAGGCTTTCAAACACGGTCAAAGCATCTTTGCACAGGTCGAGAATTCCAGGCTCGGTCGGGAACGCCCCGCCCCAATCCCCAAGCCAACCAATCCGCAGACCCTGCAAATCTGCAATTTCCACCGGTGACACCGGAACGCTATCAGAGGCCAAGGGCAGGCGCGGGTCTGGCCCCGAGATAACGTCAAGCAAGATGCCCAAATCCTCGGGGCTGCGGGCCATGGGGCCAAGTGTGGACAGTTGATGCAGAAAGCTGTCGCCGACAGGATCAGACGGCACCCTGCCCCAGCTTGGGCGAAAGCCGTAGACATTGTTCCAGGCCGCTGGGTTACGCAGACTGCCCATCATGTCGGACCCGTCTGCAAGCGCCACCATTCCCGTGGCCAGGGCCACCGCCGCCCCACCGGACGATCCTCCGCAGGTATGGTCGGCGTTATACGGATTGCGCGTCGCACCATAGACCGGGTTGAATGTGTGCGATCCCAATCCGAATTCCGGCGTGTTGGTTTTTCCGATAAGTATAGCCCCCGCATCCCGCATCCGGGCGGCAATCAAATCGTCGCTGTCCGGCACGACGTCCTTGAACAAAGGCGATCCATGAGACGAGACCACGCCTGCCACATTGACCAAATCCTTGACCGCAATTGGCAGACCGTGCAGCGGGCCAGTGATTGGACCGCTATCGCATCTCTGTGCCTCGGCCATCAACGCACTCTCTTCCCGTAACGCTACTATAGCGTTCACATCGCCATTCACCTTAGCGATGCGATCCAGGGTGGCACGCATTACATCGGTGGCTGAAACCTGTCGGGTTGCCAGTTGTTTCACAAGCTCTGCGGCCGATATCCGAGTCAGGTCCATTGCATGCCATTCTGTTGTTGGTCTTCAACAGCCTAGCGAGCGGTTCAGCTCATTTAAACCCACTGTCTAAATGTATCTTTTCTCGACCTCGCTACCGGTCAACAGGATTGAAACGGCATGGGCCAACTCATTCAGAAAAAGAATCAAAATCTTCAGCTGCCGCACAACAGTTGTGCTGCAAAGAAGAAAGACCAATCATGTAATCAGGATACGCCGCCAGTACCTTTTCAGCACGTTCAGAAAAGCGATCTGGCTATGCACCTTAGCTGTCGCCCTGCGCCTCGGACCGGCTTTTGCCTGCAACGTTCAGAGCCAGAGTCGCCGCCATGAACCCGTCCAGATCACCATCCAACACGCCCTTGGTATCCGAAGTTTCGTGGTTGGTGCGCAGATCCTTCACCATCTGGTACGGCTGCAAGACGTAGGACCGGATCTGGTTACCCCAGCCTGCATCGCCTTTGGCCTCATGCGCGGCGTTGATATCCGCGTTCCGACGGTCCAGTTCCTGTTGATACAAGCGCGATTTCAGGGCCTTCATGGCAATGTCACGGTTCTGGTGCTGCGACTTCTCGGATGAAGTCACCACAATCCCGGTTGGAATATGCGTGATCCGTACCGCCGAGTCCGTGGTGTTGACGTGCTGACCACCTGCGCCGGAGGACCGGTAGGTGTCGATGCGGATGTCGGCCGGGTTCACCTCGATCTCGATATTGTCGTCCACCACTGGATAGACCCAGACCGAGCTGAATGAGGTATGGCGCTTCGCCGCCGAGTCAAAAGGCGAAATCCGCACAAGCCGGTGTACACCGCTTTCCGATTTCAGCCAGCCATAGGCGTTGTGGCCCGAAATCTTGTAAGCGGCAGATTTAATGCCCGCCTCTTCGCCTGCGGTCTCGGATTGAAGCTCGACCGTATAGCCCTTTTTCTCGGCCCAGCGAACGTACATCCGCGCCAGCATCGAAGCCCAGTCACAACTTTCGGTTCCACCCGCGCCCGAGTTGATTTCAAGGAACGTGTCGTTGCTGTCGGCCTCACCGTCCAGCAGCGCTTCAAGCTCTTTCTTGGCGGCTTTGCCCTGTAGTGCTTTGATCGCAGCTTCGGCGTCCTGCACGACCTCTTCATCCTCTTCCATCTCACCCAATTCGATCAGCTCGATATTGTCGCTGAGATCGGTCTTGATGGTTTCATAGGTCTCGATGGCGTCGACCAGCATCTGCCGTTCGCGCATCAGCTTCTGCGCGTTCTCGGGGTTGTCCCACAGGTTCGGATCTTCGACACGCGCATTGAATTCCTCAAGGCGATGCGGTGCGGTTTCATAGTCCATACGCTGCGCCAGCAGCTCAAGCGACTTTTCGATTTCCGCCACGATGTTCTGGGTTTCGGCGCGCATGGTCTTGTCCCAACTTGCTCAATCAGGCTTGCGTGATAGCAAGAGGTGCGAGACACCACAAGACGGGCCGGCCGCGAATGCCAAGCACATGCGACGAGTTTCTGGACGAATGGAACCTGCAGCAGCCAGAGCTGGTTGCCGAGACCGGTCAGGTGCGGGTTTGGAAAGTGTTATCGAAACACGGACCCGCCGCATTGAAACTCTACCGCACACAGGATCGCGGCAACGAAGCACCCGGCAGCGCGCTGTTGAATGCGTGGCGAGACCGGGGTGCGGTTCGTATTTTCAACGAAGAGCGGAACGCTGTTCTGATGGAATGGCTGGATGGTCCGTCATTGGGTGACATTGCGCGTTCGGGACGCCCCGATGACGCCACTAGAATCCTTGCCGAAACTGCTGCGCATCTGCATGGAAAGCCCACCATCCGGGTTCAGGGTTTGAGACCCCTGGGCCAGGTTTTCACCCCGTTATTTAATTGCGCTTTTGCGCCAACATGCCCAGCCCTTCTGCGCAATGACATGCTGTCTGCCATGGACATGGGCCGGCATCTATTGAATAGCCAGCCAGCGTCCGTTCCCCTTCACGGGGATCTTCACCCTGACAACATCATCATGACCGATGCAGGCCCACGGGTTTTCGATGCCAAAGGGTATGTCGGAGACCCGGCGTTTGAGCTGGCAAATGCATTACGCCACCCAAAAGGAATGCCAGATTTGGTGCGTGATCCTCAGCAAATCGAAACCTGCCTGTCGCTCTACTCCAAGGCGCTGAGAGTACCAAAGGAACGGCTGGCCCAATGGGCCGCCGCCAAATGCGCCTTGTCCATTTACTGGCGATCGGACGGTGCAATCGATAACGATCCTGAATCAGACCTTTTGACTCTGCTTCTGCGTTTTTCTGGTCAGTAAAGCCCGCCAGTACTCAGGTCGCCCTGCGTGGCTTTGGGCCCGACAGTGACCGTCTGACCTGTCGAGGTCTGAACCTGCACGCCTGCGCGCTGCACTTCCTCGAACAAGGGCAGATCCGAACCGATCGCAAAGCCGCCGTCATAGACGCGGTCGATGAAGCCATCGACGCCATCACGGAAGAATTCAGCAACAACATAGTCACCGCTGGCATCGTCAGGCAGCCGTGCGCCGCTGAAACGGTCGATCTTGATGAAATGACCACCTTCCGGCACCTCGAACGGGCCGCCGCCGTATTTCTCGACAGCTTTTTCCATGAAGCTTTGGAACACAGGGCCACACATCGTGCCGCCGTAAGCCCCCCGCCCCATCGGACGCGGTCGGTCGTAGCCGATGTAACAGCCAGCAACGATGTTCGAGGTAAACCCAATAAACCACGCATCCTTGGATTCGTTGGTGGTGCCGGTTTTGCCCGCTGTCGGCACCGGCAAGTTTACATGGCGCGCGGCGGTACCGCGATCCACCACGCCTGTCATCATTGAGGTCAACTGATAGGCCGTGATCGCATCCATCACCTGTGCGCGGTCCGTCACAAGGGTCGGAGATTCGTCAGGGGCCATCCATGTGGAATCGCAATCCAGACACTGGCGGTCGTCGTGGCGATAGATGGTTTTGCCGAACCGGTCCTGAATACGGTCGACCAGAGTGGGTTCGACCCGCTGACCGCCATTGGCAAACATCGCATAGGCAGCCACCATCTTGTAAAGCGTCGTCTCTTCGGACCCCAGCGAGTTGGCAAGGAATGCCCCCATCCGGTCGTAGACGCCAAAGCGTTCCGCATAGCCTGCAACCACCGGCATCGTGACCTCTTGCGCCAGACGGATTGTCATCAGGTTCCGCGACTGCTCGATCCCGGTGCGCAGCGGCGTCGGTCCGTAGAACTTGTTCGACGAGTTCTTGGGACGCCACAGACCCTGTGGCGTGTTCACCTCAATCGGGGCGTCCACAACTATGGTTGCGGGGCTATAGCCACTGTCCAGTGCGGCGGCATAGACGAAAGGTTTGAAAGACGATCCGGGCTGACGCTGCGCCTGCGTGGCGCGGTTGAACACGGTGTCCTGATACGAGAACCCGCCCTGCATCGCCAAAACACGGCCCGAGTTCACATCCATCGCAACAAAGCCGCCCTGCACTTCGGGCACCTGGCGGGCAGACCATTGTCCCTCTTCCCCGGCCATCACAAGGATCACGTCGCCGCGTTTGAAGTTTGCTGCAAAATCGCCCTGCATCCATTTGATGTCCGAGCGTGGGATAATGCCATCGGCGGGTCCATTTTCGATCCCGACCGTGAGTTGCTGGTCAGAGACGCCCAAAACCACGGCAGGATACCACCGGGTCGGCAGCACCACATCGCGTGGAATTTCCATGATAGAAAGAGCTTCGCGCCACTGCGCCTCACCCGCCAGCGCTTCTTCCGGGATCACTTCGCCCGTACCGCGCCACCTGCCGCGCGATCGGTCGTATTTCTGCAGCGCCGTGCGCAGAGCTTTGGCAGCTTCGATCTGCATTTCTTCGTCCACAGACGCACGGACCGTAAAGCCGCCGGTAAAGAACTCGCCTTCGCCAAAATCCTCGCTCAACTGGCGGCGGATTTCGTCGGTGAAATAGTCCCGCGGCGGCAAAGCGGTGCGGAAGCTTTCAAAGTCACCGTTCTGCACCGAACGCAGCGGCATCTCGACTTCGGTCTCATAGGTCGCCTGATCGATGTAACCGTTCTGGTTCATCTCACGCAGCACATAGTTACGGCGGGCCAACAGCCGTTCTTTTTGACGAACCGGGTGGTAATCCGAAGGTGCCTTGGGCATCGCGGCCAGCATCGCGGCCTCATGCGGGGCCAACTCCTGCAAGGTCTTGTTGAAATAGGTCTGGGCAGCGGCAGTCACGCCATAGGAGTTCTGGCCAAGAAAGATCTCGTTCATGTAAAGTTCGAGGATCTGTTCCTTGTCCAAGGTATCCTCAAGCCTTGTGGCGAGGATGATTTCCTTGATCTTGCGTTCAGCTCGGCGGTCGCCTGACAGCAGAAAGTTCTTCATTACCTGCTGCGTGATCGTCGATGCCCCGCGCACGGTTTCGCCCTTGGTGCGCACTGCCTCAACACCGGCTGCAACAATACCGCGCGGATCGTACCCCTGATGGGTGTAAAAGTTTTTGTCTTCGGCCGAGATGAAAGCCTGTTTCACCAGATCGGGGATGTCCTCGGACGGGGTGAACAGGCGTCGTTCCTGCGCGAATTCATCAATCAGCTGCCCTTTGCCCGAATAAATCCGACTGATGGTGGGCGGCTTATACTGGGCCAGAGATTCATGGCTGGGCAGGTCGCGGCCATACATCCAGAACACCGCACCGATTACCAGTGCGACCATAAAGATACCCAAAGTGACGAGGCTGAAAATCGCCCCGAAAAACGAAAGAATGAACCGGATCACGTTACTGCCTTTTTCTCGCGGTGCCGTCTATATAGTGATGCACCGCCTGAGGGTCAAAACACCAAGCGCATTCTAGCCGGTTTGCGCCGCAAGGTCACTGGCCAATCAGGGATTTGCGGATCACATCCTGCTGTCGCCAATCCTCAAGCCCCTGATAAATCCCCAAAGCCATTTTCGACCGCCATTCCGGATCCTTGAGGTTTTTCAGATCTCTAGGACTGGAAAGAAACCCAAGCTCGACCAGAACCGAAGGAATATCTGCGGCTTTAAGCACCGAAAAAGACGCCGTGCGCAGGGGTTTACGGTTCATGGGACCGCCCTGCTGCGTCATACCGTTGGCAATCGATGTGGCGAGGGACAGCGTGCGCGGCTTGGTCTCCTGCCGTGCCAGGTCCAGCAAAACGTCAGCCACTTGATCATCCGAGCCACTGAGGTCGACGCCAGACAGCAGGTCGCCGCGATCATGCCGTTCCGCCAGTTTCGAACTCGCCACGTCCGAGGCATCATCAGACAAAGTATAGACCGCCGCACCATGGGCCTGCCCCTCGGACAGGGAATCGGCATGCAGTGAGATGAACAGGTCTGCACCCGCCCGGTGGGCCAAAGCAATCCGACGCTCAAGCGACACGAACTGATCCTCAACCCGCGTCAGGACCACTTCATATCCGCCTGAACGCAAAAGTACTTCACGCAGCTCGCGTGCGAAGGTCAGCATCAGGGTCTTCTCATCAACCCCACCAACCTCGGCCCCCGGATCTATGCCGCCATGGCCTGGGTCCAGCATGACGCGCAGGGGTCGATCAGAATTGCGGGGTGCTGTTTGCGGCAAGTTGGCAGGTTCTGGCAGATCCCAACCCGGATTGCGTGGCGCACCTGATGTAGCGTTGAATGTGTCGAAATCCGTGCCTTTAAGGTTCAGGGACAACAAAGCCGCGCCCGAGTCTTCTGCGATCGACAACTGCGCTGTCTCGACCGCCATCGGTGCACCCAGTTCCAGCACCAGACGCGACCAGCCCGGAACATAAGCCCCGAACTGAACACCGCTGATGCGATCAGATTGCAGGAAGTCCGAGGAATTCAACCCTGACCAGTCCACCTCGTTAAAATCCAAAACCATCCGATAAGGATCCTGCAAGGTGAAGATCCGGTACGGCACACCTTGGCTGAGGCCGATATCCACTCGCACGCCAGTGCGCCCGACATCTGTTATGCGGCTCTGGTCCGGCTGAATACGCGCCAGCGCGCTGAACTCCTGCGCAACTGCACCACTCGCCAGCGCCCAAATCAGGGCGATGCAAAAGAAGATCCTGCTCATAGCCTCAAGTTTTCCCGAGATCGTTTGAACTGCAGCCTATACCACTGGCTGCGTTTTGTGAACGGTTCAGGCCTGTTCCCTGATCGCGCCACGCGCGGCCATGAACAGGCGTAAACGCTCAAGACCATCTTCGATATCAGCCGTGGCCCTTGCGTAAGAGAAACGCAGGGTCGTGTGACCGCGCTGTGGATCGAAGTCGAGACCCGGAGTTACCGCAACGCCCGCCTTTTCAAGAACCTCGGCCGCGAAGGCACGGCTGTCATTGGTCAGGTCAGACACGTCGGCATACACGTAAAACGCGCCATCAGGCGGAGCGATGTTCGCGAACCCGGCCTTGGGCAGCCCGTCCAGCATCAGCGCCCGGTTTCGGCGATAGACGTCCAGATTGGCCTGCAACTCGTCTTCGCAATCCATCGCGGCCAGCGCTGCAACCTGGCTGGCATGGGGGGCGCAGATGAACATGTTCTGGGCAATCCGCTCAACCACACGCACCTGATCTTCTGGCACCACCATCCATCCGACGCGCCAGCCTGTCATCGAGAAATATTTGGAGAATGAGTTGATCACATAACACTCATCCGTCAGCTCCAGCGCGGTGACAGCTTTGGCTTCGTATTCCAGCCCGTGATAGATTTCGTCACTTATGAACGAAGCCCCCTGCCCCTGCGCCGCGTCTATCAGCGCGCCCATGGACGCATGATCCAACATAGTACCGGTTGGGTTCGCGGGCGAGGCCACCATCAGCCCCTTCAGGTCCATTCCCTGAATATCCTCGGCAACAGGCTGCAACCTGTTTTCAGGGGCAGTGGGCAGATCGACGGGCACCAGCCCCAACGCTTTAAGGATCTGTCGGTAGGACGGATAACCGGGCGCGCCGATACCAACCCGGTCCCCGCTGTCGAACAACGCCGTGAAGGTCAGCAGAAACCCGCCTGAGGATCCAGGGGTGATGACCACTCGATCCGGGTTCAAGTCAACATCATACCAATCGCCGTAAAGCCGCGCGATCCGCTGCCTGAGCGCGGGCAACCCCAAAGCCACCGTATAACCCAAAGGGCCTTGCTCCATTGCCTTTGCCAGCGCTTCGGTCGCGCCCTTGGGGGCCCCTGTCCCAGGCTGGCCGACTTCCATGTGGATGATATGGCGTCCGGCCTCTTCCGCTTTGCGCGCGGCCTCCATTACGTCCATCACAATAAACGGATCGACCCCGGACCGGGTTGAGTTTCTCATGCCCATCTCCCATGTTGCAGCCATGGCTTTTGAACGCGTATCCAGGCTGGCGTCAATCCCGGCTCTGATGCTTGCAGCTGTCGTCTGGCTTGCGGCAGTGGTTCAAGCCCATGCGCAAAGCCTGATCCGAGATCCCGACATCGAGCATGGGCTGCGTGAACTGGCATTTCCCATCCTGCGCGCGGCCGGTTTGAATACCAACCGCGTTCAAATCCTGGTCATCAACGACAACACGTTCAACGCCTTTGTCATCGACTACAACGCGATCTACGTGAACTACGGACTGATCCTGAGCGTCGAAAGCCCGGAAATGCTGCAGGCTGTAATCGCGCACGAAGCCGCCCATATCGCGAATGGCCATCTGGCACGGCGGGCCGAAAACCTGAAAGCAGCGCAGCGCAATGCCGGCTTTGGCACCGCTCTGGCCCTGCTGGCTGCTGCTGCGGGTGGTGGTGAAGCAGCCCTTGGTATTGCCGCCGGCACCCAGGGCGCCGCCCTTCGCAGCTTTCTGGGCCACACCCGCGCAGAAGAAGCCTCGGCTGACCGAAGCGCTACAAGTTATCTGCGATGGGCCCAGATTTCGCCCAGCGGCATGGTCGAACTGCATCGGAAATTCGCCGGTCAGGAGCTGCTGAGCGTTGCCAATCAGGACCCCTATATGCGCTCGCACCCGACAAGCCGCGACCGTCTGCGTGCCGCCGAGGCCTTTCTGGACGAGTTTGGTGACAAGGCGGTCCGAAACCCCAGCGCCGATTACTGGTTCGCCCGCGTCAAAGGTAAGCTTTCCGCCTTTCTGCGGTCTCCAAGCTGGACTTTGCGGCGCGCCAAAGAAGAGACCGACCGTGACATTCGCATGATGCGAGAGGCGTCGGCACATCATCAAAACCGCGATTTGTCCCGCGCTCGCGCCGCCATAGATGAGGCGCTGGCCATTCGCCCGAATGACCCTTACTATTACGAACTCAAGGGGCAAATTCTGTTGGAAAACAGGCAAATAAGCAAAGCAGTTCAAGCGTATCAGAGCGCGGTGGAAATGGCCCCGAACAATGCGCTGATCCTTGCAGGATATGGTCGTGCGCTGCTGGCGCAGGGTAACACCGATCAAGCCTTGACCGCGTTGGAAAAGGCCCGATCCCGCGATTTTCGCAATGCGCGCCTGATGCAGGATTTGGGCATTGCCTATGCCAAGGTTGGCAACAACGGAATGGCATCCACCGTGACGGCAGAGCGATATGCGCTGCAAGGACGGCTGGATGATGCCGGAATTCACGCAAAACGGGCTGTGGCCCGCTTGCCCGAAGGCTCGCCGGGTTGGCAAAGGGCACAAGACGTGCTGATTGCGTCAGAACGATTCAAGAAAAGCAAAAGGAAACGGAAATGATCCTCAGACATGCTGCACCTGCCCTTCTGGGGCTTTCCATGGCTGCGACTTCAGCGCAGGCGCTGGATTTGAACGCAATGAGCGATGCCGAAAAGGCCGAATTCGGCGCGCAGGTGCGAGAGTATCTGCTTGAAAACCCCGAAGTGATCATCGAAGCGATCAACATCCTTGAACAGCGAAATGCCGCAGCCGAAGCGCTGGCCGACAAGGAACTGATCGCCGCCAATGAAGAAGAACTGTTCAACGATGGCTACAGCTTTGTGGGCGGCAACCCGGACGGGGATATCACGCTGGTCGAATTCATGGATTACCGCTGTGGTTATTGCCGCCGTGCCGTACCCGAGGTGGCCAGCCTGTTGGCCGAAGACGGCAATATCCGCTTGGTGATCAAGGAGTTCCCCATTCTGGGCGATGCGTCTGTCCTGTCCTCGCGCTTTGCCGTCGCCACCAAGCACGTGGCGGGCAATGAAGCCTACAAACAGGTCCATGACGCCCTGCTGGAGTTCACCGGCGAGCCATCAGAAGTGTCTTTGCGCCGCATCTCGGATGGTCTGGGGCTGGACAGCGATGCGATCATCGCCGCAATGGACAGTGACCGCGTGACGGACGAAATCACCCGTACCCGTGCTCTGGCGCAGCGGATGCAGATTTCGGGCACGCCGTCCTTTGTACTGGGCACCGAAATGCTGCGTGGCTTCCTGCCTGCCGATCAGATGCAACAAATCGCGGATGGTGTGCGCGCCGAGCGCGGCTAAACACATGGTGGGGCGGCGTAGCCCGCCGCCTATTATTGCAGAGCTCTTCATTCTTTCAGATCACGAAGGCTCTGCACAGCATTCGCCCCCTCAAATTGCGTGTGGAACCTCTGATCTAACCGTCCCGACCGGGTTCGCTTGGATTACTGGAAAACAGCGCGATCTTGTTTCCTTGCGGATCGCGCAGGTAGCCAACATAGAAATCAGCCCCATAGGAGTCGCGAAAGCCCGGCTGGCCTTCGTTGGAACCACCTGCGGCAAGTGCCGCCGCGTGAAGATCACGAACCTGCTTTTGACTTTGCGCCTCGAATGCAACCATCGTGCCATTCCCTGCCGAGGCCGGATGCCCGTCGAACGGGGATTTCACATAGAATTCCGGCAAAGCTTGAGACTGACCTTGCTGAGATGGAAGAGCGTAGCTTAAGTCGCCGTGATACCATTCCAATTTATATCCAAGGGCTGGCAGGAAAGCAGAATAAAACTGTTCTGCAGCTGCAATGTCGTCCACACCAACGGTGATATAGGCGATCATTCCTTTGCCCTTTCGTGGACATGACATTTAAGACGCGCGGCAAGCGTTGACCGAATAAGCGCCTACTCGGCCGCTTCGGCCTGCGCGTCCAGTTCAGCTGCCTTTTTCTCGACCTGTTCGACAATGTGATCAATCATCTGATCGTTTGACATCTTGTGGCTGGCCTTGCCGGCCAGGTAAACCATGCCAGAGCCTGCGCCGCCGCCGGTAAAGCCCACATCGGTCATCAACGCCTCACCCGGGCCGTTCACGACACAGCCGATAATTGACAGGCTCATGGGTGTCTTGATGTGTTCCAGCCTATGCTCCAAAGCCTCAACGGTCTTGATGACGTCGAAGCCCTGACGGGCGCAGGATGGACACGAGATAATGTTCACGCCGCGATGTCGCAGGCCCAGTGACTTGAGGATTTCGAAACCGACCTTGACCTCTTCCACCGGATCAGCGGACAGGCTGACACGGATCGTGTCGCCTATCCCCATCCACAACAGGTTACCCAAACCGATGGCGGACTTGATGGTGCCGCTGACCAAACCTCCAGCTTCCGTAATGCCCAGATGAATGGGCGCGTCGGTGGCTTCGGCAATGCCCTGATAAGCAGCAGCAGACAGGAAAACGTCGCTGGCCTTCACGCTGATCTTAAACTCGTGAAAGTCGTTGTCCTGCAGGATGCGAATATGTTCCAGCCCGCTTTCAACCATCGCCTCGGGGCATGGCTCGCCGTATTTCTCAAGCAGATGTTTTTCCAATGACCCCGCGTTGACTCCGATACGGATCGAACAGTTGTGATCGCGTGCGGCCTGAATGACCTCTTTCACGCGGGTTTCATCGCCGATATTGCCCGGATTGATGCGCAGGCAGGCCGCGCCCGCCTCGGCGGCTTCGATGCCACGGCGGTAGTGAAAGTGAATATCTGCCACGATCGGCACAGGGCTTTCGCGGACGATCTCTTTCAGCGCCTTCGACGACGCCTCATCCGGAACCGAAACGCGCACTATATCCGCGCCAGCCTCGGCTGCGGCCTGAACCTGCGCCACGGTGGCCGCCACATCGGTGGTCAGCGTATTGGTCATGGTCTGTACCGCAATGGGTGCATCACCCCCAACAGGGACGTTGCCGACCATGATTTGACGGGATTTACGACGATAGATGTCGCGCCAGGGGCGTACGTGATTGAGGGACATAAGGACGGATCCGCGTCTGCCAGAGTTGGACCTTTAGATAGTCCGACAACCGGGGCGTCGCAATGGCTAGATCACTCCGCGGGCGTTTCAGTCGCCTCGGTCTGCAGTTCCGCCACCAGTTGCTTGAGAGCGCTGTTCTGCTCGGCCTCAAGATCGGCTACGGCATACGTCTCGGACACGGCGTCTTTCGACAAAACGACACCTTTGGCAACCGTACCCGGCGCACCCGCCGGACCGTAATGCTCGCCGTTCATAGAGAAGTAGACCGACCCCGAGGCCCCGGCCCGCAACTGCGGCGGCTCCTCGGTCAGAGGCACTTCAAAAACGCTGCCTTGTTCAACCGTGCCAAGGGTGCCTTCGAAAATGATACTGCCGTCTGCAGCCGTCACACGCATCCATGCCGGGTCAACAGCCACAATTTTAAGCGTCGTATCAATCTGTTCCACGACCTGCGGCAGCGCGGGTCGTTCGACCGTGTGAACCTTGGCCAGTTCAAGCTGCGGCAACTCGGGCGGACGGAAAGTTCCGACCTCACGTGGGTCAAGGGTCGAGATCGGGGCATCACGAGCAACCAGAACCGGCACGTCCAGCGCCTGTGGACGATAAAGACGATCCAACGCCTCGGTACTGGCCACTTCAACCGTATCGTCTGACGCGGCACCACGCACCGCATCCAGTGGATCAAGGTCGGACAGGACCACAGGGGCTTGCTCAACAGGGCTGACCTGCACCTGCTGGATTTTGTTCAAAACAGCCCAGCCGCCATAGCCGATGCCACCAATGACCGCCAGCAACACCAGCGAAGAGCCGATGGCGCGCGGTTCGATCTGACTGACCAGCGGCTCTTTGCCCGGAATATAGGGCGTATTGGGCGAGATGAACGGGTCGCGCCCCATAGGACCGCGCGACGGAAGACCGCCAGTGGATTTGCGGACCACAGATGCCTCGGCCGACATGCCATGGGCCACTTCAAAACCGCTTTCCTGGCAGAAGGTTGCAAAGGTCTCATCCGGGTTCATTCCCAAGTAGCGCGCATATGAGCGCACATACCCGGCTATGAAGCCGGGTGTATCAAACGCATCAGGGTCGGCGTTTTCGATTGCAGCAATGTAGTTGGCTTTGATCCTCAGTTCGCGCTGAACATCCAAAAGAGATTTGCCCATTGTCGCGCGCTCACCGCGCATCTTGTCACCAAGACGAATCTCGTAGTCATCAAACCCTTTTGGTCTGACGTCCTCTTCTTCTTCGGACTCGCGCTGTGATCTGCGCCCAATCATCCCTGCTGCCCCATTCTGCCTGTCGCGTATTTCGCGTTAGCGGCGAATCATCCCCACAATGATTCGTCTGCCAATTTTGTTAGCCTAAGCTTAACACGCGGCAATCACGTTGCACACTTTGGCGTGAGGTTAACCGGCAAGTTCGGCGCGATTTAGCGCACAATGTGACCAAAGTTCGTCCATCGCCTGCACCAAACGGTTCATTTCGTCGGGTCCATGCACCGGAGACGGGGTAAACCGAAGCCTTTCGGTTCCCCGCGGGACAGTCGGGAAATTGATCGGCTGCACGTAAATGCCATAATCATCCAGCAACATATCACTGAGCTTTTTGGTATGCACAGGGTTGCCGACGATCACGGGCACAATGTGACTGCCATGATCAATCAAGGGAAGACCCATCCCTTTAAGTCGCAGCTTGAGGATCTTGGCCTGAGTCTGATGCTGGTCACGCAGCTCCTGCGCGGTTTTCAGATGCGCAACCGAAGCGGCAGCCCCTGCGGCAACAGCTGGCGGCAACGAAGTTGTGAAAATGAAACCCGGCGCATAAGAGCGCACAGCGTCGCACATCTTGGCACTGGCGGCGATGTAGCCACCCATAACGCCATATGCTTTGGCGAGGGTTCCGTTGATGATGTCGATCCGATGGGCCAAACGGTCACGTTCAGTCACGCCGCCGCCACGCGGGCCGTACATGCCAACCGCGTGCACTTCGTCGATATAGGTCAGCGCGCCAAACTCATCGGCCAAATCACAGATCTCTTCGATCGGGCCAAAATCGCCGTCCATAGAATAGACTGACTCGAAGGCGATCAGTTTAGGCGCTTGCGGATCGTCAGCTTCAAGCAACTCACGCAGATGCGCCACGTCATTGTGCCGGAAAATCCGCTTAGAACCGCCGTTGCGGCGCACACCTTCGATCATCGAGGCATGGTTCAGCGCGTCGGAATAAATGATCAGGCCGGGGAACAGCTTGGGCAGAGTGCTGAGCGTTGCATCATTGGCGATATAGGCGCTGGTGAACAACAGCGCGGCTTCTTTGCCGTGCAGATCAGCCAACTCGGCCTCAAGCCTTTTGTGGTAAACCGTGGTGCCTGAGATGTTGCGCGTCCCGCCAGACCCTGCACCTGCTGCGTCCACAGCCTCATGCATGGCATTCAGAACAACAGGGTGCTGCCCCATGCCCAAGTAATCGTTGCCACACCACACGGTGATGTTCTGCTGCGACCCATCCGAACGCGTGCGCACTGCATGAGGGAAATGTCCGTTGCGACGTTCGATGTCAATGAAGGTCCGGTAGCGTCCTTCATCATGCAGCCTGGCAATCGCTGAATCGAGCTGAGCAGTATAGTCCAACGGACCCTCCTTGAGCGCCCAAATTGGTTTCCCTTGGGCAAATAGTTTGCCACCCTACACAGTGTAACGTGTTTCAGCGGCTTTGCGTTCCTTAGTTTAGCTGGTTACAGCCGAACAGGTGAACCCAACTTTGATTTGCATCAAATAAAAGGTTGTGCCCCCTACGACAAGTAAAGTTCCGGCTATCGAACGCGTGGAAACGACGCAGGTACAGTCGCATCACAATGCGTCGTACGATACTTTGGTTTTCGTCAAAACCGCTCTGGACGGCGCTGATCACGCTGTTAGGGTTCGCCCAACCTAGAAAAGCAGGAGCCCCCTATGTCGCTAGACACCGTGCTGAACCGGATTGACGATGATCTGCAAACCTCGATCGACCGCCTGATGGAATTATTGCGCATCCAATCCATTTCAACCGATCCCGCGTTCAAGGACGAGGTCAACCGCGCCGCAGATTGGTTGGTCAACGACCTTCGCAGTATCGGAATAGACGCGGAAAAGCGAGAAACGCCGGGCCACCCCATGGTTGTTGGCCATGTGGGAGAAGACGCAGACGCTCCGCATATCCTGTTCTACGGCCACTATGATGTGCAACCGGTTGATCCGCTGAACCTGTGGACACGCGACCCATTTGATCCTGCAATCGAAGATACCGAGCACGGCCCCGTTATCCGTGGACGTGGCGCATCGGACGACAAGGGGCAACTGATGACTTTTGTCGAAGCCTGCCGCGCTTGGAAGGCTGTGCATGGATCCCTGCCCTGTCGCATCACCTTCTTCTTTGAAGGCGAGGAAGAATCGGGGTCTCCATCACTCGTCCCGTTCCTTAAGGAAAACGCGGCCGAGCTCAAAGCCGACCTAGCACTGGTCTGCGACACCTCGATGGTCTCACGCGGGGTTCCCTCCATAGCTGCCCAACTGCGCGGTATGCTGAAGGATGAGTTCACCATCATCGGACCCCGTATCGATCTGCATTCCGGCCACTACGGTGGCCCAGGTCTAAACCCCTTGCGGGAACTGTCGAAAATCGTGGCCTCTTTCTACGATGACGAAACCGGCCGCGTAACCGTTGACGGATTTTACGAAGGCGTCCACGAAGTACCTGAGGATCAACTCCGCCAGTGGCAAAACTGCGGTTTCGACGAAGCAGACTACCTAAATTCGGTCGGCTACACCCAGCCGCACGGCGAAAAGGGGTATTCGACACTTGAACAGCAATGGGCGCGTCCAACGCTTGAGGTGAACGGGCTTTGGGGCGGTTACAACGGGGCTGGTTCGAAAACCGTGATCCCATCCGAGGCACATTGCAAAATCACCTGCCGTCTCGTCGGTGACATGAATCCCGACGCTCTGCGCGACAAAATTCGCAAACATGTCGAGGAGCGTCTGTCTCCGGACGCCAAAGTGATCTGGGACAATGACCTTGAAGGCTCACCAGCCTCTGTCATGAATTTGGACCGCCCAGAGTTCGAAGCCGCGCGCGACGCCTTGTCTGACGAATGGGATCGCGAGGCGGTCTTTACTGGCATGGGTGGCTCTATTCCGGTGGTCGGGTACTTCAACACCGTTCTCGGGCTCGATTCCATGCTGGTCGGTTATGCAAACGATGATGACGCAATTCACTCACCGAACGAGAAATATGATGTCAAAAGCTTTCACAAGGGCATCCGATCCTGGGCCCGCATTCTGGATGCTTTGAACAAGTAAAGTGTTTTTGCGAGGCTCTGCCTCGCGCTCCGAGGTATTTTCGGCCAGATGAAGTGCGGATCCCCTGCTTCATCTGGCTATAAATACCTCGGGGGAGTCGCGGCTTGCCGCGGCGGGGGCAGAGCCCCCTTCCCTTACATGTGGATCACGCGATCGTAAGCGTCCAGAACGCTTTCGTGCATCATCTCTGACAAGGTTGGGTGCGGGAAGACCGTGTTCATCAGATCTTCTTCGGTGGTCTCCAGCTGGCGTCCAACCACATAGCCCTGGATCAGTTCCGTCACTTCCGCGCCGATCATATGTGCGCCCAGAAGCTCTCCTGTCTTGGCGTCAAAGACGGTTTTGATCAGCCCCTCTGGTTCCCCCAGGGCAATAGCCTTGCCGTTGCCGATGAACGGGAAGCGCCCGACCTTGATGTCGTAACCCAGTTCTTTGGCTTTGGCTTCGGTGTAGCCAACGGACGCGACCTGAGGCTGGCAGTAGGTACATCCTGCAATGCTCTCGGGTTTGACCGGGTGTGCGTGTTTACCCGCGATAAGATCCGCGACCATGACGCCCTCGTGACTGGCCTTATGCGCCAGCCATGGTGCACCTGCGATATCACCGATTGCGTACAGCCCTTCGACACCGGTGCGGCAGAATTCATCCGTCACCACATGCGTGCGGTCGATCTTGACCCCCAGCGCTTCGAGGCCAAGGTTTTCGACATTACCGACGATGCCTACCGCCGAAATCACGGTGTCGAAATCATACTTTTCGACCTTGCCCTCAACCTCGATATGAGCGGTCACTTTACCTTTACCCCGGTCCAATTGCTTGACCATCGCCTTTTCCATGATGGTCATGCCTTGCTTGGTGAAGGCCTTTTTCGCCAATGCGCTGATCTCGGCATCCTCAACCGGCAGAACGCGATCCATCACTTCGACCACGGTCGTGTCCGCGCCAAGCGTGTTGTAGAAGCTGGCGAATTCGATGCCAATCGCGCCGGACCCAATGACCAGCAGTTTCTTCGGCATACGTGGCGGTTGCAGCGCATGTTTGTAGGTCCAGACCAGATCACCATCCGCCTCAAGCCCCGGCAATTCCCGCGCCCGCGCGCCGGTGGCCAAAATGATGTTCTTGGCGGTGAGTTCTTCGGTGCCCTTGTCGGTCTTGACGCTGACCTTGCCCTTGGCAGCGATCGTGGCCTCGCCCATCACAACAGCGACCTTGTTCTTCTTCAGAAGATGACCAATCCCGCCTGAAAGTTGTCCGGCCACACCCCGTGACCTTTTGACTACCGCATCCAGGTCGTAACCAATCTTGTCAGCTTTCAAGCCGAAATCCTTGGCGCGTTCCATCAGATGGAACACTTCGGATGAGCGAAGCAATGCCTTGGTGGGGATACAACCCCAGTTCAGGCAAATGCCTCCAAGAT
Source organism: Ruegeria sp. HKCCD7296 (assembly GCF_013110775.1). Lineage (NCBI taxonomy): Bacteria > Pseudomonadati > Pseudomonadota > Alphaproteobacteria > Rhodobacterales > Roseobacteraceae > Ruegeria > Ruegeria sp. HKCCD7296. Next base: position 319,154 of record NZ_WVRF01000003.1, read on the forward strand.
GTTCGCGTTCGACAACGACGGTTTTCAGACCCAACTGGGCGGCACGGATTGCAGCGACATAGCCGCCGGGGCCAGCCCCGATTACGATCAGATCATAAGATTGTGCAGCCATGTGTCCCTCTCGGCGCAGGTGTTGAAAAATTAGTTTACCATTAAACTACTTTTCAAAACACATCAACAGGCGCGCCCCGCGACAAAAGCGACGCGAGGTAAGCCACACCTGAAGACGTGGATTTCAGCCTATACCCAAGCCCGATCCATGGCTAGAACTGAACTGTCGACACCGTTCGGGCATTTCTTAACAAAGGACATTCAAGAGGCTGACTATGGCGAAAACACTCAAAGACCTGCTGCTTGCTTTGCTCAACGCCACGTTGATCCTTGTGGCCTTGTGCCTGTTTCTGGGCTGGCAGTTGGCGTCAAAGGTGGAGAGCATCACGGCGGAGTTTTCTGAAACAGTGCAAGTCGTTGCTCCGCTCCGAGAGGAGACAACGAACATTCGAACAGAGCTTGCGGCATTACGAGACGACTTAGCCGCGTTGCCGAAAAAGGCAATTGGTTTAGACAGTCAAACAACCAAGGATATCCAATCGACCTTAGCCCGACTAAATTCCTTGGAACAAAAGTTGCAGACAGCACAGGATAGGTTGATCAGTCTGGCAGACGAGCCTCAGGTTTTGATAGCCCAGACCATCAATAGCGGCGCGGACGTCGTGTCCAAGCGCATTTTGGATTTCAAAGGGTGTGAACCAGGCTCATAAGGTTATGCCGCGCGAACAAGGCGCGGCATGCCAGCATTTTCAAACGGTCAAACGGTTGCCTGAAGCTCGCGTACGGTGGTCCCATAACCACCCATGTCGACATAGGCAACTTCATGTGGTGTGGAATGGCGCGACAGTGCTTCGTTCCGATAGGGGAACCGACCGAACTTGCGGATCACTTCGCGATGCGCCCGTGCGTGCAATAGATTGCTTGTGTCACCGCTCAGGTTTTCGCAGATCAAACGCACACAACGTTCCTGATCACACAGATTTTCCGAGTGCATCATCGGCAGATAAAAGAACTGCCGCGCGGGTTCGTCGATCTTTTTGTCCCACCCCTTGTCGACCGCGCATTTGGCAGCTGCCAAAGCCGCTCGGTCAGTCGCAAATGCACGGGCCTGACCCCGGAACATGTTGCGTGGAAACTGATCTGTCAGAATAATATACGCCAGCGATCCGCTGGGATATGTCAGCCAGAGCGAAAATCCGCCTTCTGTCGCTGCTTCCCAAGTTGACAAGAAACGGTCTCGGATTTCCGCATCCAATGCGTCATCCTGCAGATACCACCCCTTGGGACCAACTTCATCTAACCAAAAACTCAATACTTCTTCAGGACCTACCATTGCCCTAAACTCCGTAATTTGCCCTCCCCAGGGACGTAAGGTCATTTAAGAATGTTTTACAGAATTGTGACAGTAACATATTGCAACATTTGCGACATATTTTCGTTTCTTAAGCGACTTCTTGCGTATCTTGCTCATCTTGTGCTGCTTCGATCACAACTTCCTGCGCAACTTCCAAAGCCACTGGCGACGATGTCGGCATAATCGGTGCAATTGTTCCGGTTTCGTCAACAGGTACATAAGCACGCTGGGTCATTCGGTAGAGCGCGTAGAACGCCATCGCAAACATCAGCGTCGCAATAAACAGGAAGAAACCTGCAGGGCCCATGATGCCGTTGCCCATCAGCCAACCGGTTATCAGCGGACCGGCAATTGCGCCCAGGCCGTTGATGAAGATCAGCCCGCCCGAAGCAGCAGACATGTCGTCATATTCCAAATAGTCGTTGGTGTAGGCGATCAGCAGGGAATAAAGCGGGCTGGTCATGCCTCCAATAACAAATGCACCGGTCAGCAGGATTGAGAAGGTCGCCCCGAAAAACATTCCCACCAGTGCGCCGCAGCCGCCGACGACGGAAACCGTCAGAATCAGAATCCGGCGATCCATACGGTCCGAGAACCAACCAATCGGGTATTGCAACAGAACCGAGCCAACATAAAACGCGGCCACAAAGGTTGAAATCTCGACCAGCGACAATCCGGCTTGCGCGCCGTAGACCGAGCTCATCCCGAACTGAGCCGAAAATATTCCACCCAGCAGGAACATGCCGACGCAGCCCAATGGTGATGTCTCCATCAGTTTGCGCAGTGTCATAGGCTTTGTTGTATCAAAGGCTGGTGTTGGTGAAATCGACAACAGGATCGGCGCGAAGGAAACCGAAACAAGGATCGAGGCGATCACAAATGTCTCGTACCCTGCCGGATCGCCCACCAGCAACAGGGCCTGCGCCGTGACGATTCCGGTCATCTGAACGATCATGTACAAAGACAAGGCCTGGCCTCGGTTTTCGTTGCTGGCCGCGTTGTTCAACCAGCTTTCTGCGGTGACATACACACCCGAGAAACAAAAGCCGATCACCACCCGCCCAAGTGCCCAGGCGATTGGGTTCGTGAGCATGGGGTACATGATCATGACGGCCGAGATGAAAGACGCAAGCGCTGCAAAGACCCGCACATGGCCGACGCGCCGGATCATTTCAGGGGCAAGTCGTGAGCCGCCCAGAAAGCCGACGAAATAGGCGGACATCACAATAGACATATGCAGAGTCGAAAACCCTTCGATCTCGCCGCGAACACCCAAAAGAGTGCCCTGAAGGCCATTTCCGACCATCAGCAACCCCATGCCGAGCAGCAACGCCCACGCGCTGGAAAGAACCTGAATCATTGGGGTCTCCGAGTGATGCCAAACTAAGTTGCGCTGTGTACTGCGATCAAAGACCGCTTCTGTCGCGCTTGTCTACGACATTGAACTGTTTTGATACTTCATGCGCGCCCCTCATGGGATCAAAAGCGACGCGTCGCCGTAGGAAAAGAAACGATATTTCTGTGTTATTGCATGATGATACAAATCAAACATTCGATCTTGCCCCATCAACGCGGACACCAGCATCAACAGCGTTGATTTCGGCAGGTGGAAATTGGTCATCAACGCGTCCGTGACATGGAACTGGAAGCCCGGATAGATGAAAATATCCGTATCCCCTTCCCAGGGTTGGATGCGGCCGGACCGGGCCGCACTTTCGATCAGACGCAGGGCTGTGGTGCCCACTGGAATCACCCGTCCACCTGCGTCTTTGGTGGCCTGAATCTCGGCTGCCGCCTCGGGGCTGACCTGCCCCCATTCCGCGTGCATCTTGTGGGTTGTCACGTCTTCAACTTTGACCGGCAGGAACGTGCCTGCCCCCACGTGCAGGGTTACATGAGTGAAATTCACGCCGCGCTCGGCCAAAGCCAACAAAAGGGCATCATCGAAATGCAGCGAAGCGGTCGGCGCGGCTACGGCACCCGAATTACGCGCCCAGATGGTTTGATAGTCGGTTTTGTCCTGTTCATCCGCCGGACGTTTGGCCGCAATATACGGCGGCAACGGCATCGCCCCGGCTTGCTCCAGTGCTTTATCAAAATCTTCGCCACTCAGGTTAAACCGCAGATAGGCCTGCCCATCCTCAACCCGGTCCAGCGTGGCGCTCAGGTCATCCGAGAAGACAATCTCTTCCCCAACCTTCACTTTTTTCAAGGGCTTGATCAGAGCTGACCAAGTTGCATCGGCCTGAGGATCCAGCAATGTCGCCTCGATCCCGGCTGACACTGGACCTTGGGCACTGTCCCGATGGCGGCGACCATTAAGCCGTGCCGGGATGACGCGCGTGTCATTCAGCACTAGCCTGTCACCGGGTTGCAAAAAATCGGGCAGATGAAGGACGTGGCTGTCCGTTGTCTGATCCCCCTGCGCCACCAGCAGACGCGCAGAGGATCGCGGGCTAGCAGGCCGCGTGGCAATCAGGTCGTCAGGCAGGTGGAAGTCAAAATCGCTGAGTTTCATGCGCGCGCCTTACATCCCCGCAAAAGATTCGGCCATATGTCGTCAGCGATCGCTGGGCTGTGACCCGAATGTCTGCTTGGGCTCATCTGGTTTTTGCGGTGTCGCGTTTGGGCCATCCGATACCTTTGGTGCAGGTTGACGCATCAAATCGCGCAAAAACAAAGGGGCCAGTCCAGAAAGCGGATTCACCGAAACTTTCGGAGAAGCCAGCGGCCCGGTGAGGGTGTAGTTGAATCCGAACACACCCTCGCCCTTGCGCGTGAAAACGCTGCCCACGGCGTTGAGCAGATAGATTGGCGAAATCGCACCGCGCAGGTTCAGCATCTCGTTGACCGTGTCGATGGTGCCGTCAAACGAAAGTCCCATGGATGGTCCAACTGCGCTGCCGCTGAGCACTTTGATATCCGTCGGCGTAATCCGCATGCGACTGTCGATCGCCGAGAAGAAAATGCCTTGCCCGGCCATCTCGTCCAACAATCCAACAAGACTGATTGCGTTCAAGAGGGCCGCCATGGCCGGGGCATCGGTGATACGCGTGTTGATGATTTTCAGGACCACGTCATAGTTTCCCGGTGCTGCCACCGGTTCGAGGCTTAAGTTCAATGTGCCCTCGCGCGCTTGGGTCAGCACGCCAGCAGAACGCAACGCCGCCCCGGCGTCCTGCGATGTCAGGGTCACGGCACTGCGGTTTCCGCGCGGGGTCACCTGCCCGGAGACCGCCGCCCCCCCATTCACCCGTGCCGTAAACCCTCCGTTTACGCCACCAGTCGTCTGAAACGTTCCCTGAAATCCCGTAAGCGCAACCGCTTCGGTCACTTGTAAGCGATCCAAGGCAACGTCCAGCTTCGGACCTGCCCCGCCGCCGCCGCTTTCGCCGAACGTCGCTTTCCCCATGTCCAGTACACCGCCAAGAACTCGGATATCTGGTACGGCATCCCCGCGCCCGATCATCTCAGCCGGGACCGCAAGCCAATTCCCCAGATCGAATGAGCTGAATCGTATGCGGTCAAAATCTCCGTTTTCGCGAAAGGTAATCGATGCGCTTGTTCGCAGACCAGCGCCCTCGATGTTCAAACTGTCCACCTTCAACCCTTTGCCCAATGTCGCTTCGGCTGTCAGTGAGCCCGGTGCGGTTGCCGCCTTACGCCACCCAAGTTCCGGGATCGCCAGCGCCACACCCTGTAGGTCCGACGCAACGGACAGTTTCGGCGGGGTATCTGCTCCAAGACCCAGGGTAATGTCCGCAACACCCGACTCGGTCAGCATCCCAGGGGGTAGCCCGGCCCCGATCTCATCCATCAAGCGCGGGGACAGTTCGATCTGGCCTGTTAGCGTACTGCGCTGCGCCGTTTTTCCATCAATCGGCTGCCGCCACAGCGCCTCAAGAGGAACATCTCCGAATTGCCCTTGCCCTTGTATTTGAACGCCCGACTGATTGCCGGACAGATCCAGCAAAGCGGCGCTGACCGTGAACCCCGGCACCAGACGATCGCTGGAAAGGTTTGCCAGATTGCCGTCGAAATGGAATTCGGTTTCCTGAAACTTCAGCTCCTTTTTCAGCGGCAATGACAGCGTGCCAGTCAGCGAAGCGGTGCCGTTGGCAAGCTCGACAGGCAATCCTGCTTTGCTCAGCAATGAAAGTGGGGGGCGGTCCAGCAGCGACAGTGCAGCGGTCACACTGCCCTTGGCCCGTATACGCGCAATTCCAGGCGCGGATTTCTTTATGTCCGTATCGGGTATGATAAAGGACGTGCCCGCGGCATCCACTGCACCACCTTCGTCCGCGATCACCACCCCCTTTTGCGCGGTGACAGTAAATCGTTGATTGATCAGGCTGGCCTGCCCTTGGGCGTCCTCGATCGGTGGAAGGGTTTTGACGAACTGAATCTTGGCCTTTTCGAATCCGAAATCCAAATAGATATCGGGCTTGGATCCGGGCTCAAGCCGCAGGGCAAAATCCATGTCCGACAGAACGCCTTCGTAAAGGTTCTTGGTAACCCACTCGCGCGGTTTCGGTGCCAAAAGTTCGGGCCAGTAACTGAGAACCTTGTCCGAGGTCATCTGATCCAGATGTGCATCCAATTCCACTGCCCAGCCGTCGGGCCGGCCGCTCAGAACTCCAAAGGCGCGTATGATGTGACCTGGGTCTTCAACAGTGACCTGTCCCAAACGCAACTCGAAAGGGTCCAACACCATTTTGAAATCCACGCTGGCGCGGGACAATTGGATTGGCTCTGGAAACAGGTTGGCGGGGTTCACATTGAGGCCCGACAAACGCAATTGCGCGGTCAGGCTGTCCAGGACACCATCTTCCACCCCCTGCAGGAACGCCGTACCGTCTGCTTGCACTTCGCCCCAAGCCGATACCACTGACACTTCGTTGAAATCCAGCGCATGCGTTTTAGGATCATAGGTGAAATAGGTGCGGGCAGATTCAAAAGGCACCGGGCGCGTTTCACGGTTGGGCTGCACGACCCCTGCCCCAAGGTTGAGCGTTGCAAAGCCCGTTCCGATGGCACCGCTATCGTCGATACTACCGCGCAAGGCACCCGATATGGGGGCCCGCAAGACCTGCAGCCACGCCAAAACAGGGCTTTGACCGGCGATATCCTCGGCAGGCAGGTCCGAGACCGAGATGCCGAACTGAGCGGCAGGGGTGCCAAGGATGCTGGTATAGTTGGCCTCGATGGCACTGACGTAATCCCGCCCCGAAAGAACCGAAAACCCGGTAGCGAGTCGTACTTCGTTGTCACTGCGGTTGGCCTGAATATGACCACCATCCAGCACCCAGGACCGACCCTGCCGCAAATCGCTGTAATCCAGCGTGATTGCATCAAGCTCGACCGAGGTGAGAGCAGACAGAGCCGGAGACAGGAATACCTGATCGGACGCCTCGATCAGCTCTGCCAGGTTCGGTGCCTCTTGTACCGGAGCGCTGCCAGACCCCACGGTCAGGGTCAACGCCCCATCCATGCCTCGGGTCAGGGCGATTTGAGCTCCGCTCAGGATGATGCGTTTTGGGCGAACATGCCCGCGCAACAAAGGGCGCATGGCAAGGCTGGCACGCATGTCCGAGACCTGCGCAATCTGCTGGCCCGCCGCGTCGCTGATGGCAACGTCGGTCAGACGCAGACGGGGCCGCCAGCCTTCGTGAATGATGAAGCTGACATCGCCAAAGCGGATTTGCAGACCACCCAGCGCCTGTTCAAGCCGCGTTTCGACCCTGTCCCGCAACCAGGCAGGCGCGTGCATCCTTTGCCCCACCACCATGAAACCGGCGAACAGCGCAAGAAGCGCCAGCATGAAAGCACCGCGCATGGCCCAAAGACCAGCGGCCCTCCGACGCGACCGTCGACGCACCGGTTGTACCGGTTCGTCTTGTTCGTCGTCATGCTGCTTCAATTTACTGTCCACGCCTTCCAACCCGCACGTGTTGCCCTATGATATCAGGCAGCCTTTAAAAACCTTTAGCGGAGTTTCCAATGCCCGGTATTTCAGACATGGCCCCCGACTTCACCCTGCCACGCGACGGCGGCGGCGAGGTGACGCTTTCGGCGTTGCGCGGTGGCACCGTGGTTTTGTTCTTCTATCCCCGTGATGATACGCCGGGCTGTACAAAGGAATCCATTGGTTTTTCAGAACAGCTTCAGGCCTTTGCGGATGCAGGTGCTCAAGTTTTCGGTATCTCGCGCGACAGTGTCGCCAAGCATGACAAATTTGTTGCCAAGCATGGTCTGACCACACCGCTTTTATCGGACGAAAACTCGACCGTTTGCGAGGACTATGGCGTGTGGGTGGAAAAGAACATGTATGGGCGCAAGTCGATGGGCATCGAACGTTCGACCTTTGTCATAGATGCCGAAGGTCGCATTGCTAAGGTCTGGCGCAAAGTCAAAGTGCCCGGTCATGTGGACGAGGTGCTTGAGGCGGTGAAGGCGCTGTAAGCGCACTCTCGACCTGCCATGCCATCCGGTTTATGACCCGCCTCGACACGACAGAGTCGGAGTGATCCCGTGCCCAAGACACTGACACAGATGGCGACAGAGGTTCTGACAACTGCGGACGGGCGGGCCAAGACCGCCCTGTCCAAAGCGCACGCCGCCGCATGGTTCGCTGCTCGCAAGGGCGAAGCTGACCCAATCGAAATTGGCGCGGCAACGCCCCCCTTGAACCCCGCCCGCCCGGACAAGCCCGAGCTTCTTTCGCCTCGTGAAGTGCCAAAGCGGAAACCCGGGACCGAGGCCGGGCGTATCGCCCTGTTGCACGCTGTGGCGCATATTGAGTTGAATGCCGTCGATCTGCACTGGGACATCATCGCGCGGTTTGGTCATGTGCCGATGCCGATCGGCTTTTACGATGACTGGGTGAAATGCGCCGAAGAGGAATCGCGGCATTTCGAGCTGGTGTGCGACTGCCTAGAGCAGATGGGCAGCCACTATGGCGCCCTGCCCGCCCACGCCGGAATGTGGCGCGCCGCCGAAGATACTGCCGAAGACTTGATGGGACGGCTGGCTGTTGTTCCCATGGTGCTTGAGGCACGCGGTCTGGATGTCACCCCCGGCATGATCGAAATCTTCCGAAAGGCCAAAGCGGACCAAGCCATTGCCGCGTTGGAGGTGATCTATGCGGAAGAAGTCGGCCATGTCGCCTATGGCTCTAAGTGGTTTCATTTCCTGTGCGGTCGGGAAAACGCCGACCCGAAGGACGTGTTCCACGCCCTGGTCCGGCGGTATTTCCACGGCGTCCTGAAACCGCCCTTTAACGAGGAGAAGCGGGCCGAAGCTGGCCTGCCCCCCGATTTCTATTGGCCTCTGACAGAAGACCTGCCCGCGCCGGGTGAAGTCACGAACTGACACTTATATGTGAATTTCGGCGAATTCCCGCCGATCTTCGGGGGATTTTTGCGCTGTTTGCCGCAAAGAGGTCAACAAACTTGCCCGATCGTAGCGAGCCGTTTATGCACTCGGCCCAAGGGACGGCTACTGCACCACGACCGGTCCCGAATTTGGGGACGAGAGGTAAGGCGCGTGCGAACACGTCTGGCAATAAAGCTACACTCACTGCTTGAGCGGTATTTCCCGGAACGCCGGGTCTTTCTGAAATCTGACAAGGACACGCGGTTCATTCGGCTGAGTTCGGAAACGCAGGTGATCGCAGTCACCGGTGTCGCGGTGATGGTTGGGTGGACAGCGGTTGCAACGGCCATACTGCTGATGGACAGCATCGGGTCGGGCAACTTCAGAGAACAAGCCAAGCGCGATCAGGCGACATATCAAGAGCGCCTGAATATCCTGTCAGCCGAACGGGACGCACGCGCGCAAGAAGCACTGGCCGCACAAGATCGCTTTAATGCCGCATTGGAACAGATTTCCGCAATGCAGTCCGAGTTGCTGGCGTCGGAAAACCGCCGCCGCGAGCTTGAGACCGGTATCGAGGTCATCCAGACGACGCTGCGCAGCACGATGAAGCAACGGGAAGAAGCCCGCACGGAGCTGGCTGTTCTGAAGCAGGAAACCAATGATGCCGACATGTACGTGACGGCCTCGAGCACCCCGGTGCAGATGGCCTTCATGACAAATGCCCTTTCCCGCACCGCGGAAGAACGCGATCAAATCGCCTCGGACGCGCGTCAGGCTTTGGACCAACGGGATGAGCTGGAACTGGAAATCCGTCTGATGCAGGAACGCAGCGACGAGATTTTCCGCCAGTTGGAAGAAGCCATGGTGATCTCGGTCGAACCTTTGGACAAGATGTTCCGTAAGGCCGGCATGCCGACCGATCGCATTATCGAAGAGGTCCGGCGCGGATATAGCGGTATGGGCGGTCCGCTGACCCCTTTATCCCTTAGCACGCGTGGTGAGGAGGACGAGCTGTCCGCTGAAGAAGCCCGTGCAAACATTCTACTTGAGCAGATGGACCAACTAAACCTGTACCGGATTGCTGCGGAAAAGGCCCCCTTCGCCAGCCCGGTCAACAGTGCTGTGCGCTATACCAGCGGATTTGGCACACGTCGCGACCCCAAAACCGGTGGTCGCCGTATGCATAATGGCGCGGACTTTGCTGGTGCGCACGGCACTGACATCTTTGCAACTGCGGATGGTGTGGTCACTCATGCAGGCTGGCAGTCGGGTTTCGGACGGCTTGTTAAAATCAAGCACGCGTTCGGAATTGAGACACTTTACGCTCATAACACCAAGATCAACGTGAAGGTTGGCCAAAGGGTCTCGCGCGGGGATCATATTGCTGATATGGGTAGCACCGGACGGTCCACCGGCACGCATTTGCACTATGAGGTGCGCGTGAACGGAAAGCCCGTGAACCCAATGACTTACATCAAGGCTGCGAGAAATGTTTTCTAAAAGCAAAATCAACGAGCCCGCATCCAAGGCACCTGAGGCGGCCAAACCTGCCGCTCCGGCGACCCCAGCGGCCCCTGCACCGACCGAGACGAAACCTGCCACTGCGCCCAAGCCAAAGCCGCCGGCGTCGGTTCTGTCCTCGGATCTGCACATCACCGGCAACATCAAGACCTCCGGTGACATTCAGGTGGAAGGCACCGTGGAGGGCGATATTCGTGCTCACCTGCTGACCATTGGTGAATCGGCAACAATCAAGGGTGAAGTCACCGCAGATGACGTGGTGATCAACGGTCGTATCGTGGGCCGTGTGCGTGGCCTGAAGGTGCGCCTGACTTCGACTGCGCGTGTTGAAGGCGACATCATCCACAAAACCATCGCCATCGAAAGCGGCGCGCATTTTGAAGGTTCAGTGCAGCGTCAGGACGACCCGCTGAACCCTGGCCGCAGTAGCAAATCGGGATCGAACCCAGCGGCTGACGTCAAACAATAACGCGACCTTTCTGGTCAAACCCGAGACGCCGCTGGGAAACCCGCGGCGTCTTTTCTTTTGGGGCATTGTTCAGTTCGGGAAACGGGTTTTGATCGTGCGGGGATCGCGTTAGGGTCGGGTCATGTTGATATTCCTGACACTTGTTGCGCTGATTGCTTGTGGTGCGGCCTATTACTTTTGGTCAAAACAACAGGCGCGCCGGGCCCTGTTGGCCGCGCCGTTGACGGATCAGGAACGGCACCTTATCGACGCTCAGGTCCCGATCCTGCGGAAATTGCCGCAAGGCTTGCGCGCTAAGCTGGAAGGTAAGATCAACCTGTTTCTCGATCAGGTTGAGTTCATCGGCTGCGACGGTCTGGACGTTACCAAAGACATGCAAATGTCTATCGCCGCGCAAGCCTGTCTGTTGGTTGTGAACACCGAGCTTTGGTACGACAACCTCACCACCATCCTGATCTATCCCAGCGCCTTCAAATCCAGACAGAGCCGCCACAGCGGTTATGTTGTCACCGAAAAGGAAATTGTACGCACCGGAGAAAGCTGGAATCGCGGCCCGGTGATCCTGTCATGGGCGCACAGCCGGCGCGGCGCGATGAACGACCACGACGGGCAAAATGTTGTCTTCCACGAGTTCGCACATCAGATCGACGATCTGACAGGCTCGGCCAATGGTGTGCCCGTTCTCAGCGCCAACCAGAGCTTTTCCGAGTGGGAGGCCGCGTTTCTGACGGCTTACGACGCCCATGTACAGGCCGTTGAAATGGGGCGCGCAACTGTGATTGATCCCTACGGTGCGGAAGGGCACGAAGAGTTTTTCGCCGTTTCGGTTGAAGTGTTTTTTGAACGGCCCAGGGCGCTGCGAAACTCTGATCCGGAGGTCTATGAACAGCTGTCAAAACTGTTTCATCTGGACCCCGTACAGTGGCGCTGATCGCTTTTACCCAAGGTGACAGGTCATTCGACAAATTCCCCGTTCGTCATAATTTAACAAAAGCTAATTTTTGAATTACACTTAACCTCATAACATTGCGGAGGATTTTTCATGTCATCGAAATTACTTGCCGAGTTCTTCGGCACATTCTGGCTGGTCCTTGGGGGATGCGGCAGTGCCGTATTAGCAGCCGGTGTCGCGGATGTCGGCATCGGATGGCTTGGCGTGTCTTTCGCCTTTGGCCTGACAGTTCTGACTATGGCTTACACGGTTGGTCACATCTCGGGTGGGCATTTCAACCCGGCCGTCAGTTTGGGGTTGATGATCGGCGGGCGGTTTCCGGCCAAAGATCTGTTGCCCTATTGGGGCGCTCAGGTCATCGGCGCGATTGCAGCTGCCATCGTGTTGTATCTGATCGTAAGCGGCGCACCCGGCTTCGAAGGCGTCGGAGGGTTTGCATCAAACGGATACGGAGACGCCTCGCCCGAGGGCTATTCGATGATGTCCGTATTGGTGATCGAAATTGTGATGACCGCCTTCTTCATCATCATCATCCTGGGTGCAACGTCAGATAAGGCACCCGCCGGGTTCGCGCCGATTGCAATTGGTCTGGCGCTGACGCTGATTCATCTGGTGTCGATCCCGGTCAGCAACACATCGGTGAATCCGGCGCGGTCTACCGGAGTGGCGCTGTTCGCGGATGGCCCGGCCTTGGCGCAGCTCTGGCTGTTCTGGGTGGCCCCATTGATCGGTGGAGCGATCGGCGCGGTGATCTGGAAGATGATGTCACCCGACGATTGATTCCGGTTCGTGCAACCCACAATATGGAAAAGCCCGATGCGGTAACGCGCGTCGGGCTTTTTCGTTCATTCGATGACTGTGACTTTCTTCATCACGTCCGGTGCGCCAATGATCGCACCGTTTTGACCGGCACCGCGCTTGATTGCGTCCACCACATCCATGCCGTCAGTCACCTGACCGACTACAGTGTACTGCCCGTCTAGGAACGGGCCGGGTTCGAACATGATGAAAAACTGCGAATTGGCTGAATCCGGGTCATTCGAACGGGCCATGCCGACCACGCCCCGGTCAAAGGTGACATCGGAAAACTCAGCCGGCAGGTCAGGACGGTCAGATCCGCCACGTCCTGCATTGCGCATGTCGAAACCGGCCGCGCCGGAGTTACCATATTCCACATCGCCAGTTTGCGCCATAAAGCCGTCAATCACGCGGTGAAACACGACGCCATCATACTGACCGTCGGCGGCCAAGGCGGTGATCTGTTCCACATGCTTGGGTGCGACATCCTCGAACAGGTCGATCGAGATGGTGCCGTTGGCTCCCTCCCCTTCGACGTCGATCTGCAAACCGCTGGCCAACGCGGGACTGGCCAGAAGTGCAAAGGCTGCAGCCAGCTTATGCATCGGCGGCCACCTTGACGCTGATCATGCGATCCGGGTTCGCAGGCGGCTCGCCCCGAACGATCGCATCCACATGCTCCATGCCATCGATCACGCGACCATAGACGGTATACTGACCGTTCAGGAAGTGGTTGTCCTTGAAGTTGATGAAGAACTGCGAGTTGGCCGAATCCGGATTTTGCGACCGGGCCGCGCCCAGCGTGCCCCGATCATGCGGCAGTTTGGAAAATTCTGCCGGAACGTTCGGCAACGAGGACCCGCCGGTGCCCGCCATGCGCAGGTTGAAGCCGTCTTCCATATCGCCGTGCTGAACGTCACCGGTTTGCGCCATGAAGCCGTCGATTACACGGTGAAAGGCCACGTTGTCATATTCTCCGCCACGGGCCAGTTCCTTCATCCGCGCGCTGTGCAACGGTGCTACATCCGGCAGCAGCTCGATGACGACATTGCCGCCCTTCAGCTCGATGATGATTGTGTTTTCGGGATCTTTGATCTCGGCCATGTGGCCCTCCTGTCGTTTGTCTTGCGCAAATACCTATGCCGCACGCGCGTGAATGCCAAGTGACGCATTGACCTGAGGGTAAAATGCAGGAAAAGAACCGCCTAAATCGGTTGCCAATGACGAGGATCGCAAGATGAGCTGGAAAACACTGGACGATATGGACTTGGGTGGCAAACGCGTCTTGGTGCGTGTGGACATTAACGTACCGGTCGTGGACGGCACTGTCACCGACGCAACGCGTATTGAACGGATCGTGCCCACAGTGCGCCACATCCTTGCTGCGGGCGGAAAGCCGATCTTGCTGGCGCATTTTGGACGTCCGGGCGGCGAGCGACGCGAGAATCTTTCGCTCAAGCAGTTGGTGCCAACACTGGAAAGCGCGTTCGGCGCGCCGGTCTTGTTTGCCGCTGATTGCGTCGGAACCGAGGCGGAGTTGGCGACCGAAGCGCTTCAACCAGGTCAGGTATTGCTGCTGGAAAACACCCGTTTTCACGCTGCCGAGACCAAGAACGACGCCGATCTGGCCGCAGGCATGGCCAAGCTTGGTGATGTCTATTGCAATGACGCGTTCTCGGCCGCACACCGGGCCCACAGTTCAACCGAAGCACTGGCGCGGCTTCTGCCTGCATGTGCAGGCCGTCTAATGCAGGCCGAACTTGAGGCACTGGAAGGCTCTTTGGGCGCTCCGAAACGGCCTGTAACGGCAGTTGTCGGGGGCGCCAAAGTTTCGACCAAGCTGGAGCTGCTTGGCAACCTTATCAACAAGGTGGACTATCTGGTTATCGGTGGCGGAATGGCCAACACGTTTCTGGTTGCCCAAGGGATCAACGTCGGAAAATCATTGGCGGAGCGCGACATGCAGAGGACCGCAGCTGAGATTCTGGCCAAAGCCGAAAACTCCGGTTGCACTATCGTTCTGCCAAAGGACATCGTGGTCGCACAGAAGTTTGAAGCCCATGCAACACATCAAACGCTGCCCACAGATCAATGCCCCGAAGACGGCATGATCCTGGACGCAGGCCCCGAAAGTGTTGCTGTCATCACAGACATCTTTTCAAAAAGCCAAACCCTGATCTGGAACGGCCCGCTGGGCGCGTTCGAGCTGGAACCTTTCGATGCAGCCACCAATGCAGCGGCTCTGAAGGCAGCCGCCTTGACGCGTTCGGGACAATTGGTTTCGGTCGCAGGCGGCGGCGACACTGTTGCAGCCCTGAACGCATCGGGTGCAGCGCATGATTTCTCATACATTTCCACCGCGGGTGGCGCGTTTTTGGAGTGGATGGAAGGTAAGACCCTTCCTGGCGTTGCAGCGTTGGAGCAGTAAGGTTTTACTGCGCGTGCCGAGACATTCTGACTCATCCCCTGATTTTTCCGCGTCAGGGGATTCACAAGCCGAATCACCTGTGACATAGTGCTGAAAGAGGTCCAAAAAGGACCCGTTATTGAGGCAAGTTTTCATACGGCGGTAAACAGAGTGTCCCGTTCCCATCGGCCCGGTTTGGGCGCAGTTGCTTTCTTCTCGGTGGCTTTCATGCTGGGTGTCTACTTCACCTTCGCTGCCGTGCAAGGAGACTATGGCCTGTTTCGGCGGGTCGAGATTGCAGCGGAACGGGACGCTCTGTCGCGCGACTTGGCGAACCTGAACGCCGAGATCACCGAGATGGAAAACCTGACCCTAAGGCTGTCCGATACCTACCTTGATCTAGATCTTCTGGACCAACAGGCACGTTCGGTTCTGGGTATGATCCGCGCAGACGAGATTGTCATTCGCTGACCTGATTTGGATTTTTCGTCGAAAAATCTGGCACATCCAAAATTTTACCCTGCTTCGACAAGCGTGGCTCAGCGCAATCCGACGCTGCGTCACATTTACCCTCGCCAGATAGCATCAAATGCTTTATGAGATAGTTTAACGCTAAACTATCTGTCCGAAAGGGGGAGATCGCCACAATGGCTGCGCGAAAAACCACAAAGAAACCAAACGTTTCTGCGGAAGAACTCAAGACCTACTACCGCGAGATGCTTTTGATCCGCCGATTCGAGGAAAAAGCAGGCCAGCTTTATGGTATGGGTCTGATTGGCGGCTTCTGCCACCTTTATATCGGACAGGAAGCCGTTGTTGTCGGCCTCGAAGTGGCAGCTCAGGAAGGGGACAAACGCATCACCTCGTATCGCGATCACGGCCACATGTTGGCCTGCGGTATGGATCCGGGCGGCGTTATGGCCGAACTGACCGGGCGCGAAGGCGGCCTTTCCAAAGGCAAGGGCGGCTCGATGCACATGTTCTCGAAAGAGAAGCATTTCTATGGCGGCCACGGCATCGTTGGCGCACAAGTTCCGCTGGGTGCAGGTCTGGCCTTTGCTGACAAATACAAAGAGAACGGTGGCGTGACATTCACCTATTTCGGTGATGGCGCGGCCAACCAGGGGCAAGTCTATGAGACGTTCAACATGGCCGCTCTCTGGGATCTTCCTGTGGTCTTTGTGATCGAAAACAACCAATACGCCATGGGTACAGCGCAGGCGCGCTCGACATCGTCGCCGGACATCTACGTGCGCGGCGAAGCGTTTGGCATCCCCGGCGAGATCGTCAACGGTATGGATGTGTTGGCGGTTAAGGCCGCAGGTGAAAAAGCTGTTGCCCACTGCCGTGCGGGCAAAGGCCCTTACATTCTTGAGGTCAAAACCTACCGGTATCGCGGCCACTCGATGTCTGATCCGGCCAAGTACCGCACCCGCGAAGAGGTTCAGAAGGTCCGCGAGCAGAGCGATCCGATCGAACATGTGCGCGAGCTGCTGCTGACCGGCAAACACGCAACCGAGGATGATCTGAAGGCGATCGATAAAGAGATCAAAGAGATCGTCAATCAAGCCGCCGAATTCTCGAAAGAAAGCCCCGAGCCTTCCGTCGAAGAGCTCTGGACCGACATTTACGCCTGAGAGGACGAATAAGACATGGCAACCGAAATTCTCATGCCCGCCCTTTCGCCCACAATGGAAGAGGGCACGCTGGCCAAGTGGCTGGTTAAGGAAGGCGACACTGTATCTTCGGGCGATATTATGGCCGAGATCGAAACCGACAAGGCGACGATGGAATTCGAAGCGGTCGATGAAGGGATCGTTGGAAAAATCCTGATCGCTGAAGGGACCGAAGGGGTCAAGGTGAACACCCCTATCGCAGTTTTGGTGGAAGACGGCGAAGACGCCTCTGCCCTGCCCGCAGCGGCTCCTGCAGCAGAAGCGGCAGCCGAGGCTAGCCCCGCAGCGGCCCCTGCCCCCGCTGCTGCACCTGCCGCACCGGTGGTCGATCTGTCGCCTGACTGGCCTGCGGATGCCCAAATGAAATCCGAAACCGTCCGCGAGGCACTGCGCGACGCGATGGCCGAGGAAATGCGCAGCGACGAAGACGTCTACCTGATGGGTGAAGAAGTCGCCGAATATCAGGGAGCGTATAAGATCAGCCAAGGTCTGCTGGACGAGTTCGGCAGCAAACGCGTGATCGACACCCCGATCACCGAACATGGGTTTGCAGGTATCGCTGTTGGTTCGGCGTTCGGTGGTCTGAAACCGATTGTCGAGTTCATGACCTTCAACTTCGCCATGCAGGCGATTGACCAGATCATCAACTCTGCCGCCAAGACGCTTTACATGTCAGGCGGCCAGATGGGGTGCCCAATCGTATTCCGTGGCCCCAACGGTGCTGCTGCGCGCGTGGCTGCCCAGCATTCTCAGGATTACGCTGCCTGGTACATGCAGGTACCTGGACTGAAAGTTGTAATGCCCTATTCGGCCGCGGATGCCAAAGGTCTTCTAAAGTCGGCAATCCGTGATCCCAACCCCGTAGTTTTCCTGGAAAACGAAATCCTCTACGGGCGCTCTTTTGAAGTACCGCAAGTGGATGACCTGGCCATCCCGCTGGGCAAGGCGCGCATTTGGCGCGAAGGGTCCGACGTGACCATCGTCAGCTTCGGTATCGGCATGCAATACGCGCTTGAAGCCGCCGACAAGCTGGCCGAAGAAGGCATCAGCGCCGAAGTGATCGACCTGCGCACCATCCGCCCGATGGATACCGGCGCGATCATCAACTCGGTTATGAAAACCAACCGTCTGGTAACCGTGGAAGAAGGCTGGCCGCAGGGTTCCGTTGGCAGCTACATCAGCTCGGTGGTGATGCAGGAAGCGTTCGACTATCTCGACGCCCCGGTCATCAACTGCACCGGCAAGGATGTGCCAATGCCCTATGCCGCGAACTTGGAAAAGCTAGCGCTGATCACCACCGATGAGGTGATCGCCGCCGTCAAACAAGTGACCTACCGATAGGCGATGACCCCCGGGAACGTACATAATCCTGCGGGCGTGGACTGGCTGTTTGAAAGCCTCGTCTCCGCGCGCAAGGATAACAACCGCAACCTGCTTTATGTCTGTGCGGCGTTCCTGGTGGTTTCCTTTGTCAGTATTGCGTTCAATCTTGAGGCCCTCGACCAGATCTCTTTCGATCTGCTATCGGTCGAGGGCAACCTGACCAGCGCTTGGCCGATCCGAGCCATGCTGTCTGTTGCCTGTGTCGTGTCTTATGCCTCGGTCATTTACATCGTACTCGAGCAACAGCGCCTGCAACTGGGTATGGACTATCTGGCAACCATTGAACACAGCGACGCCGCAGCGCTTGGTCTGTTCACCGAGTGGCTCGAAAAGAACCATCCACGCGTCTCGAAGGCGCGCTCTGTGGTCGTGGGGGTGTTCGTCACCTTCTGCGCGGCCATTCTCCTGATCGACATCGCAACGCTGATATACTCATTTTCGAAGTAAGAGGACATGAAGACATGCCCACCGAAATTCTGATGCCCGCCCTATCCCCAACTATGGAGGAAGGCACGCTTGCAAAATGGCTCGTCAAAGAGGGCGACGCAGTTTCGTCCGGCGACCTGCTGGCCGAGATCGAAACCGACAAGGCCACGATGGAGTTCGAAGCCGTTGACGAAGGCACCATCGGCAAGATCCTGATCCCCGAGGGGTCTGAAGGGGTCAAGGTAAACACCGCCATCGCGGTTCTGCTGGAAGACGGCGAAAGCGCGGATGACATCGCTGCAACGCCTGCCGCAGCGCTTGTGGCTGCACCAGCGGTCGCTGCGGGCACAGAGGCTTCTACGGCAGCGACAACTGAGGCGCCTGCACCTGCCCCAGCGGCTTCGGTCACGGCAGATGGCGGTCGCATCTTTGCGTCACCTCTGGCCCGTCGGATCGCGGCACAAAAAGGTCTGGATCTTTCGCAGATCAGCGGCTCGGGGCCGCATGGCCGCATCGTCAAGGCAGATGTTGAAAGCACCACGGCGACCGCTGCTACGACTGCTGCGGCACCGGCCCCAACTGCGGCTGCTTCGGCTCCTGCTGCGGCACCTGCCGGCCCCTCGGCAGATATGGTCGCACGCATGTACGAAGGTCGCGAGTACGAAGAAATTCAGCTAGACGGTATGCGCAAGACCATTGCCGCGCGTTTGGGCGAAGCCAAGCAGACCATCCCGCATTTCTACCTGCGTCGCGACATCAAACTGGATGCGCTGCTCAAGTTCCGCAGCCAACTGAACAAGCAGTTGGAAGGCCGTGGCGTGAAGCTGAGCGTCAATGATTTCATCATCAAGGCCGTCGCAAACGCGCTGCAACAGGTTCCAGCCTGCAACGCAGTTTGGGCGGGCGACCGGGTGCTGCAATTGAAACCTTCGGACGTGGCTGTTGCTGTTGCGATCGAAGGCGGCTTGTTCACCCCGGTTCTGCAAGATGCTGACATGAAGTCGCTGTCCGCCCTGTCTACCGAGATGAAAGACCTTGCAGGCCGCGCCCGTGAGCGCAAATTGGCCCCGCATGAATACCAGGGCGGCACCTTTGCCATCTCGAACCTAGGCATGTTCGGCATCGATAACTTCGACGCCATTGTGAACCCGCCGCATGCCGGAATTCTTGCTGTAGGGACCGGTGTGAAAAAGCCTGTTGTCGGAGATGATGGCGAATTGACCGTGGCAACCGTGATGTCTGTCACAATGTCTGTGGATCATCGCGTCATCGACGGGGCGTTGGGGGCGGAACTTCTCAAGGCCATCGTCGACAATCTGGAAAACCCGATGGTCATGCTGGCCTGAGGTGCAGAAACATGCCCCCGCCCAAGCTCTTGCTGGGCGGGGGCATCCTATCTATTGGCGCCGAATTGAGCCCACGTGATCGGCGCATCAATTGCCTAAAGCAGCCTGCCATCCCACCTTCTTCTCTAAGGTAGAAACAGAAGGAGAGTGCGCTGTGACCCGCAAGAACCTTGTTCAAAGCCTGATAATTTTGACCTTTCTGACCGGAACGGCATCAGACGAGGCGATTGCGAAACCGAACAGTTATCCGGGTGAGCACTCGAAATTCAATTCCAACGATCCTGCGGCGATTGCCGAGCAGAAAGCTGAACAAAAGCGGCGCAAAGAATTGCGTCAGCAAAAACGAGAGGAACGCAAGCGCAAGCGGTTGGAAAAACGCACCAACCGCTTGAAGTGATTTTTACCTACTGGTCTTTGCCCAGCATATGATCCATCGAAATTGCGGGTTGGTCACATCCCGCCTCGCCCACGATCTTCGCCGGGATACCTGCAACAGTTTTGCACGCTGGCACGGGTTGCAATACCACCGAACCGGCGGCGATGCGGCTGCAATGGCCCACTTCGATGTTGCCCAGCACTTTTGCCCCGGCTCCAATAAGAACACCGTTACCGATCTTGGGGTGACGCTGTTCCTCTTCCTTGCCGGTCCCACCCAGCGTTACAGAGTGCAGCATTGAAACATTGTCACCCACAACAGCAGTCTCACCAATCACAATCGAATGCGCGTGGTCGATCATGATACCCTTTCCGATTTTTGCGGCTGGGTGAATGTCGATTCCGAAAATCTCGGACGAGCGCATCTGGAAGAAGTAGGCCAGATCATAGCGACCTTTGTTCCACAGCCAATGCGCGACGCGATAAGCCTGCATGGCCTGGTAGCCTTTGAAATACAGGATTGGCTGCAAAAGGCGGTGGCATGCTGGATCACGTTCGTAAACAGCCATTAAATCGGCCCGCGCCGCTTCGATCACATTGGGATCATCACCGTAAGCCTCATCGACAATCTCGCGCAGGACCATCATCGACATTTCGTTAGAACACAGCTTGGCCGAAATCCTATAGGAAAGCGCGCGCTCAAGACTGCGGTGATGCAGGATACAAGCGTGCACAAGGCCGCCCATAAGTGGCTCTTGTTCAACGGCCGCATGGGCCTCGGATGTGATGCGGTTCCACACCGGATCGACCGGCGTCACATGGCTGCGCTTTTCAAACATGGCTTTTGATCCTTTGCTGCGCCTAGAATGCCATTTAGTGGCAAAAAGACCAAACGCAAACCCATGATCTGCTGCGCAACAAAAATGAATGAGTCCGAAAGCACATATTTCGAAACAAAAATTCGCGAGCGGCTGGCCGAGCTTGAGCAGCTTTCTGCGTCAGCCCTAAAGGCGCAGGCGGTGGTCGAATTGGATCAGCAGGCTATTGGGCGGCTGAGCCGAATGGACGCCTTGCAAAACCAGGCGATGGCAAAAGCACAGCAGGCCAACCGCGACATTGAAAAGAGCCGGCTTCAAGCCGCTTTGGTACGGATTGAGGAGGAAGAGTACGGGTATTGCGAAGATTGCGGCGATCGTATCCCGGATGGGCGGTTGTCTTTGGACTTGGCTGCCAGCAAATGCGTTAGCTGCGCTGCCGGGTGATCAGAAATCTGGACAGATGGTGCAAAACCGTTTCAAAACACTGGCAATATTGCAAGTTGTCGAACCCTGGCTCATCTGCCAGGGCTCTGTTGCGAGCAACGGCCATGAGAGAGCCGTTGCCGTGAATGGGATGAAGCCGCCCGGTGTTTTTAAGATGCTCGTCGGCCAGTTCCGCCTCATGGATCATCCGAACACATAGACGGGTCCGTTCCGCTTGCGGCACGGTCAGCAACGCGCGCGCCGCTGCGCTGACATCTCCGTGCAGGACTGGGCGCATCAGATCACCAGCCCCACTGTCAAACGCGACGACAAACCGGGGCCATAGATCGCCGACACCTGCGCCACATTAAGCTCGTACGCGCCAGTGACCCCATCCGCCGCCTTCATGGACGCAGAATAAGTCCAGTACGGCTCGGCGATGAGTTCTTCGCGCATCAAGGTGCCATTGGCACGGATGCGCACAAGGTAAGATTCGCTTTCCTCGCCCAATGGAATCTCAAATCCCGACCAATCGTCAGCGTCAAGACGCGCGCGCCGTATCCAGCTAAATGCATCACCGGATAAGCTGGATTGCACACTCAAGTGCGCCGGAGCGTAAGGGCGCAGTCCGTTACCATCAAACGAGGCGATCAGATGTTGGAAAGACGGGTCATCATAGCGTCGGTTTGCCGGGCCGATCCTATAGTGCTTGGCCATTCGACGTTCATTGCGTCGCAAGTTGATCTGTTGGATCTGCGTGTTCAACAACACAAACACGGACCCATCCGGCCAGACATCCGGCATCAGCGCATCCGTACCCAGTTGCCCCCTGAGACGGCCGCTCAGGGCATAAACACCGGGCGCTTCCAGGGTCGCGTCAGAGAACTGGAATACCTCCCAATTACCGGGCGACCCATCACCGATGGCCGCCAGGTTAACGCCATTCAGAACCGATCCGCGCGTACGCGATTCCAATTGACCCGAGACAAGCTTGACCCGCAGCGCGGGGCCTTCGTCCCAAACCCCCGTTTTGGCGCGGTGCAGTGGTGTTTCCGTGGTGCCAACAACTGCCTGCCTTTGGATGATGTCGCTTAAAGTGTACGATTCGTCACTGGACGAAGAGTAAACAACAGCGGCACCAGGCCAAGGATCGCCCGACACGGCAAGATACGGAGCATGCGGCGTTTCCGCCCCGGTGATCAACGGCAGATCCAGAAAGATCGGCAATACAGGCGTTGGCGCGGCATAGGGTTTGACTGTCGGCCTGTCATCTTTCAATTCCGACGCTTTATAGACGCCTTGTTCAACCCGGACCGCCTCGGCCAATTGCAAGTCAGATGTTTCCAGACGGTCGATGCGATAGATAGGGCTGTTTTCAGCATCCGATAACCGAACCAGGTCCCCCGCCCCCAGATGCAATTGCGAAGGTGGCAATGCAAACCTGAGAGTATCACGCGCAACCCGAGCTTCGCTGAGCCATCTTTCGGCTGTCTGACGGCCTTCCGTGCGTGTCATCGACAAGGGCATTTCGTTCACGGACACAGCATGGGTTTTATCTTCGGGCAGCACGGCTTCTTCGGCAACCAGTTCATGGTCGGAATCTGACTGCACAAATCGCAGACGAACCCGCCCGGTCATTTCGGCTTCGGCCTCGCGCCTGTGTTCCAGCGTACCCTCCAGATCGCTGCTTACAGCCAGATGATCGGAGTCCAGCGTGACCGCACCGTAGCCGTCGCGCATCTGGAACCGTAATTGACCGTCCCGTTCGATCGCGTCGAAACCATACCGCAGCATCAAAGGCTGCAACGCAGATCGCGCATTGGTCACATCTTCGATGACATATCCCCGAACCACGCCATAAAGCCGCGAGACGTCAATATCCGTCACACCTGCCCCATGGCATATTTCGGTCACGACAGATGCAAGCGTGCGCGATCCGGACCGCCCGTTCAGCCAATGCCCACGGGCATAGTTCTTACCATCATCCCACTGTCTTTGCAGATTGGGGAACGTAGGAAATGGACGAGTGTCCCAGGCCCAGACGTAAGCGTTCGCCAAGTCCAGCATCCGAGAGCCATAGATATGTGACACAGGATTGACTGCGGGATCGTTCCAATACCCAAGAGTCGCCGTCAGGTATTGCGCCTGAATGAAATCATCCCGCAATCCGTTCGAATACGCAGGCAACAGCGATTCCGAAGACTTAGGGTCCAGGAACTTGTTGGGCTGGTTGGTACCTTTGTCAATTGCTGCACAGCCTAGTTCGGTGAACCAGATCGGCTTTGAACCCGGCACCCAATCCGTTGGGTTGGGTTGGCGCACCCCATCGATCCTCTCGTGATGGGGGTTCGACCACCAGTTGCGCAGATCCTTGTAACGCCACACCCATGCCTCGCCATGCGCTGCGTCTTCGATGGGAGTTCTGATCTGTGCATTGGCCTCTTCGGGCGAGGCGTAATACCAGTCATACCCTTCCCCGCCCTCGATGTTGCTGCGCAAATAATCCAGGTCGTAGATAGACGGGGCACCGGCCTGGGCGTCCAGATGGTTCTCACCATCGCGCCAATCGGACAACGGCATGTAATTGTCAATGCCTATGAAGTCGATGTTGTCGTCTGCCCACAGTGGATCGAGGTGAAAATGCCTGTCATCACTGCCTTCAGGCTGATAGCCAAAATACTCGGACCAATCCGCTGCATAACTGATCTTCGTATTCGGGCCCAGAATCTGACGGACTTCTGCCGCCAGGGCTCGCAGTTGCGCAACGGCGGGAAAGCCAGATGCCCCGCGTATTTGCGTCAGACCACGCATTTCTGAGGATATGCAAAAAGACGACACACCACCCGCGGCTTTGCACAACATGGCATAGTGCAGAATGAAGCGGCGCAGGCTCCATTCCTGTGGGCCTGAATACGAGATGATTTCCTTTGCAATAATAGGTTCTTCGCCAACGCCAAGCCCCGCTAACAAACCGTTTTCGCCGAACCAAATCAGCTCTCCTCGCCCTTGATCATCCGCACGCCCTCCAAGCAATGGCGGCGTAAGTGTGTCGCGATCAGAGTCATTGTCCGGGTCAAGTGCTTCGGGGTTGATCGTAAAGTCCTGCGCCCGCGCTGTTCCAAAGAACGCAGCCACCTGAGCATCTGCTGCGGCTGTCTGATCCGGTGACCCGGCACGCCCAGGCGCCACGTCCAGCGTGATCCGCCCCCGCCACGGCAAATGTGGCTGGTTTGTCGCGTCAGACCATGGATCCGGCAACCCGTTATCCTTCAATTGCTCCATCAAAATAAATGGATAGAACATGACCCTTTTGCCGGTCTTGTTCAGATGGCGGATCGCCTCAACCACTGCTGCATCCGCGGGTGTTCCACCATAGACCGGGCGGCCATTTTCCTTGGCCACAACGCCCGCATTGCCTCGATTCCGGTCCGACACAGCCCACGGCATGTCTCTGCTATCTAGGCTGTTTTGCTCAATCTTGGGACGTATCTGGCAAGCGTTGCACCGCAGATCGTCGCCGAACCAAGACACAACCAAAGATGCGGCATCGCAATTGGGAAGTTCAGTTCGCAAAGCGCGCGTCGAAGCCAGAAAATCGGTCATTCCAGACGCTGAATGCGCGTTGGTGGCCCAACTTTTCCCTTTGTTCTTAAAGTTCACCTGTGACGTCGCCAATGTGTATTCACCGGTTCCGGGGATCATTGCGACCCCCCGTACGAGCTGCGAGACCGCACTGTCATGATCGGGCATGTCACGCTGTGCATGCCGTACGACTTCAAATGAAAACTGCGGCACGCGGTTACCAAAGGCGGCAAGCGGGAAATCTTCGATGACCACATAGGCCGTTCCCCGATACGCCGGTACAGTACCTGCGCCCTCAATGGCTTCAATCAGCGGGTCGGGCAATTGATTTTGCGTACCATGGTAGACCCGCATATTTAGGCCGGATCGTTCTTGTTCTTCACCATCCGCCCACACACGTCCCACATCCGCAATTTCGCCCGCGCTGACCGCGATAGCCAACGAAACCGAGTAGCTGTATGAGATGGTTGTGACTTCGGGTGTGCTGGGCGTTCCTTTACCACCGCCACCGCCCCCCTCGGTCGTCGATGTTTGCGTTTCCAGGAAATCCGAGGCCCAGATAACCTGACCGCCTACGCGCATGCGCCCGAACACCGTGCTGACCGGTGCGCCCTCGCCCGTTTCAGTGAGCCTAAAGCGGTCCATCCGCCCGGTTTCGACAACTTCGCTGCCGCTTCCCATGACAGATTGGCTGAAGAAACGCTGGTCAATCACCCGTCCGATCGTGGCGCCCACGGCCCGCCCAATGATGGCCGTCGACAAGCCAGCAATCGTACCACCGATCGAACCGCCCAGTGCGGCGCCGGCTGCAGAAAGAAGAATGGTAGCCATCAGAGCTCCTCCAACGGAAATTCAAAACAGGAAACGACCCGGCGCTGCCACGGGACGCTCAGAGCGTTCTCGACAACACCGCGACGGGAATACGCGTGAATGAAACGCGGGGTGGGCTGCGTCGCGCTGACAATGCCCAGATGCTTGGCCACGCTACCCTCGCGCATCCGAAAAAACAGCACATCTCCGGGTGCGAACCGGGAGACCGGTTTTTCGACCAGATGCCGCTGCGCGGCCGCCCACATGCGTTCTTCCCCTTGCGGCTCGGACCAATCCAGGCTGTAGATCGGAACGGCTTCGGGCTCTTGCCCGATCAGGGCACGCCACACACCACGCAGCAAACCCAGGCAATCCGTACCTGCTCCTTTGGTTGAAGCCTGATGGACATATGGCGTTCCAACCCAGCTGCGTGCCTCAGCGACAATGTCCTGTTTCTTGAGTGTCACCGTAGGCTTCCTCCGTTGTTGGCTTTGCCTTTCTTGGGAACAGCCATCACCCAATGCTCCCCAGGAAGATCCGGGAAACCTTGAAAGTTCAGAATGTTGTTGAATTTCGACCGACAGGTCTTCATGCGTTTGTCACACCCTGCCCGCAGTCGGACCAAGTCGCCCGCGACCAGGTTTTCGCCAAACCCTGACCACAGCGTGATCTCGCGCCCGCGTCCTGTTTGCCGGTCTCGCTTGATCGAGGCCCACAGCCCTTTTGCAGGACCCGACACCACATCGACCCGGCCGCGGTCGAACCAACCGTTTGCGATGGTTTCTCCGCCGTTCACCAACAATACAGTTCCGCCATCAAAGCCGATGACTGCGCCATCAATCCAGTACCCGGGCGAGTCCATGTTGAACCGGCAATTCTGATCCCCCAGAACAGCCGTGCAGGGCTTCTGGTAAATCCGTCCCAAAGGCCGGTTCAGCAAATCAGTCAGTCCGCGCAATTCAGCATGAAACGCGCCACCCGCGCGCCGCAGTTCGCCCATAGAGCCTCGGAACTGCAATACACGCTGTTCCAGATTGGCCCAATTTACCAACCAGGCCCGAACCTCGGCCCCGTCGAAACGCCCGGCGTCGATATCCTCTTCTCGAATAGAAGCATCCGACAGCGCACCCATGGCTTCGGTATTGTCAATTGAAAGGCCTGTGGCCTGTTCAATGGCCGTCGCGGTCAGCCCTGAACTGGCTTTGAAGGTCAATCCTTCAAACACCAGCTCCATGTCATGATCGGTGAAACCGTATTCTTGCCCATCCAAGCGTTTTATCGCCCAGCACCGGCACACTGTTGTCATCCCACTTTGCAAATGCGCATGCAGGCCCTGAATATCCCCGACCATCAGACACGCACCTCGACCACAGGAACATTTGGAACATCGCCGGCCTGAAAACTGGCAACGCTGGTCTGGATTTTGTCGGTGTCAAACCGAACCGGCACGTCAAATTCAAACCCGGCGGTGATATCAACTTCTTCCGGAGGTGGATCCGCAAAAGTGATCTTGCCGGTCGCCAGATCCACATCGAAATCCACGCCCTCGCGGATTTCATCCTGATCCACCCCCAAACGCACGGTGCCCAGAACTGGTTTGACAATGGGGCGCGCATAGCTGACCCCGCCCGAGCTGTAGGTTTTGATCAGTTGGAACTCGGTGGTGACGCCATCGCCCTGGGCGATCACCTGATCCGAAAAATCGACATCCAGCGTGACCTTGCCGGACTTGAAATCCGACCAATCCTTCCACCGGAAGCCGAACATCTGCCCCTGCCGCGCCTCGAAGAACGAAATCAGCGTTTCGATATCGTCCAATGATCGCATTCCCAGCCCCGCATCATAACGGCGACGGGAATGAGCCCAAGGGGTGTTGCGTTCTTCGAACCCGTTGGCCAACGTCACGATGTCCGTGCGCCGTTCGGGACCGCCGACCGAGCCAAAGCTCAAACTGGCGGGAAACCTTACCTCGTGGAAATTCATGACATGCTCCCTGTTTTATCTGTTTCGATTGCCACGCCCCAAAGCACGGCTCATCTGCGAGGCGATCTGCCCCTGAGATCTGCGGAACCCCTGTACGTCGGGCGTCGTGATATTCATCACCACATTCACGGCACGCCCTCCGCCCTGTGTGCGGACGCCCAGCTTGCCGTCGGCACCCCTTGCCAGCGGCATGATCGCCTCGGGCCCCGCCTCGCCCATCAGTCCGGTGCCACCACGCATGGGAAACATGGTCGGGCTGCTGACGACACCACCATTGGCAAAAGGCATCACCCGGCCCTGGCTGAAACTGCCACCATCAGCAAAGGGCAGGATGCCCTTCACCAATCCACCGACTGTATTCGCCAACATTCCACCGAAATGGTCCGTGACAGGCTTGATCGCAGCCGCATAAGCCGTTTGGATCAAAGAGTTCTTCAGAACATCCAACGCATCCGACAGGTTCATTCCATCCAACACAACGCCGTCGAATGCCTTGCGCAGTCCGCTGGACATCCCACGTTCCAGTGTCGCGACATCCTTGCCGGTTTCCTCAAACGCGGCGCTTATGCGCTTCATCTGGCTATCGAACGCTGCTGCCATGGTTGCAGCATCGCCCAGAGAGTCGCCCAGCGCCTCTCCCCGTTCTTGCAGGTCATCAAACCCGTCACGATCCGTCATTACGCTCTCCTTGTGTCTTGTCCGGATAGGCCGCCAGCAGCGCGTCCAACCCCGCCCGGTTCATTGCGGACATTCCGGCACCCTGCCCCAGCATCAGCCGCAACTCGGCCGGGGTCAGACGCCAGAACTGTTCCGGGGTCAGACGCAAGCCCAGAAACCCGGCACGCATCAGGGCGGGCCAGTCGAAGCCACTCATGCGCCCTCCGGTACCATGAAGGCCCGCGCCAGCAGCTCGGCTGCGGTTCTCGCCGCAGCCATGGGGCCGCCTTCTATTTCGGCATGAAGCAGATCAGTGCGGGAAATGTCCCAGCCTCCACCCCGCAAACCGGCGACGATCAGGGCCAAGACATCCGTGCTGGAATAGGCCCCACCTTCAAACCGCTGCACCAATTCGACCAACGACCCCGCGTTCAATTCTTGCTCCAGTTCCGCCAAAGCACCCAGCGTCAGTTTGAGCACCCGCCGCTCTCCATCGATGGTCAACGTCACCTCGCCCGTCCACGGATTGGCCATCTGATCAAAGCGCCGTAAAGGTTAGAGCGCCGGCACTTGCCATGCTCATCTCATAAGTCGCTTCACCATTGTGCGACCCTGCATACTCGATGCTGGTTACTTGGAAGGGCCCCTCAACGACGCCGAAATCAGGAATGATCACCTGGAAGCCGGGCGTCTCACCATCAAAGAACAACTGTCGCGCGCGCTCATCTGTCCCCGCGTCCTTGAAAACCCCCGAGCCCGAAATCGAGGCCGACTTGACCCCCGCGCCCGACAACAGCTCGCGCCACCCGCCCTGGCTTTCCAGGCTGGTGACATCCACACTTTCGGCGTTGAAGCTGATCCGCGTTGCGCGCAAACCAGCGATCGTCTGGAACAGTCCCGTTCCGTTCATATCCACTTTGACCAAAAGGTCTTTTCCGTTCTGGGCAGCCATGTGTTCTCTCCGTTGATTGCTTAATCGTCTTCCACGCGGGCGCGGAATCTCAGGTCGATCTGGCGGATCGTGCCGCCAGTTCCTGTGCGCCGTGCGCGGGCGCGTTCGAACCACAAGCCCACCAAATGGCCGCGATCCAACGTCAATGGCGCACCTTCCAAAGCGTCGCAAACCGCGCCCGCCAGGGTCTTCGCTACGCCAAACCCAGCCGCTTCGGACACGACCGAAACCGTAAATCGATGAATCGCGCCCGCACCCGAGCGGTCGGACGCGTCGCGCACCTCTTCCGGTCCAAGGGTCACATAGGTCTGCGGCACAACACCGGCGGGCACCGCGTCATAGATTGCGCCGCCAGACTGATTGCTGACCGCGATGTCCCCCAACAACTGTTGATACACGGCCGCTTGCAGGGCTGCTGACACGCCATAGCTCATGCTGCCACCTCTTCATCCGCGAAACAGGTCAGGTACTGTCCGCGTGGATCGCGCTCTGCCACAGCACGGATCACAAAGCGGCGATTGCCTTCCCGAAACCGTTGATCAGGCGCAGGACGCATGGAAGATCCCTCCGGGGCACCACGCACGACAATGCGATACCCAACCCTCGAAACTGACACCCCAGCGATTTGGCGCTCTGTCCCGCTGCGCGCTGTGACCTCTGCCCATAACGTTCCCAGTGCAGCCCAGGTCTGGATGTAACCGCCCGATCCATCCGCGCTTCGTATCGGGGCTTCCAGCATCAATCTGCGGTTCAGATGCGGTAGATTCATTGCGCCACTCCCGCACCGAAACGCACCATGCGATAGCGCTGGATCAAACTTGTGACGCCAAAAGGCATACAACCCGCGCTCAATGCAGTTTCATCGCGGTACTCGTAGTAATGCGCAGCCAACAGCAGAACCGCCTGACCCAAATCGGCAGGCAGCCCGCCCCAATCTTGCGCCATCCCCGCAACAAAGCTGATCTTTGCAGAACCGCCCGTTGCAATTGCAGGCAAGCTTGAACCCCTAGGACGCACGCGCGGTCGCTGACCGTCTCGTTCCAATTGATAGGTACCCGCATCGACGGCCGCTTCAGTACCCTGTGTGTCAGTCACTGTCACCGCCTGCACCGAGATCACCGGTGCAACCGGCAAAACTTCACCCGACGAATCCCGCCAACCATTCAGGCTCCACGAAAAATCCCGCGCAATCAGAAACTTGCCGGTACGCGCCTCAATCGCCGCGATCGCCGCACGCAAGAACCCCTTGAGTACTTCATCCTGCACATCGCCTTCAGCAAAGCCTGTACCCAGCCTCAGATGCGCTTTGAACTGATCCACCGGCAGCGCCGCATCCGCGATGGCGGTTTCTTCGATCAATATCATCCATTCACTCCGCAATCTCGGACCCCTCCGGGGCCGCATTCCTGGAAAATGACGGGCACGCGCCGCCCCACGTTGCTCGGACGGAGGGGAGCAGCTAGACAACGCGGGGGATCTCACCCCGGCCCGCGCCCGCCGCCCGAGGGGCCGGCGGCCCCCCGGATCCGCCACCGCTTAGGCAGTGCCGAATTTCACCAGCTTGATTGCAGCAAAATCGCTTACGTCGCCGCCCACACGTTTGGTCGCATAGAACAAGACATGCGGCTTGGCGCTGAACGGATCACGCAGCACGCGCATATCGGGGCGTTCGGCAATGGTGTAACCGGCCTGGAAGTCGCCAAAGGCGATCGAGAAACTATCGGACGCCGCATCCGGCATATCCTCGGCAATCAGCACCGGGTACCCCATCAGTCGTGCAGGTTCACCGGCCGCCAGACCATCCGACCACAAGAAACGGCCATCACCGTCTTTCAACTTGCGGATCACCCCAGCGGTTTTCGAGTTCATAACGAAAGTGCCGTTGACCCGGTATTGCGCGCCCAACGCATAAACCACATCGACAATCGCATCAGCGTCAATGCCCCCATCGATCCCGGTCGCGACATAACCAAGGCTGCCCCAGGACCAGCTGTCGTTGGACACAGCTCGGTGAATCATGATGCCCTTCGGCTTGTCGACACCGTCTCCATTTATAAATGCCGAAGCCTCGGCACGGGCAAACTTGTCCGCGATACGACCGGCCAGCCAGCCCTCGACGTCAAACGCGCTGTCATCCAACAGACGTTGTGACGCTTTGGGTAACGCGCTCAGCTCGTGCAGCGGAATCGAGATGCGGTCGATGGAAGGGGAGCCGGTTTCCGCCGCGGCCGCGTTTTCATCCGCCCAGCCCGCACCGACATCCGTGTGATCGATCAGCACGTCAAACGAGTTCGCCTCAACGTTCACCACTGACGCAATCGAGCGGATCGAAGCCGTCGAGTTTAGAACCGATTTGATGGTCTCCGCGGTTTGTGGATCAACAAGATACCCACCGTCGCTGTTAACAGCCGTCGAAAGCGACTTGGCTTCCATCTCCAGCCCGCGCAGGCCGTCATCCTCGCCAGACCGCACATAGGCGTCAAATGCCTTTTGGTGTGGGGCACCGTCTTCGTTCGAGGCCGCAAGGTGCGGGCGTGCCGCGATGGTTGATTTACGATCCAGCATGGTCAGTCGCTCTTCTGTCTGTTGCAATTTTGTCTTAACTTCAGCTTTCAGGCCCTTGAATTCATTCACGAAGCCAGCCATCTCCTGCTTCACCTCCTGAACCAGGGACGCACCCTCTCCGGTCAAGGCCGGGGTCTCGGTCTTGCTCATCAGCATGTCCTGTTTTTGGATGGGTTTTGAGGCGCGCTAGGTCCGCGCCAGCTCCTGCCGAGCGCTGTCGAACACTTCGGCAATTCTGCGCCAGGTGCTCTCAGCCTCAGGGTCGCTCCCCTTGGCCGACACCCGCGCACTGGGCAGCATCGGGAATGTCACCAGCGACACCTCCCAAAGCTCCAGTTCGGTCAGGACCCGCTGGCCCTTGTCATTCTTTAAAGCCCGCTTGGTGCGATAGCCAATCGACAGGCCATCCATCGCGCCCGCCCGGATCAACTCCGCCGCTTCGCGGCCCTTCTGGGTGCTTTCCAGCAGGCGCCCCTTGACCCACAGGCCCTTGTCGTCCTCGCGTACCTCGTCCCAGACACCGATGGGCTGCGCTGGGTCGTGTTGCCACAGCATCTTGACCCGCTGACCCGCAACCTTGAGCCCCTCAAGCGAAGCCCGATACGCCCCGCGCTGCACGACGTCACTGCCTTGATCGACCTGACCGAAAAGGCTCGCATAGCCCTCGATCATCGCGTCCTCGGACACCGACAACCCGTCTCCGAACCGCGCGAATTTATGTTCCAAATCCATGAACTTCTCCATGTAACAAACTGATCTTAAGGTGTTACCGCAAGGAATGACTGAAACGCCTGCGCCAAGATCACGGCGGCCACCCCGTAGACCGTCAGCCACAACCGACGCTCCAGCCGCTCCATCATTTCTTCAATCTGATCCAACCGCCGACAAAGATGCGCGTGCTGGATTTCGGCCACCCGCTCATGCGCGGCCAAACGCAGGCCCGGCGCGCATTCAAACGAGGGATACCCGTCAGTCATCAGCACGCTCCGGCAACCCCAACAACGCGCGTTTCTCGGCATCTGTCAGGAAATCAGCCCCGTTGACCCGCGCCCATTGCGCGTCACGCTCCACCGAAAGTGCAGGCACCTGATCCAAATCGGGTTTCAGCACCAGCTCTTCGCCGGTAAACCCCGCCAGCCACTCTGACACCGCCGCCGCCACCCGCGTCACTAGGGGCAGCACGGTCAGACGATAGAACGCCCGGTTGGCCTCCTGATAGTTCGAATAGGTCGCGTCGCCCTGGATCCCCAGCAACATCGGCGGGACCCCAAAGGCCAACGCGATCTCGCGGGCAGCGGCTTCCTTGGTCTTTTGAAACTCCATATCGGACGGAGAGAACCCCATCGGCTTCCAATCCAGCCCCCCTTCCAGAACCATCGGACGACCAGCATTGCGCGCCCCGCGATAGTTCTGCTCGATCTCATCCGACAAACGCCGGAACTGATCCTCGGCCATCACCCCATGGCCATCGCCCTTCCACACCAGCGCCCCCGAGGGCCGCGCCGCATTGTCTAACAGCGATTTCGACCACCGCGACGCGCTGTTATGCACATCAACCGCCATCGCCGCCGCCTGCATCGGCGAGAACCCATAATGATCATCCTGCGGATGGAACGACTTGATATGGCAGATACTTTCCGCAGCAAACCGGTGCTTCTTGCCACCCACCGCATAATCATACGCTTTGGGCCAGCCATCCGCCCCCGGAACAACGCTCATCCGGTCGGATCGCAACACATGCAGCTCAACCGGCAGGCTCTCATCGGCCTGCACCGCCTCAACGTAAGCATTGCCCGATAGCAGCAACTGTCCGAACAGCGCCTCCATCAACTCCGCCCGTCCCTGAGCCGCATTCGGACGGCGCATCAACGACAGGATCGGATGTGTCTCATACCGCTGCGCCTGATCCTGCAACACCAAGGGCAACGCCGCCGCCGCCTCGGCAATCAGCTTGACGGATCGAAACCCCACCGGGTTCCCCGAAAACCCCGTCCGCGTCAGCGATACCGCATCCCTGGGGCTCCACGCCACGCGCCCGCCCGTCTGCCACGCCACCACCGGGCCCGCCGCGCTCGCCTTCGCCTCGGGTGTCTCACCAGCCGATCCACGACGCAAGAAATCGAATACCATCTGTGCTCCTTTCTGCCGCCGCTCTGCCCGGCTTGTTGAAAGGATTTATGACGGAAAGAAGTTTAAGGCTTGGGAATGGTGCGTACGGGGGTGGGGCAACAGATAGTTGACTAGACACAAATGGATTTGGGGGCACCCAGGAAGCTCACCAAAAAACCAAATTACTCTTATCTTTCAATCTAGACGCAAAGAATCCGCTCGAATACTCCTGAATTTACAATGTAATAGTTTTTAGAATACAGTGAGGTTTTATGAATTTGACCAAAGCAATGGTACCAGTCTTGCTTTTTACAACGTCTGGGTGTTTCGGACCAAATCTGGACTACGACGCGGAGCCAACAACTTTCAATTATACCGAAGCGGGCACGTCAGGCTTAAATCCGGTCAGACCCTACCCCACACCGGAAGACGTTTGCCAAATCATAAGCGAAAATCGAGAAATCCGCGAACCAGTCAATGACGGATCTATTTTGATTGCTTGCCCAAAGCATGAACGCGGCGCTCTCAGCGACAGGCAAAGCGAAGGCGCGCAAGTGATAGCTCACGCGCGACACTGGACAATTCTATCTGTACCCGCTCGATAGAACCACGTTTCGCCAATTTATGGCATCTACTCTGGGCTGCGGAACGCTAGAGCGCCCGCACCCGAGGCCGCCGATAAGCCCCGGCAGGCCCCACCACAAGTTCATGCAGCGCCCAGACCAGCGCGTCGACCCGGTCGGGCGAGCCCTGCCCCTCGAACCCGCGCGCGGTCATCTGGCACATCTGCTCCTCCAGCGCGTCCAGACCGGCCACATGGCGCACCCGTCCCTGCTCGTACAACGCCGCCACAGGCTCGGCCCGCGCCGCCTTGCCGCGTGACGCCCGTACTGCGCGATAAGGGACCAGAGGGTCCACCTGCCGCACGACTTCCTCTACCAGTTGCCCACCCTGATTGACCTCGGCCACCAGCCGCTCGGCCCCAAACTCGTCCATCGCGTCAATCGCCGCCTGCGCCCAGCCCGCCGGACCAACGCCCTGCACCGTCCGGTCAGCCAGCACATAGGCGCGCCACTCCTCAGGCGTTCCCTGCACCTGAGCGCCAACAACCACGATCCCGCAGGCATCCGCGCCTGAACCGGATGTCACCGCCGGGTCCAGCGCCACCACCACACGGTCCAGCTCGGGCACCTGCGCACACCGCGCAGCATCCAGCATCGATCCCGTCCACAACGCACCCTCAGCATCCGACAACAACACCCCGTCCAATTCCTGCCGCCCCAGCCGCGTGCCCGCATATCGCGCGCGCACTTCCTGCAAGAACGACTCCGCCAGATTGGCACGGTTTGCCTCCGTCGGCGCATGGGTCTGCACCGTGGACGGCGAGGCCAACAAATCCTTCAAAACCTTCACATTGCGCGGCGTCGTGGTCACACAGACCCGAGGCCGCTCTCCCAACCGCAACGCAAATTGCAACATATCCCAGGTTTCCCCGGCTTTTTTCCACTTGGACAGCTCATCCACCCAGGCCGCATCAAACTGTGGTCCCCTCAACCCCTCCGGGTCATGCGCCGAAAACGCCTGCGCCTCGGCCCCGTTGGGCCAGATCAACTTGCGCTCCGATGCCTTCCACACAGGCCGCCGGTCCGGCGGCGAGCATTGCAAAATTCCACTGTCGCCAAAGATCATCACATCGCGCACCTGATCGA
The DNA here is from genome assembly GCF_013110775.1 of Ruegeria sp. HKCCD7296. NCBI lineage: Bacteria > Pseudomonadati > Pseudomonadota > Alphaproteobacteria > Rhodobacterales > Roseobacteraceae > Ruegeria > Ruegeria sp. HKCCD7296. The sequence goes on from NZ_WVRF01000003.1 coordinate 354,897, forward strand.
AGGTCTCGCCAACCAACGCCACGCGACTGGCCTCGCCACGATCCAACGGCTTGGCCCCCTCAACCATCGCCCGCACCCATTCAGACCCGGCGCGCGTCTTGCCCGCGCCGCGCCCGCCCATGATCACCCATGACCGCCAATCGCCCTCGGGCGGCAACTGATGCGGCAGCGCCCAGAACTCGAACAGGAAAGGGAGGGCACACAGCCCCCCCTCCCCGATCTCACTCAGAAATCTCTCCCGCACCGCAGCATCGGCGGAGGCGAGCCAACCTGCACCCGATTTCAAATCGAGCGCGCTCAAGGTCGAGCGCGTACCCCCCTTGGGCAATTCCGGCTTGTCTGTGATGTTGTTCGACAAAGCTTGTCTCCACTTTCTGACAACTTCGGATCAGCCCCTCTAACTGCCCGAGTTGCCTGGCTGAACCAGCAAGATCTGCATCCTCCCCGGCACCGATCTGTTTGCGCAGGTCTTCCGCCGCTTGCCGCAGATCGCGAATGGACCTCTCAAGCGACTGCAACAAATCAGCCGTCTGGGAAATCCGCTCTTCCGGGGTAATCAAAGTCATGTTTGCCTGTGACCTCATGCGTGAGTTTTCTCCGCACGAGAGAAACGAAAAACGGCCGCTGGGTTTCCCCGTGGCCGTTGCCCACTTCTTCTAGCATGACACAACTTATATGGATTTAAGTTCGCAATGTCAATTAGTTACGCAACACGAACGCAACAGGGAGCGTACGCAGAAGTAAGACTTTCAGCCCCCAGCATAGCTGCTTCGCGAATACTGCTCTCGTTGAAAAACCATCAAAACCACCCTCTTGCTTCAGGACGTCACTCAAAACCGGGCTAAGAAACGCGTTAAATTTGACACCCTCGCTGCCAACGCATGGCTCCATTTACAAATGCTAGCTTGACAATCCTTCCCTCAACCCCCATTTGCCGACAATCAAAGCGCTGCTGCGTGAGCTTGCGCGGACCTCTTCCGCCCTACAGCGCCCGATCCACATTACAGTTCCCCATCACGCAGGGTTCTTGACGCGACGACCGGATAGCGCAGGGTGCGCCTGCCCGTCCCGAGGTCTCGCACAACCCTGCTGGTCGCCACATGCGACCCGTCACGATCTGTCCGTGGGCGATAGCTCCGGACAAAAAGGATAATTTTTTGTTCGACTTCGACATGCTGGGCCTTGCCCCCACACTCAACAAAGCACTGAAAAGCGCCAATTTCACACAACCCACCCCGATCCAGAATCAAGCCATTCCGCTGGCGCTGAATGGGCACGATATCCTCGGACTGGCCCAAACTGGTACAGGCAAGACACTGGCCTTTGGCCTACCTCTGATCGACCACCTGCTGGCTCAGCCGGGAAAACCTGATCCAAAGACAGCCAAAGCGCTGATCCTTGCACCGACCCGCGAACTGGTGAACCAAATCGCCGACAGCCTGCGCGTCCTAACCAAAGGCTCCAAGCTGCGTGTGGCGACCGTTGTGGGCGGACAATCGATCAACAAGCAGATCATGTTCCTGTCCCGTGGCACTGATATTCTGGTCGCAACCCCCGGTCGCTTGATTGACCTAATGGACCGAGGCGCGGTTGACCTCGGCGCAGTCCGGCATCTCGTGCTGGACGAGGCAGACCAGATGCTTGATCTTGGCTTTATTCACGCATTGCGTCGCATTGCACCCGCTTTGGGAACGCCGCGTCAAACCATGCTGTTTTCCGCGACCATGCCCAAGCAAATGGAAGAACTCAGCCGAGCCTATCTGAATAACCCGCAACGGGTGCAGGTTTCGCCTCCGGGCAAGGCCGCCGATAAAATTACTCAGTCCGTGCATTTCGTCTCAAAACCCGAAAAACCAGCCAAACTGCGCGAGATTCTCTCACGAGACAGCAATGCCCTAACGCTGGTGTTTTCGCGCACTAAACACGGGGCCGAGCGGTTGATGAAGGGACTGGTGGCCGACGGCTACAACGCCGCTTCGATCCATGGCAACAAAAGCCAGGGGCAACGCGACCGCGCGATCAAGGCGTTTCGCGCAGGCGAGGTCAATGTCCTGGTGGCCACCGACGTCGCAGCCCGTGGTATCGATATCCCCGGTGTTGCCTATGTCATCAATTTCGACCTGCCCGAAGTGCCAGATAATTATGTCCACCGTATCGGCCGCACAGCCCGTGCCGGGCGCGAAGGTGAGGCTATTGCCTTCTGCTCTCCGGAAGAAGTCGATTTGTTGCTTCAGATTCAGAAGCTGATGAAGATCGAAATTCCAGTGGCAAGCGGCTCCATGCCCGAAAGGATAGAAACTCAAAAACCGGCGCGTCGCCAGAACAACCGCCGCCGGGGGTTCAAGCCCAAACCGGCAAATGGTGCTGGCAAACCTTCAGGGTCAAAAGGTCGACGTCCCCGCCGCAGGCGTCCTGCTGCGTAGCGCCCACACCGAATTCAAAATGAAACGCCGACGTCAGACAACCCTCTGACGTCGGCGTTTCTTTTGAAAGCGTTTAAGGTTCGGATTAATTCCCCGAGTTCCGCTCGGCTTCAATCTCGCGCCACTTGGCTACGTTACGATTGTGCTCCTGCAACGTCTCTGCAAACGCATGACCACCGGTACCATCGGCCACAAAGAACACAAAGCTGGTGTCATCCGGCGCAACAGCAGCCTCAAGACTTGCCAAACCTGGGTTCGCAATCGGGGTCGGCGGCAACCCATCGATTTGATACGTGTTCCAGGGCGTTGGGCGATTCAACTCGCTGCGACGCAAACCGCGACCCAAAGTGCCCTGACCCTTGGTCACGCCGTAGATGACCGTCGGGTCCGTCTGCAACCGCATCCCTTGATTCAGGCGGTTCACGAACACGCTGGCTACTTGACCACGCTCTTCGGGAACTCCGGTTTCCTTTTCGATGATCGAAGCAAGGATCAGCATCTCTTCGGGGCTTTCCAGCGGCAAGCCATCCTGACGGTTTTCCCAGGCCGCATTGATCCGAAGCTGCTGTTTATCTTGCATGGCTTGCAGGACATCATTGCGGTCCTGACCGGCCACAATGTCATAGCTGTCTGGGGCCAACATCCCCTCGGCCGGAATCTCAGTCACTTCTCCGGCCAGCGCCTCGAAGGACTTCAACGCCTCAACCACCTGCCACGAGGTCACGCCTTCGGCCAACGACACACGATACCTGGTATCGGCCTCGTTGCGTTTTTCGGTATAGGTTTCTGGCGCCTCTTCCTCCAACGCATCGAAAGACGCGATTTCATCAAACTCCAACGTCGCGGGGTTCAGCTCGCGCACCCGTGTCTGGGCACGGTTCACGCCGATGCGGTATTCGATCTCGGATCCGCAGGTGCTGGCACCGCTGCTGGTAATCTCAGCGATGATCTGCTCCATCGACGCGCCTTCGCGCACCAGAAAGCTACCGGCTTTCAGCTGCTGCGCGCGGTCGGTGTAGTCCGCTGCCATCCGGAACAGCGTCGCATTGCTAATCGCGCCTTGCTCTTGCAGTTCCTGACTGACACGCGTCATGTTCGATCCGCTTCTGACTTGTAGGCAGATCGCGGTTTCCAGCGGGCCTTCCGCTTTGTATTGAGATTGCCCCCAAAGGATCAGTCCGCCCATCAGGAACAAGCCGACCACCAACATGGTCAGAGCATTCGAAGCAATGGCCCGCCACATTTAGCTGACCTTTCCAAAGATCACGCTGGCATTGGTACCGCCAAACCCGAACGAGTTTGACAGAGCCACGTTGATCTCACGCTCGCGCTTGGCATTCGGTGCCAGATCAATCGGTGTTTCGACCGCCGGGTTGTCCAAGTTGATCGTCGGCGGCGCAACCTGATCACGGATTGCCAGAATCGAGAAAATTGCCTCAATCGCGCCCGCAGCCCCCAGCAAGTGCCCAGTGGCTGACTTTGTCGATGTCATTGTGGCGTTTGACGCATGATCGCCCAGCAGGCGTTCCACAGCACCCAACTCAATCGTATCCGCCATGGTCGAGGTGCCATGCGCGTTGATATAGTCCAGATCTTTCGGCTCCAGCCCGGCACTGCGCAGCGCGGCCTTCATCGAACGTTCGGCCCCATCGCCATCCTCTGACGGCGCGGTGATGTGATACGCATCACCCGACATGCCATAACCCAGAACTTCGGCATAAATCTTGGCTCCACGTGCTTTTGCGTGTTCGTAGTCTTCCAACACCACGATGCCCGCACCCTCGCCCATGACGAACCCGTCGCGGTCGACGTCATAGGGACGGCTGGCTTTCTTCGGGTCGTCTGCATATTTCGTCGACAGCGCCTTACAGGCATTGAAACCTGCAATCCCGATCTCGCAGATGCAGCCTTCGCCGCCACCTGCAACCATGACGTCCGCATCACCCGCGCGGATAATACGGCTGGCATCGCCAATCGCATGGGCACCAGTCGAACATGCGGTCACAACAGAGTGGTTCGGCCCTTTGAAACCGTGGCGGATCGACACCTGACCCGAGGCCAGATTGATCAGAGCACCCGGAATAAAGAACGGTGACACCCGTCGCGGACCCTTGTCGCGGATCAGATTAGCGGTGTTGGCAATCGAGCCCAACCCGCCGATACCCGAACCAATCAGAACACCTGTTCGCAGACGGTCTTCCTCATCCTCCGGCAACCAGTTGGCGTCCTTGCAGGCCATTTCCGCGGCCGCAATCGAATACAGGATGAAGTCTTCGATCTTGCGCTGTTCTTTCGGCGGCATCCAATCGTCAGGATTGAACGTTCCGTTGGTACCATCCCCGCGCGGCACCTCGCAGGCATAGGTCGTCGTGACCCCGCTTGCCTCAGCGTCGAAATGCGTGATGGGGCCTGCGCCGGATTCCCCGTCCAGCAACCGCGACCATGTTTCCTCGACCCCGCTGGCCAAAGGAGTGACCAATCCAAGACCGGTTACAACGACTCTGCGCATGAAGTGCCTCTTGCCTGCTTCCTGTTATGAGAACCGCTCATACCCCGGCCCGGGGTCCGGGGGCAAGAGCAAGGGCGATTTCCGAACCGGCATCCAGCCGCCGATCACCCAGAGAAACGCGTATTTTAAGGAAAACACAGTACCCGCCCTTTCACGCGCGCAGCAGAAAGGGCGGGATGGTTTGTTTATTCGGCTTATTGGAACTGCGCCACTGGCTCATGTGCGGCCTTAGCCATCTCCAGAGCATCTGATAATTCCAGCGACTTGCGGAACAGCGCCCGCCCGACAATTGCGCCCGAAATGTTCGGGATATAGGCCAGACGGGATATATCGTCCGCCGTGCGCACGACTCCGCTTGCAATCACCGGGGTCCGGGAATGCCCGGCGATCCCGGAAATCAAACCAAGCTGCGCGTCTACATCTTCCATGTCGCTATCGATATCCGTGACGACAATCGCTGCAAACGGAACGCCCTCAAACGCGTCAATAAATGCCTCGGGTGTAAAGGCGCTCTGGTTACGCCAGCCATCCGTCATGACAAATCCCTGCCAGACGTCGACAGACAGCACGATCTGATCCGGATAGAGCTTGGCCAGTTCTTTGACCAGATTCGGCTCCAGCGCGGCCAACGTGCCGATAACGACACGCCCCACCCCTTTGTCGATCCAGTATTCGACCTGTTCACGTGTGCGCATACCGCCGGCCAGTTGCACGGGAATCTCTGCTCCTCGAATGATTTCCTCAATCAGCTGGGCGTTGGTGTCCTTGCCTTCAATCGCGTCGAAATCAGTCAGATGCATCCATTCGGCACCTGCCTCGGCCCAGCCCCGCGCGGTTTCAACCGGATTCACATGCCAGATCATCGCGTTATCCAGACGGCCTTTATCCAGCGTGACACACCGGCCGTTCTGCAGTTCCATCGTGGGGTAAATCCTCATGAGCTTGCTCCTCCGCTCAATCGCTCTGAAAATCCCCGGCAGCATAGATCACACATTCCAAACCCGATTTACCGGGATCGGCACAGTTTGGCCATTTTGCGGCATATAGGCGAACTGGCGGAATTACGCGCGGGCGGGTGGTCCGTTGCGCCGCAACAAATGCACCGGGGTTTCATTATATACCCCTTCACGGATCAGAACATAGCCCAGCTTTTTCGCGAGCTTCTGCGAAGACGTATTCGACGCGTTCACCATTGCAACCAAAGGTCCGGGAATCACCCGATCAAACCAATCATGGGCGGCCTTGGCCGCTTCATATCCCAACCCTTGGCCCTGAGCTTCGGGGGCTAGGATCCAACCGGCTTCGGGGAAACCGTCAAAATCCTCCCCCATACGTCGGTTGCCGTAGAAGAACCCTGCCTGCCCTATCAGCGTACGCGTTGACTGCTGCATTACGCCCCACTGGCCGAATCCGGCCATTTGCCAATGCCCAGCATTTCGCAGAAACGAATCCCACGCTTCGCCACGTGACCGTGGCGTCCCGCCAATATTCTGAACGACGCAAGGGTCACGCCAGATTTCGGCGAACCGCTCAAAATCCTCGGGGCGCATGGCGCAAAGCGTCAAACGCGCGGTATTTATCATTGGAGTGGATCTTATCATGCCCTGTCCACTTTGAGTTTTGCCTCAATGGAAACAGTGCGCAGTGGAAAATGACCACGCAAGACCGAAATTTGATCGGGCACAAAAAAACGGCGCCTCCGTTGCTCGGAAGCGCCGCTTTTGATCAGATAGAAACGCTTAGGACGCTTCGCTGATGAACTTAACCGCGTCGCCGAATGTTTGAATGGTTTCGGCTGCGTCATCGGGGATCTCGATGCCGAACTCTTCTTCGAAGGCCATAACCAGCTCAACAGTGTCCAGGCTGTCTGCGCCCAGATCGTCGATGAAGGACGCGTTTTCAACGACCTTATCTTCTTCAACACCCAGGTGCTCAACAACGATCTTCTTAACGCGATCTGCGACGTCGCTCATATCTATTCCTCATTCCTTTACAGGGCGGTCTGCCCGATTCTGCCCTTGCCCGCACGGGTTGGCTTTGATTTGCCCGTTTCGGGCGGTTTGGGTCCCGGGAAACCGGGAAAGTAGAAGGCCGACCTGAAAGACCGGCCCCGCATAGATGCGCCGCCTATAGCATAGTCGACGCAAGAGGCAAACGCTTTCGCGCTCGCCCCTGATGCGATCACAACATGACCATACCGCCGTTCACATGCAAGGTGCTTCCGGTGACATAGCCTGCTTCGGGGCTTGCGAGGTACAGAACCGCCGCAGCAATTTCTCTGGGATCGCCCATGCGGCCCGCCGGAACCTTGGTCAACAAACCCTTTTTCTGATCCTCGCTCAGCTTTTCTGTCATTGCCGTTGTGATGAAACCCGGCGCCACGGCATTTACGGTGATACCGCGCGTTGCAACTTCATGGGCCAAGGCCTTGGAAAAACCAATCATTCCGGCCTTTGAAGCGGCGTAGTTAGTTTGCCCCGGATTACCGATAGCCGCCACGATGGACGAGACATTCACGATGCGCCCCCATCGGGCCTTCATCATGCCCCGGATCACGCCTTTACACAGTTTCATGGTCGAGGTCATGTTCACGTCAATGACGCTCTGCCATTCCTCGTCTGACATACGCATAAACAGATTGTCGCGCGTTATACCGGCGTTGTTGACCAGAATGTCGACCGATCCCATCACCTCGGCCGCTTGCTTCGGCAGCGCCTCCACAGCTTCGGGATCACTCAGATTACAAGGCAGTACATGTGCACGCTCGCCAAGCTCATCAGCAAGGGCTTGCAGCGGTTCGACCCGTGTACCGGACAACCCAACCGTTGCACCCGCGCCGTGCAGTGCACGTGCAATGTCGCCACCGATGCCCCCTGACGCACCAGTGATCAGTGCGTTTTTACCTGTCAAATCAAACATACAGTTTCCCTCTTGGTGCGTCGGCAAAGACGCGCATTCAGCTTACGATTCGGCCTGAAGGGCCTTATGAACATCTTCCGGCGCACCCACAGCTTTGCCGGCGATGGCACGGTCGATTTTACGGATCATTCCAGAGAGTGCTTTACCGGCGCCAATCTCCCATGTCTCAGTCACACCCTGCGCAGCCATGTACTGCACGCTTTCGCGCCAGCGCACCGAGCCCGTCACTTGTTCGACAAGCAACTGACGGATCAAATCAGGGTCACTGACCGCCTCAGCGCGTACATTGGCGACCAACGGCACTGCAGGTGCCTTAATTTCGACTGCAGCAAGGGCTTCCGCCATTACATCTGCAGCAGGTTGCATCAGCGCACAGTGAAATGGAGCACTTACAGGCAACATAACTGCACGTTTAGCCCCTTTTTCTTTGGCGATCTCAGCTGCACGCTCAACGGCGGCTTTTGAACCGGACACAACAACCTGGGTTGGGTCGTTGTCATTGGCCGCCTGACATACCTCGCCCTGCGCGGCCTCTTCGGCAACGGCGCGAACCGCTTCAAGGTCCAACCCGAGAACAGCGGCCATGGCTCCCTCGCCTACGGGCACGGCGCTTTGCATGGCTTGCCCGCGCGTGCGCAACAGGCGCGCGGTGTCGGCAACCGACAACGCTCCAGCAGCGGCCAAAGCGGAATATTCACCAAGCGAGTGCCCCGCCACAAAAGCGGTCTTGCTGATTGAAACACCCTCGGCCTCCAAGGCACGCATTGCGGCCATTGACGTTGCCATTAACGCGGGTTGCGCATTCTGTGTCAGCGTCAACTCAGCGATATCGCCATCCCAGATCAGGCTGCTCAGTTTCTCACCCAGAGCGTCGTCCACCTCATCAAAGATGGCTTGCGCCGCCGGGTAAGCCTCGGCCAGCGCTTTGCCCATACCGATTGTCTGGGCGCCCTGCCCCGGAAAAACGAACGCGAGTGTCATTGCAACCTCATGCATGCTGTTAGGTTGCGGCGGGGTGTAAACTGACTGCTCGTCTGGCACAAGCGCTGCCTGCGTTCTGCATTCTGGCACTGTTGCTGTGCGCCCGCGCTTACTTGTGTCTCATTCTGTCAGCTTTACGTTGGACAAGATCAAGAATCTCGGAGTCCACGACCCATGGCCGCGACCAATTCCTTTTCCAGCTACGGAAGCGTTGCAAAGACGTTTCACTGGCTCACAGCCCTGCTGATCCTGACGGCCTTGCCGCTCGGCTGGGTCGCAGACAACCTTGCATATGCGGTTCTTCACGCAGACACCGCACCAACCGAAGCCGAGATCGCCCGCGCAGCGCGCGTCTTTTCGCTGCACAAAACAGTCGGGATCGCAGTGTTCTTCGTCGCATTGGCGCGTATCCTGTGGGCCCTCACCCAAACAAAGCCCGGCCTTTTGAATGTCGAAAACAAGCCCGAGGCCTTCGCCGCAGAGACCGTTCACTGGCTTCTTTATGGATCCTTGGTTCTTGTTCCTCTCAGCGGGTGGGTTCACCACGCCGCAACAGAAGGCTTTGCTCCGATCCTATGGCCTTTTGGGCAAAACTTGCCCTTTGTTCCCAAGTCCGACGTACTGGCCGAGGTTACAGGCGTGCTTCATTGGCTGTTCATGTGGGTTTTGGTCGGTTCTCTGATTCTGCACATCGCTGGCGCGTTGAAACACCATGTCGTCGATAAAGACAGCACGTTGCGCAGAATGCTGCCAGGACGTTCGGATGCGCCTGAACCCCCGCGACAACACCATTCTCTCGTTCCCGCAGTTGCCGCTTTGGCGGTCTGGGCTATGGTTTTGACGGGCGGTTGGGTCACGGGTGAATTCGCTCGGGAAGCTGGAGACGCCGACATCGAACTGGCCGAGGTACAATCGGACTGGCAAGTTCAGACAGGCACTCTGTCGATTACGATCTCGCAACTGGGCAGCCCCGTCACCGGTTCCTTTACAGACTGGACGGCGGCCATCACATTCGACGACCCGGCGCAAGTCGGACCTGCGGGATCAGTGGACGTCACCATTGCCATTGGCTCGCTCAATCTTGGTACAGTTACCGAGCAGGCCATGGGTGCCGATTTCTTCAATACGGCGCAATTCCCCACTGCTCAATTCACTGCTGACCTCTTCAGGACCGAAACCGGGTTTGAAGCTCGCGGCCCCCTGACAATTCGCGACAAAACGATTGATATCGTGCTGCCCTTCTCGCTGGATGTTGAGGGTGAAACAGCCGTAATGTCTGGCTCGGTTGATTTGAACCGCTTGGAATTTGATGTCGGCACGTCACAGCCCACCGAGGAATCCCTGGGTTTTGCCGTCTCTGTTTCCGTCGACCTTACAGCTACCCGCGCGGAATGATCCTAGGGCTATCCACGCGGAATAAGGACGGTTCAACAAAAAACCGCCGGTGAAATGCTCACCGGCGGCTTCGTCTTTAGCAATGTGGGCTTTAGTCGGCCTTTTGGGCCTCTATCGAGATTTGAACCTGAACTTCGTCACCGACAAACGGTGCAAACTGACCCAGATCGAAATCGCTGCGAACCAAAGTTGTCGTTGCGTTGAAGCCGGCCCAAGGCTTGTTGGCCATCGGGTGGCTGTCCGCTTTGTTCAGCTTGGCGTCCAGAACAACGGATTTGGTGACGCCATTCATGGTCAAATCGCCGGTGATGTTGGCGGTGTCGTCGCCCGTCACCTCGATACCGGTCGAAGTGAAAGTGATCAGATCGCCCTCGGCAGCGCCGAAGAAATCCTCGGTCATAAAGTGATCTTCGCGCGGCTTCCAGCCGGTGAACATCTCCATGACTGGCATCGAAACGCTGACGCTGGACGCCGCAGGGTTTTCCTGATCAAACATGATCTCGCCCTCAAAGCCCGAGAACATGCCATAGGTGGTCGAAAACCCAAGGTGGTCATAGCTGAAAAGAACCTGGCTGTGGCTGGGGTCCAGCACGTATTTCTCAGCGCTGGCAAACGAAGCAGTCGCCGAAACGGCCAAAGCAGCAGCAAGAAGGGTGGATTTCATAACAATCTCCGCGTTTTTGTGAATGCAAGCCGATGGGGTTGCTCAAAAACAAGATGTGCCGCCCTAGGGCGGCACACAACCTCTGTTGGCTAACAATTTCTGTTCCTTTTTGAACAGAATAAATATCAGCCGAAAATTGTTACGCTTTTGTTCAGCTGTCCTTTCAGGGCTCGGCTGACATCCGCCGATTCAAGCGGCAGCTTCATCAACAAGCTTCCGTCCACGTCAAACAGATGAACTTCATTCTCTTCAAAACGCGCACCACCCAAAGAGTCATAGCTGCGGCGCAAAACAGTCTGCGGACGCCCGTCCTCGTTCTTCTGCAGCACTCGTACTTCGCGGCGAATTGGGTCGAAATAGGCATCAGGACGAGGATCAAGAACCTCGATTGTCAGCAGGCTGACACCAACGATCAAAAACAGCATCGAAGCGGCCATCTTGATGGGCCAGACTTCAGCCCCAATGACGGACCCCGGCATCAGCCACATGGAAAACGCCGATACGATCAGAAAAGCGCCAACCATCCGCGCCAGGATCAAACGCGCCTTCCAATTCGGCGCGAAAGTGATCAGTACCGGGACCGAGTGCTCAAAACGCGATCCCGCCGCATCTTCCCGGTATGTGTTTGTGTTCATCGCGGTCATAACATTTCACCTTTTGTCAGGTTACTGTCGAATAAAAATTGGCTCCGGGTATCGTCCGGTATGCAAAACAACTTTGAGCCGAAAAGCGTCAGCAATTGGGCACCCCAAAGGAAATTGGGCGGCGTCTCAAAGGCATATGTGGCAGGGCTTGCCCCGCCCGCTCAAACGTGTATACGGGGCCATCCTTCGCAGTCATATGAATCGCGCAGCCTCTCGTGGCAGGGTCGCGAAGGACCAGATGGCCCCGCCTATGAAATGCGCCTTGATATAAACAGGAGTGCACATGCCACTGTATGAGCATGTAATGATCGCGCGTCAGGACCTGTCCAACGCGCAGGCGGAAAGCCTCGTCGAACACTTTGGCACCGTACTGGCCGACAATGGCGGCAGCCTCGTCGACAGCGAGTACTGGGGCGTCAAGACGATGGCCTACAAGATCAACAAAAACCGCAAAGGCCACTATGCCTTCCTGAAGACCGATGCCCCCTCGGGTGCGGTTCAGGAAATGGAACGCCTGATGCGCCTGCATGACGATGTCATGCGTGTTCTGACCATCAAGGTCGACGGCCACGAAGACGGCCCGTCGATTCAGATGCAGAAGCGTGACGAACGTGGCGACCGCCGCGAGCGTCGTTGATCACCGCCTGAGGAAAGGACACTAAACCATGGCCGCAAAACCATTTTTCCGCCGTCGTAAGGTCTGCCCGTTCTCGGGTGAGAACGCGCCGAAAATCGACTACAAGGACACCCGTCTGCTGCAGCGCTACATCTCTGAGCGTGGCAAGATTGTTCCTTCGCGCATCACCGCCGTTTCGGCGAAAAAGCAGCGTGAACTGGCCCGTGCTATCAAACGCGCCCGCTTCCTCGCCCTGCTGCCCTACGCCGTGAAGTAAGGAGACACTGACATGCAAGTTATCCTGCTGGAACGCGTTGCGAAACTGGGTCAGATGGGCGACGTCGTTGACGTCAAGCCCGGCTATGCCCGCAACTTCCTGCTGCCCCAAGGCAAAGCGCTGAGCGCGTCCGAAGCGAACATCGCCTCGTTCGAAGCCCAGAAAGCGCAGCTGGAAGCCCGCAACCTGGAAACCAAGAAAGAAGCTGAAGCACTGGCTGAAAAGCTGGACGGTCAGCAGTTCATCGTGATTCGCTCGGCATCCGATGCTGGCGCTCTGTACGGCTCTGTCACCCCGCGTGACGCGGCAGACGCTGCGACTGAGGCCGGTTTCACCGTCGACAAGAAACAGGTCGTCCTGCTTGCTCCGATCAAGGAACTGGGTCTGCACACCGTTGGTGTTCGTCTCCACCCCGAGGTCGAAGTCGCGATCAAGATGAACGTTGCTCGTTCGGAAGAAGAAGCTGAACTTCAGGCATCGGGTAAATCGATCCAGGAACTGGCTGCTGAAGAAGAAGCCGCTGCTGAATTCGAAATCGCCGAACTGTTCGACGACATCGGCTCGGCTGCGTCAGATGATGATGACCTGGTTGCCGAAGTCCCTCCTGCTGAGGAAGACGAAGCGAAAGCCTGATCAGGTTTCGAACCTACCAATCCAAAGGCCGCGCAATTTGTGCGGCCTTTTTTGGGCGCCGCAGTCACACCAGCAAATTTCGGCCCAAATTGATCGCTAGTGTTGCGACCGGACAAACGTTCCATATCATAGCGCCCTATTGACCGGAGATTCATGATGCCTGTTTACCCTCGCCGCAGCATTCTTGCTCTTTTGTTCGCAACGCCACTGCTTGCCTGTGGTGGCGGAGAAGTCTCCAAAGCGGACACGTCCCTATACAACCCACCGCTATATCCAAACGAAACCCCTGAACTCAGAGCGTCGATCAACAAATGGGCAGACCATTACGAGCTGCCCCGTGAGCTTGTGCATAAACTGGCCATCCGCGAAAGCACACACCGCCCATGGGCAGTGAACCGCCCATATTATGGGCTATTGCAGATCCTCCCAGCCACAGCACGGTCCATGGGATACAAAGGCAATGCCGAAGGATTGCTGGACGCGGATACCAACCTAGAATTCGCAGGCAAATACCTGCGCGGGGCATGGTTGCTGTCTGATGGAGACCAGCAACGCGCGATCTTTCTGTATGCCAAAGGGTATTGGCCCGAGGCCAAAGCCCGCGGATTGCTGGTAGAAACTGGATTGAAATCGCAGTAGCAGTCTGCACAATCTAGCGATTAACTATGGACATTCGACGCGAATTCACGTCAAATCCCCCGCAATATCACCATATTCAGCCGCATTCGAGGTTTAATGTTGCGCAAAACACGCACCAAACTGCGAGATATGAACACTTCCCTTGCGCTTTGCGCATCGGTTGACGCAACGTAGCGTTGAATACGGACAAACTTGGCACTTCTTGAGGGATGGGAAGGGCTAAACAAAGGTTGGACAGGTGAAACTGATAGACTTGGCCGCGCTTGACCACGAGGAAAAGTCGACCGCAGACGTTATAAATTCTGTCTGCGAGGAGCTTGGATTCGACTACGCGTCCTATGCCACGATGAACCCTGTCAAAGGGGATGTGCAAGGATATGCAAACTATCCTGACGAGTGGAAGATTCATTATGGCAGCCACGGGTATCACCATTTCGATCCCACAATCTATCAATCCGTTCTAAGCATCGCCCCGGTCGATTGGAGCCGCTTTAATCAGGACGAAAACTTCAACGCTGTTTTTCGCGACGCGCATGACTTTGGCATTACCCCACGCGGGTTGACTGTCCCTGTTCGTGGTCCTTATGGCGAGTGCGGGATTCTCAGCGTGACACGCGATTGTTCAGACGGTGAGTGGGAAAAGCTGAAAAAGCATGTTATGGGCGATCTGCAAATGGCGGCTGTGCATGCTCATGACATGGTTATGCAGTCTGGCGTTCTGGCCAAAGCGCTTTACCTCCCTGCCCTGTCCACGCGCGAAAAAGAGATTTTGCAATGGGTTGCCGAAGGCAAATCCCAACAAGATGTCGGCGATATTTTGTCTATCTCGCACCGAACGGTTGAGGTTCACATGCGGTCGGGTCGGGAAAAACTGGGCGCGCTGACCACTCCCCAAGCCATCGGACGGGCAATAGGTCTGGGCTTAATAGCACCGGGTTAAGTAAAAAATCGCAAAAATACGGGAAATCCCCAATAGTCCCCGATCACAATATGGTTAAATGTTGTGTCACGGTAACCAGACTGCAGGGGGATGGAAATGATCATCGTAATTGATGGTATCAACCAACATAAATTCAAAGACGTCCTGGACGATATGTTCAAGCTTCGGGCTCGTGTGTTCGGGGATCGTTTGGGCTGGGAAGTTAATATCGTGGACGGTCGCGAGCGCGACATGTTCGACGACCTAAATCCTGCGCATGTGGTCAGCATCGACGACGAGGGGGAAGTCGTCGGTTGTATGCGCCTGTTGCAGACAACTGGTCCACACATGTTGTCGGACGTATTCAACTCGATCTTGGACGGAGAGCCACCACTCCGCAGTTCGCAGGTTTGGGAAGCAACCCGTTTCTGCGTCGACACCAAGAAACTGGGCCGCGGCCGCGGCAAAAACTCTGTGTCCTATGTCACCAGCGAGGTCATGATCGGATCGTTCGAATATGCAAAAACCGCTGGCGTGCTGGATTCGATCGCCGTCATCGACCCGGTCATGAACCGCGTTCTCCAGCGATCAGGAAACGCTCCATATGACTACCTTGGCTCAGCCAAACCTATGGGTAAAGTGGTGGCAATGGCAGCTCTGATGGATTGCTCAGACGAGCGTATTTCGGGCATCCGCGACTATGCTGGCATCGATCACGATGTCTTTATGTCCGATGAACAGGCGCTGGAACTGTTTGCTCAGGGCAAAACTGAAGCGCCAGCCAACACCAACCACCAACCGCTCACCGATCTTGAGAAGTATTTTGTGGAACAGATGAACGCCGCAAAAACCGAAGCTGAGCGGCAGGATGTCCTTAAGCTGATAGAGACGCTGATGGACACGTTCACCCCAGAGCAGAGAACCGCTCTGTTAGAAACCCCCCGCGCTTTTGCTCATGAGGCCTGACCCCCTCACCTCATAGATACAAAAGCCACCCATGCGGAGCCGTCTGATCAACAGGCGGCTCCGTTGCTTTGTGCCCATTGGGAATGGGCGGAAGAGGATTAATCCTCTTCCAGAGCCTCTACGGCTTTTTGCAGATCGTCTTTGCTCACGTCCTTTTCGCTGACCTGAGCCAGCTCGAACACATAGTCGACAACCTTGTCTTCAAAGATCGGCGCACGCATTTGCTGCTGCATCTGAGCGTTCTGCTGAACGAACTCAAAGAACTGACGCTCTTGACCCGGGTACTGACGCGCCTGGTTCATGATCGCCTGTGTCATTTCCGCGTCGGTCACTTCAACCTCGGCCTTCTGGCCCAACTCGGCCAGCAGCAGACCGAGACGTACACGGCGCTCTGCAAGCTTGGTGTGCTCTTCCGTGGGCTCCACTTCGCCGTGGTCATGGCCTTCCACGTCCGGGTTTTCCTCGTGGAACAGCTGGTGCGCGATCTGCTTGGCTTCGGCTTCCACCAGCGACGGCGGCAGGTCGAACGAGACTTTCTCGTCCAGCACATCCAGCAGAGTGCGCTTCATGACCGCACGCGATGCACCGGCGTATTCTGCTTCCAGACGTTCGGAAATCTGCGCTTTCAGGGCGTCCAGATCTTCGGCGCCGAATTTCATGGCCAGTTCGTCGTTTACTTCTGCGGCCACCGGCTCCTTCACTTCTTTGATGGTGCAAGTGAAAACGGCATCTTTTCCAGCCAGGTGCTCGGCACCGTATTCTTCGGGGAAAGTGACGTTGACGTCCTTTTCTTCTTCAGCCTTCACACCAACCAACTGCTCTTCAAAGCCAGGGATGAAGCTGTTCGAGCCCAGAACCAAAGGATAATCTTCGGCCGATCCACCCTCGAACTCTTCGCCGTCAACCTTGCCGACAAAGTCGAATACGATCTGATCGCCATCTTTGGCTTTCGAACCTTTGCGACGCGCTTTGAAATCCTGCGCAGTTTCGGCCAGGTTGTTCAGTGCTTCTTCCACAGCAGCATCGTCAGCTTTGACAACCAGCTTCTCCAGCTCGACCGACTTCAGGTCAACCTCGGGAATTGCAGGCAGTGCCTCATAAGACATCGCCACTTCAACGTCGTCGCCTTCTTTCCAATCCTCGTTGGTCATCTTGACCTCGGGCTGCAGCGCAGGGCGGTCACCGCTGTCTTCAAAGTGCTGGTTCATCGCACCGTCGATGCTTTCCTGCATCGCTTCACCCAGCAGGCGCTGGCCAAACTGCTTCTTAAGCAGCGCCATCGGCACCTTGCCCTTGCGGAAACCTTTCATTTCGATTTCCGGCTGCGCTTCGGTCAGCTTTTCATTGACCTTGTCGTCCAGCTCGGCTGCGGTCACAACGATGTTGTAGCCACGTTTCAGACCTTCGTTCAGCGTCTCGGTAACCTGCATTATGGTAGTCCCCATAGGATTCGGGGCGCGCAAAAAGGGCGCGCCGGGCAAATTTGACGCCTTCTATTTGGCCAGCAGCTTACGTGCAAGGGGCAAAGGCGGAATCCAACAGCATTTGATCGCCTAAACCGCAAAAAAGAACGCCCCGGAAACCGGGGCGTTTACGTTTGGCGCTGTCACGTCGATCAGAACTTCCAACGCGCACCCAGAACCCAGGCTTCGTTGTTGTCAAAGGATGATCCGTCATCAAAGTCGTGGTTGCGGTATTTCAGGTAAACGTCTGTATCGATCGCGTCGACTTTCTGAACCACCGCGATACCCCAGGCCTTGGTGTCCGACCCGTTGCTGTCGAAATCCGAACCGTCATAGTAATCAATACCGACACCCGTCTTTCCCCATGAAATCCAGTTTCCTTCGTACGAAATTTTGCCGTACCAGTAATTCGGATCCGTTGCACCAGCCTGATCATCGTCACGCGTACCACCCGCGATCGTAAATCCCAGACCGCTCGGCAGCAGAACCGACGCAGAGCCTATCGTGTCTTTGCTATCCCCGGAATTGTCATCCCGATCTCTCACCGCATAAGCAATGGCTGCTGCGAATTTCACACCACCGGCAAAGGTGTTTTCATAGAACAGGCCAATGTCGTAATAGTCATCATCGTCGCTGCTGGACAGGATATTCTGACCGTACGCAAAACCAGCCGAAAACCCATTCAACGATGGCGTATCATACCGCACACGCCCACGGCGCCCGCCGTCAAAGTTGCTTGCGCTGTCTCCGACAGTAATTCCGCTCAGCAAACCGGTCGTATCGCGATAAAAGAAGCCTGCGTTTTCATCATTGGTAAACGAATAAAGCGCAGTTCCGACATAAGACAGATCGACCTCAGCGGCACCATCAGCGACCATACTGCCCTGACCGGCTGAGAACTTGCCATAGCCGCCCTTGAGCGAGAAATCCACGTGGCGAATGTCTTCGCGATTCCAGCCATCAGCGTTGGTTCCAAATTGATCGGCCGACGCGGACCCCGGCAAACCAAGACCCGTTTCAAACCAAAACTGGAACTCATTGCTGCCATATGGCTGCATCAGGCGCAGGCCCACGCGGCTGTTCGACAAATCGTTGTCCAAAACGCGGGTCTCGGTATCTTGTCCGTCATCGACCGAGATCAGCGCAGGGTGCAGTTGCCCGTACAGCAGAACATAACCACCAGTGTTGTTTTCATATTTCAGTTCTGCCGCAGCCGGGATGACCGTCGTCGCTGTCAACGTGGCGGCAACGGATAGGGTTTTGAATTTAAAAGTCATTTCACTCACCATGAATGGTTCGGGTCTTTCACCCCGTCTAATTGATTACCGAGCATCGACGTTCCAGATAACAGCGCGCTGTTTTGTAAAGGAATTGCAAATTCGCAACACTGGGCACAGCGGTCGTGAAAGTTTTACAATGTATTTCATTAACTTAAACACATCACCGCCAATCCGTTTCGGAGGTGCTCAGAAAAACTGTGCCGTCCGAATGTGTGTCTGGCAAACACTCGCTCTGTAATCATACAGACGCGATCGGCGGAATTTTGCCGGTTTTGTGTGGATTGAGCCATTCCCCGCCAACACACTCAAATATTCATCTTTCTAAACACTTCGGGCAGTTGCTCTGGAATATCTTCGGCGATCAAACCGGGCCCGAATTGGCGCGCGCATTCCACATGCAGCCACGCCGCCGTATCGGCTGCTTGCATCGGTGCAAACCCACGAGCCAGCAAACCCGTGATGAAACCCGCCAACACGTCGCCGGACCCAGCGGTTGCCAGCCAAGGGGCCGCCCTTTCGTAACACGCCGCATTGATCGAGCATTGTCCATCTGGTGACGCAATCACCGTATCCTGCCCTTTGAAGAGAACCACACACCCCGCCCGTTTCGCCGCGGCCCGCGTAGCGTCAACCTTGGAATAAGCCGGGCCTTTGGTTGGCACCGCATTCAGCTTCTCTGCAATGTCCGGGAAAAGCCTCGCAAACTCTCCACCATGCGGTGTCAGAACGCATTTCTCGTGAATCTGCTCAAATAAGACGCCCGGATCGTCTGCAAAAGCTGACAAGGCATCGGCATCCAACACTGTCGCCCGTCTCGCCGCCAAAGCCACAGAAACCAACGTACGAGCTCGCTGCAATCCAAGTGCTGGCCCCAGACAAAGCGCATTCAGGCGCGTGTCGCTCAGGACCTCAGCCAAACTCTCCGCCCCCTCAACCCGTTGCATCATCAAAGCCGTGATCTGACTGGCCACTTCCATCTGTGCCGAGGGCGGTACCCCCAATGTTACCAACCCGGCCCCAATTCGTAGCGCCCCCCGCGCCGCTAACCGCGCCGCGCCTGTTTTTCCGGAACCGCCCGAAAGGATTAGGGCGTGACCGTGGGTGTATTTGTGATCAGAGACATCTTTCGCGACCAAAACATCCTGTGAAGACATCAAGCGTACGACTCGGTCGAGCTCAGAATGAGCAAGACCGATGGACTTGTTTCTGACATTGCCGCACTTCAACGGTCCATCGGCCACCACATGCCCAATCTTTCTTGCATGGAAGGTGACCGTCAGATCGGCTTCAATCGCATTCCCGATCACATGACCGCTGTCTGCACACAGACCACTTGGGGTGTCGATCGAGACGATGCGCGCGCCCTTCTTTCGAACTAGAGATCTTGTTTCTTCGAGAGCCAAGAGAGCAAACACGCCGCTAAAGGGACGCGTCAACCCGGTTCCGAACAGCCCATCAACAATCAGGTCAAATCTGTCGGGAAAGCGCAAATAATCGTCATGAAACGGCGCAGGATCGATCACCCTGGAATGCGTTTCGCCAAGCTTGGCCCACCGCTCATAATTCACCCGCGCATCCGGAGGCAGCTTTTCTGGTTCCCCATACAGAAAAACCTCAACCTCCCATCCTAACTCTCGCAGAAGACGCGCAACAACAAACCCGTCGCCACCATTGTTCCCAGGCCCGCACAAAACCACCGCGCGCCAGGGATCCCCTTCATCTGGCCCCAAATACCTCGGGGAGCTCGAGGGGCTGGCCCCTCGATCCCGCAACTCCGGCCATTCCTCGAAGATCGCGTCGACAACGCCCAGCCCGGCCAGTTCCATCAGTTCCAGACCTGTCACTTTACCGGACTCGATGGCGGCCCGCTCAATCGCCCGCATTTGGGCCGCTGTCAGCAACTCTGTCATCTCAATCCTTTCCGCGATTCAATTTCGATTACTTTTTGTGCAACATGCCCAAAATCTCACCCAGCCTCGAAATTCGCCCTGCCCGCCGCACAACAATTCCGCAATCACATTGCCGCCTGATCTTAGACGTGATCACTGCGGGTCTGACAACCATGCGAGGTGAGCCGGGATGAAAAAGATCGAAGCGATCATCAAGCCGTTCAAACTGGACGAAGTGAAAGAGGCATTACAGGACGTCGGCGTCCAGGGCCTCAGCGTGATCGAAGTCAAAGGCTTCGGCCGCCAGAAAGGACACACGGAACTCTACCGTGGCGCAGAATATGTCGTCGACTTTCTGCCCAAGGTGAAGGTCGAGGTCGTGTTGGACGATGATCAGGTCGATGCCGCCATCGAAGCCATCGTTTCGGCCGCAAAAACCGACAAAATCGGTGATGGCAAAATTTTTGTCTCACCAATTGAACAAGCCATCCGTATCCGTACCGGCGAGACCGGTTCGGACGCGCTGTAAAACTCAAATCTTCAAGTCAGAGGAAACAAGAGAATGAGCAAGGACGCAGTTCTTCAGCTGATCAAGGAAGAAGACGCAGAATACGTCGACATCCGCTTCACCGACCCGCGCGGTAAGCTTCAGCACGTGACGATCATGGCCGATCAGGTCGACGAGGACTTCTTGGAAGAAGGCTTTATGTTCGACGGTTCGTCCATCGCGGGATGGAAATCGATCGAAGCTTCGGACATGAAACTGATGCCCGACACAGGCAGCGCCTATGTCGATCCGTTCTACGCGGAAAAGACCATCTGCCTGCACTGCTCGGTTGTTGAACCCGACACTGGCGAAGCATACGAGCGTGACCCGCGCGGTACTGCTCAGAAAGCCGAAGCTTACCTGAAAGCATCCGGCATCGGCGACGTTGCCTATATGGGTCCGGAAGCCGAGTTCTTCCTGTTCGACGATGTTCGTTTCTCGAACAGTATCAACAAAGTATCCTACGAAGTTGATGCGACCGACGCGTCGTGGAACACCGACACCGAGTACGAGATGGGCAACATGGGCCACCGTCCGGGCGTCAAGGGTGGCTACTTCCCGGTGAACCCGGTTGACGAAGCGCAGGATCTGCGTTCGGAAATGCTGTCGACCATGAAGCGTCTAGGCATGAAGGTCGACAAGCACCACCACGAGGTTGCCTCGTGCCAGCACGAACTGGGCCTGATCTTCGACAGCCTGACCAAACAAGCGGACGAGCTGCAGAAGTACAAATACGTTATCCACAACGTTGCGCATGCTTACGGCAAATCGGCGACCTTCATGCCGAAGCCGATCGCGGGTGACAACGGCACTGGTATGCACGTGAACATGTCGATCTGGAAAGACGGCAAGCCGTTGTTCGCAGGTGACAAATACGCCGACCTGTCAGACGAAGCACTCTACTTCATCGGCGGCATCCTGAAGCACGCCAAGACCCTGAACGCCTTCACCAACCCGGCGACCAACAGCTACAAGCGTCTGATCCCCGGCTTCGAAGCGCCCGTTCTGCGCGCCTACTCGGCCCGTAACCGTTCGGGTTGTGTCCGTATTCCATGGACCGAAAGCCCCAAAGCCAAGCGCGTTGAGGCCCGCTTCCCGGATCCGGCTGCGAACCCCTATCTGGCGTTTGCCGCACTGCTGATGGCTGGTCTGGACGGCATCAAGAACAAGATCGATCCGGGCGAAGCCATGGACAAGAACCTGTACGATCTGCCTGCCGAAGAACTGGCCGATATT
This sequence comes from Ruegeria sp. HKCCD7296, assembly GCF_013110775.1. Classification (NCBI taxonomy): domain Bacteria; kingdom Pseudomonadati; phylum Pseudomonadota; class Alphaproteobacteria; order Rhodobacterales; family Roseobacteraceae; genus Ruegeria; species Ruegeria sp. HKCCD7296. The sequence continues at coordinate 376,897 of NZ_WVRF01000003.1, forward strand.
CCGACCGTTTGCGGCAGCCTGCGCGAAGCTCTGGAAGCTCTGGCATCTGATCACGACTTCCTGCTGCAGGGCGACGTTTTCACCAAAGACCAGATCGACGGCTATATCGCACTGAAGATGGAAGAGGTCGAAACCTACGAGCACACCCCGCACCCGGTTGAATACGGCATGTATTACAGCTGCTAAGCTGGGCTTGGGTTTAAATCTGCAGGGGCGTCCAATCGGGCGCCCTTGTTTCGTTAGTGCTGATCTTTCACACTTCTGCCCATCGATCCCAATGCAGGAGAGATCGCATGAACGCTTTTTCAAAGTTTTCCAACATTGTGACCACGGCAGAGGACCTTGAGCGTATCACAGGCTCCCCTCTGCCTCAGATCCTCGCCAAAGAACTGAACGCGCTGGACCGGATGTGCCGCGACTTCATCGCAACGTCACCGTTCTGCTTGATCGCCTCGGCCAACCCTGACGGATACCTGGACATCTCACCAAGGGGGGACCCGGCTGGTTTTGTTCAGGTAGTGTCTGACACACTGATCGCCATCCCGGACAGGCCGGGCAACAAACGGGTGGATACCTTTCACAACGTTCTAAAGGACCCGCGTGTCAGCGTGATCTTCTTTGTGCCTGGCAAGATGGAGACACTCAGACTTAGGGGCGAGGCCCGGATCTGCGCAGACCCTCACCTGCTGGCAGAAATGGCTGTAGGTGGCCACCCCCCAAAACTGGCGCTGCTGATTCATGTTGAAACCGCTTTTGCGCATTGCCCCAAATGCGTTATCCGCGCGAACCTTTGGCAACCAGAGGATTGGCCAGATGCGTCCAACCTGCCAAACATGAACGCCATGATGGTAAAACATGCCCGCATCAAGGCCACCCCGGATGAATGGTTTGAGACGCTAAAGGAAAAAGGAGAGCTAGATCTCTACTAGCTTCTTTTCCGATCTCGACACCCGCGCTACGCTGAAGTCAGATTTCTTCTTCGTTGGATTTAACCTATGTTTCGCCTCGCTGCTATCCTTGCCTTGTCTCTAACCGCCCCCGCTTTGGCCGCCCCATGCGGGAATACCAGCGCTGGCTTTGAGGCGTGGAAAACCGATTTTGCGAAACAGGCACGAAAGGCCGGGGTGAAAAAAAAGGGATTACGTGCGCTGTCGCAAACGCAATACGCAACGCGCACCATCGCGGCGGACCGCAATCAGAAAAGCTTTAAATACTCACTGGACAAATTCATGCGGGTCCGAGGGGCCGACACTATCGTCGCTCAAGGGCGCAAACGCAAAGCCGCCAACCCCAACTATTATGCTGCGTTTGAGCGCCAATACGGTGTACCAGCAGGCGTGCTGATCGCCATTCATGGCATGGAAACCGGATTTGGAAACTTCATGGGCGACAGCCAGGTTGTGTCCGCAATAACCACTTTGGCCTATGATTGTCGCCGATCCGAGTTCTTTATTCCGCACGCAATTGGGGCGCTGAAATTGGTGGACAAGGGGAGTATCACAATGGCGACAAAAGGGGCAAAACATGGCGAGTTGGGCCACACGCAATTCCTGCCAGGCAATGCTCTGACCTATGGGGTCGATGCCACCGGCGACAGGCGTGTGGATTTCTACAACATGACGGACGCACTGGCTTCAACCGCAAATTTTCTTCGCAAGAAGGGCTGGAAACCGGGGCGCGGCTATCAGCCAGGAGAGCCAAATTTCCGTGTATTGCAGCAGTGGAACGCAGCCTCAGTGTATCAGCAATCCATCGCGATCATGGCCTCCCGAATCGATCAATAACGTCGCAGCACGGAAAACATGCGCAGCACCCGTTTTCGCCACATTTCCGCCACAGTGACAAACAAAAGCCTTTAGTTTCTTGGTTTCCAAAGCGTAATCAATCGCGGGAAAATTTCGGTTTTTTGCATTTTTCGCCAAATTCTCCCCCAGAACGGTTGCTAAAGTGTCTTTCGAACAAAGCTTGAATAAGGACAAAGCAGTGGCTCGGAAGCACAGCTACCATGGCGGCCTGCAATTTGATGGTGACGCAAACGGCGCTCTTGAGCGCTTTGGAACCATCGTTGCCACAACGCTTGAAGATTATGGCCATTTGGTCGAACGCAAAGCGTTGCTCAGTTATTCCGAATCTAGCATCGTATCGAGCCAATACTTGGTTCGCCTTACGCTGGATACAGGCACACCCGAGCAGGAAGACCGTTACGAGCGTATGGACCGTGCCGCGGGGTTAAAAACCATAACAAAACCCCGCGTGTCACATCCTCAAAACCGGCTCGTGCTATCAGTCACCCCCGTGTCCCCGTTATTGGATGATACTGAGATTTCGGAACTGATGCTGGTGGTCATTTTGTATCGCATGGTCGATATCTGCTCGACCCGGCGAGTCGAATGGCTTTCGCCGAGCACGGTGCTAACGGTCGAACAATTCATGAGCGCCTTCGACACCCTGGCGCCTAATCCCGCAACGCGCGACCGAAAACAGATTTTTCAGTCACTGACCGGTCAGTTCACCGGCGTCAACCTGCCCGAGCTGGACGACACTGTTAGTGCACTTCACGCCCCGACGGCACGTCCGATCCAGCTTACAGATGAGCAATTGCTCAGCATCGCGTTCCGCAGCGAAGACACGCCCCCGTTTGACCAGACCGCGCCTGGAGCCAAAATAACAGAAGATGGTGAACGCCCAAGCGATGTCTTGCGGCTGAGCAGCTGGTGCATGACAGGTGTTCTGGCCAGCGTTTCAGCGCCAATCGCTGTGTCAATGGCCGCCGTCAACCTGATCCGAGGCGAAGATTTCCGCCTGAATACCCAGGTGCTTGTGTTCACTTTTGCCATTGTAGCACTGAACGCCAGCAATGCGTTTGCCGATGTTGCAGATGCGTTGGGCATGTAACTGAATTACCAAGACCCTCCTTGGAGGCCCCGCCGTCAGGCGGGGTTTTCCATGTCTGCAACTGCGTGCGCGGCCAGCACATAAGTGTGGATGGAAAACACGACCGCGTTTGTTTCGGGCAGACGCAATAAAGTTTGCCGCTCGCTCCGCAAAAACGAGTTCTCGCGCCGATCCGGGATTTCTCGTCGGGCATGGGCTCTGCGGGGCTGGAACAGCTCGGGATCCTCGTACCAAAGAGCATTGAAACGCCACAACGGACGACCGGGCTGAATTCCGTCGAACAGTCTTTGCACACGCTTTGCAATATTGGCGTCGTAACTCTGAACCGGCACATGAATATCGACCAGAGGCCGCATGAATTTTTCCGACAAGCGCCAACTGGCCGGAAAGCACAGGATCGCCCCGGTCAAAACATGCTCTTCACCGAGTTTTTGGAGAATGCAGAAGTCTTCCTGCACCAATTTGCACAACGTATCCAACGGCTGGCTGCGATCAATGAGGACCGTCGCGCCATCGGGTCGGACAACTGCCTCAGCTGCTGACGGGTAAACGCGCGCCAAGACCATATCCAGCAGCTCTTGGGCGGCATGTTCGGCTTGCGGATCAAGGGCCAGAACGTCATCTCGGTGATCACAAAGCAGCTCTTCACGGCGCTGCATTTGACCGGAAAACGCCTCGTCCTGATGCAGCCAACCTTCAAGTGTTGTGGGCTGTATCCCGGGCAGAGCACGTGGATTACCAACATCATACGGGATTGTGTTTTGTAGAATCTGCCTCATGACAAAGACTTAGCACGCACGGAGCCACGTGTCGGTCGAAAACGACAGCCTCGCCGTCGCAATTTTGTCAGACGATACGGGTCGGCTCTTTAGTTTTGCCGCAGCATTTAAAGAGGCCCGCCATGAATCAACACTACCGAGACACGCGCAAGATTGACCCCAGCAAAGGCGCGACGTTGGGTGACGGTACTCCGAACGACAATGATCGGATTGAGATCGGACCAACGCAGTTGGCCTTTGACGAATGGGCCGCTGCGGGGCTTGAGCTGCCCAACCTGACGCGGATGCGGGAACACCGCTGGAAGCGACTGACACGGGCCATTGCAGATCGCGGCTATGACGGCTTGCTGATGTTTGACCCGTTGAACATTCGCTATGCCACCGACAGCACCAACATGCAGCTTTGGAACACGCATAACCCGTTTCGCGCGGTTCTGCTGTGCGCTGATGGCTATATGGTGATTTGGGACTACAAGAATTCGCCCTTCCTCAGCACATTCAACCCGCTGGTGCGTGAACAACGTTCGGGCGCCGATCTGTTTTACTTTGACCGGGGTGACAAGGTCGACGTGGCTGCGGATGTGTTCTCGAACGAAGTCCGGGTGCTGATCGAAGAACACAGTGGCGGCAACAAGCGACTGGCCGTCGACAAGATCATGCTGCACGGCCTGCGCGCACTTGAGGCGCAAGGGTTCGAGATCATGGAAGGCGAAGAGGTGACCGAAAAGACCCGCGCCATCAAAGGGCCTGACGAAATCCTCGCCATGCGCTGTGCCAGCCATGCCTGCGAGACGGCCGTTGCTGAAATGGAAAAGTTCGCGCGTGCCAATGTGGGCGACGGGAAAACCTCGGAAGACGACATCTGGGCTGTCCTGCATGCAGAAAACATCAAACGTGGCGGAGAATGGATCGAAACGCGCCTTCTGGCCTCAGGCCAGCGGACCAATCCTTGGTTTCAGGAATGCGGCCCTCGGATCACCCAGCAGAACGAGATCATCTCGTTCGACACCGACTTGATTGGGTCATACGGGATTTGCATCGACATTTCCCGCAGTTGGTGGATTGGCGATCAGAAGCCGCGTGAAGACATGATCTATGCCATGCAGCACGCGCATGAACACATCATGACCAACATGGAAATGCTCAAACCCGGCGTGATGATTCCGGAACTGACAGCAAACTCTCACAGGTTGGACGACAAGTTTCAGGCGCAGAAATACGGCTGCCTGATGCACGGCGTTGGCCTTTGTGACGAATGGCCGCTTGTGGCTTATCCGGATAAGGCCGTCGAAGGATCCTATGACTATGCGCTGGAACCGGGAATGGTTTTGTGTGTCGAAGCTTGCGTTGGCGAGGTCGGTGGTGACTTTAGCATCAAGCTAGAAGATCAGGTTCTCATTACCGAAGACGGGTACGAGAACCTGACCAAGTACCCATTTGATCCCCGCTTGATGGGGTTGGAGTGAGACCTAAGCCTCACTCTGACCAGTGCGATCTGCGGACATTTCCGTGCCAGTCTTCAAGAACTGGTTCGTCTTGAACCTGTGGCCCTGTTAGATTTGCGGGCCAGGACTGTCCGATTGCAAATCCAATGAGACCGGCCAGCAGCAGCGCGATGACCCACAGCGGGCGCGTCTCGGGCGGGCGGTGAATTCTGCGTGTGACATGTATATCTCCTAATGCAACATCTTCGCTGCATAGTTGTGTTCACACCGAGAATAAGTGAAATGAATGTTTGGCCGACATTACTTCACAATACTTGATGTGACTCCCAGAAATGCAAATCGCCTTTCAAACCTTCAGCGTAGTGATGATATTCGGGTGAAACGACACGTGCTCAGTTCTCACCTTCCCGTGACGCGACTGACATAAGGGTTGAGACCAGACCAACATGAACACAGTATTGTTCGTGTTCCCCCAACCCATTCAAGGAGCCGACATGCCCACGGAACGCATTACCTTTGCCGGACATGACGGCAGCCAATTGGCCGCACGACTGGATCTGCCTGACGGCCCGGTGCTGGCGACAGCGCTCTTTGCCCATTGTTTTACCTGCTCCAAAGACATCCCCGCAGCCCGGCGCATTTCGGCGCGCTTGGCAGCGATGGGGATTGCAGTACTGCGCTTTGACTTTACGGGGCTGGGCCATTCTGAGGGCGAGTTTGCCAATACGACCTTCACCTCGAATGTCCAGGATTTGATCGCTGCTGCGCAATTTCTGGCGGGGCGGAACATGGCACCGTCCTTGTTGATCGGCCATTCGCTGGGCGGTGCGGCGGTTTTGCGTGCACGCGCTGGCATTCCAACGGTAAAGGCTGTTGTGACACTGGGCGCGCCAGCAGATCCCGGTCACGTCTCACATCACTTCGAAGAGGCGCTGCCTCAGATCGAACAGGACGGAAGCGCCGAGGTGACTTTGGGTGGGCGCCCGTTCCGCATCGGCAAGGCCTTTGTGGATGACATTGCCCAATCCGCCCTGACCGCAGCGATCACCGACCTAAAAGCCGCTTTATTGATCCTGCACGCGCCACGCGACGAAACGGTCAGCATAGACAATGCCAGCACCATCTTTTTGGCGGCGAAGCATCCAAAAAGCTTTGTGACCCTTGATGATGCCGATCATCTGATCACGCGCGCGGCCGATGCCGAATACGCAGCCGATGTGATATCAGCTTGGGTTTCGCGGTATGTGAAACTGTGCCCGCCCGCCCCGCCGCCAGGCGCCCCGGAAGGCGTCGTCCGTGTGACCGAAGCAGACCCAAGCGGTTATATGCAGGATATTCAGGCCGGTCCGCATCACCACGCGGTCGCGGATGAACCAGCTTCTTACGGCGGTACGGATAAGGGCATGTCGCCTTACGGCTTTGTCTCATCCGGTCTGGGTGCCTGTACATCCATGACCATACGCATGTATGCGCGCCGAAAGAACTGGCCGTTGAAAAAGGTGAGCGTGGATGTCTGTCACGACAAGGTTCACGCTCAGGACGCCGGGCTGGCGAATGAAGGAAAGGTGGATCAGTTCCGTCGCAAAATCCGATTGATCGGCCCGCTGGATCAAGCGCAAAAGCAACGCTTGCTGGAAATTGCGGACAAGTGCCCTGTTCACCGGACGCTTGAGGGTTCAGCCCATATAACAACTGAGCTTCTGCCATAGAAAAAGGCCGCCCCTGTGCGGCCTTTGCGATCAACGACGCGGCGATGGCCGGTGAATAGGCGGCCGTGCAGCGGGCGGGCGCGCCGTTGGCGGCCTTGGCCGTGCAGGCGGTTTGGCAACCGGCGGCTGTGGCCGATCAGGGCGCGTTGGCCGATCTGGACGGTTTGGTCGATCTGGCCGATCGATGTCGATATTGACGTCACGACGGTAGTAATCGTTCCAGAGCATCGAGTCATAAAACGGGTCATACCCATAACCGACCCCGACCGAGACACCATCACAGGCCGACAGTGAAAACGTCGCAGCCCCCAGCCCCAGCGCAAGAGAAATCCGTCTGATGTTTCGCAAACTCATAGCACCCTCCCCTTACTGGAACGACCGGAACGACGCGAAAACCGCGTTCAGATCGTCGGCATAATCTGGATTAGCGCCGTCACGAAGGATGGCCACGGCAACTGCAACGCGGTTTTTTGGCAGATCAATTAGGGCCGCGGTAAAGCTGACTCCTTTGCTTTCCCGACGCCCGGTTCCCCGAAAAACACGCGCCGGCAATCCACCGATGCGGGTGTCGCTGGTGCTGGTGATGGTCGGGTCCTTGACCAGAAACTTGTCGATATCCTGCAAATAGCGGACACCATCCTCAATGGTCGCGACACCAGCGGGCGAGACAAAGCCCATCCAGACAGTATCATCAGTAACCGGGCGCATCCCCATGACGCGGGACACGGCACGCGTATCCCCCAACTCGGTATCTTCGATTTCGCGCGGGCCACCTGTACGCAGCGCCCAAAAGTCTGGAACATGAAAGCCGAACAGTGCGCGGCCATCCTGAGTATAAGTCACCGGGGTATCAGCTGCTGCGGACCCTACCCCACCCAACAAAATGGCAGCGCATGCAGCAAGCAATGGACCTGAAAATAAACGCATATCTCAATAACCTGATAGTTTCCTCACGCACAGCTTGAACTTTCAAGGCGCGGTTTGTCCAGTGCTGGCGCGTCGTGATCAGGTGGATTGAACCCGCGCATATCCACTTTCCTGGCGCTGCGGCCAGTGCCAACAGGTCTTGAACGCGTTAGGTCAGCACGCCCGCTTATTGGGCAAATGTGCCATCTGTCCGCCCCCCGGCATCGTCGACGAAACGGATCGTATCCTCGTTCCGAAAAACGTCGTAGCAAGCCCAAAGGTCCGAAGGTGGCCAGATCGAGCAATACTGGTCTTCGCGCACCACCCAGCGACCTGCACTCGGCCCACCCGAGAAATATTGCGTGACCATACTGGAGTCGAAAGTTTGCCAGACCCCGCTGCCATATTCCAATTTCTGGCCCGTCAAAGCTGCAAGGATTTCCTCGCCGGACAATTTCTGGAAGCCATCTGCGGCCAAAACACCCGGCCAAAGGGCCAAAATCAGGGCAAACCGTCTCATACCCGCTCTCACGTCTTGTTCCCTAACGCGCTCGGGGCTAAACCCCGCGCCAACGCCTCATCCCAACCACATAAAGGTGCTGCCGCCAATGATTCCCCGTTATTCCCGCCCTGACATGGTCGCCATCTGGTCGCCTCAGACCAAGTTTCGCATCTGGTACGAGATCGAGGCACATGCCTGCGACGCCATGGCCGATCTGGGCGTCATCCCGCGCGAAAATGCCGAGGCCGTGTGGAAAGCCAAGGATGTGGAGTTCGACGTAGCCCGTATTGATGAGATTGAGGCCGTCACCAAACACGATGTCATCGCCTTCCTGACCCATCTGGCCGAGCATGTGGGCAGCGAAGAAGCCCGTTTTGTGCATCAGGGAATGACCAGCTCGGACGTGCTGGATACCTGTTTGAACGTACAGCTGACCCGTGCTGCGGACCTGCTGATCGCCGATCTCGAAGGCCTTCTGGCCGCGCTCAAGCGTCGCGCGATTGAACACAAAAACACCGTTCGCATCGGTCGCAGCCATGGCATCCACGCAGAGCCTACCACCATGGGCCTGACCTTTGCCCGGTTCTATGCCGAGATGGATCGCAACCTGTCTCGGATGCGTGACGCTCGCGCGGAAATCGCCACCGGCGCGATCAGCGGCGCAGTTGGCACCTTCGCCAATATCGATCCGCGTGTTGAGGAACATGTCTGCGACCAGATGGGGCTTGTGCCGGAACCGATCAGCACACAAGTCATCCCGCGCGACCGCCACGCGGCCTTCTTTGCTACGCTAGGTGTGATCGCCAGCAGCATCGAGAATATCGCCATAGAAATCCGCCACATGCAGCGGACCGAAGTGCTGGAGGGTGCCGAGTTCTTCTCGATGGGTCAGAAAGGCTCCTCGGCCATGCCCCACAAGAAAAACCCTGTTCTGACCGAGAACCTGACAGGTCTGGCGCGCATGGTGCGCGCGGCCGTGATCCCGGCGATGGAAAACGTGGCGCTCTGGCACGAGCGCGACATCTCGCACTCTTCAGTCGAACGCATGATCGGACCGGACGCGACAATCACCCTGGACTTTGCGCTGGCACGACTGACAGGTGTGATCGACAAGATGCTGATCTTCCCCGAGAACATGCTCGAGAACATGAACAAGTTCCCCGGCCTTGTCATGAGCCAGAGGGTTTTGTTGGCACTGACCCAAGCCGGTGTCAGCCGTGAAGACGCATACGCCATGGTCCAACGCAACGCGCTGAAGGTCTGGGAACACCGGACCGACTTCAAGCAAGAGTTGCTGGCAGATGCGGATGTCACCGCTGCGCTCAGCCCTGAAGAAATCGAAGAAAAATTCGACCTTGGCTATCACACCAAGCATGTCGATACGATCTTTGCCCGTGTGTTTGGCGAGTAAAAATCAAGCAGATCAAACAGTTCAGGGGCCCGGTTCGTACGCAGCGATCCGGGCCTTGTTCTTTTGCCAGATCATCAAAAATCGGTTATCTTGTCCGCGCATTCCCGAACAGGAGAAGCTTGATGATCCGGACTTTGATTTGCGCATTGGCCCTTGGCTGCTCAGCCTCTGTCGCCTTGGCCTGCAGCGCCCATACTGAACAAACGCAGTCCTGCGCGCCGGGAACACAATGGGACGCCGAAGCCCATAGCTGCGTAAAAACTGTCAATAGCTGAGGTTTTTCTTTCCTACTTGTGAATAAAAGAGGCAGCGCAATTGTTAGCCTTTTATCAAATCGCGCTATGCTTGATCAGAGCAGCCCAGAGAACGGAGTAGGAAAATGCGCCTTGTTTTAGTTTCAGCTTTTGCCCTTCAGGCTTTTGCCTTTGCGCCGGCTTTGTATGCAGCCGGCGACGGTGGCAGCACCACGACCCCACCAAAACCAACGAACACGACCAAGAGGTGCCTTTTTGGCCGCGTCTACGACAAGGACGCGGGGCGTTGTGTCAAACCGAACAAGACCAATTTCACCGATGATGAACTGTATGACGCCGTGCGCGAGTTGGCTTATGATGGGCAATTCGAGAACGCTCAGAACATTCTGCGCATCATGGATCAGAACGATGATCGCGTCCTGACATATTGGGGTTTTACGTACCGCAAAATGGGTGAGCTTGAGCTGGCAAACGCCTTCTACACCAACGCCATCGAGTCCAACCCCGACAACATCCTCGCCCGCAGTTATATGGGACAGGGCTTTGTCGCCGAAGGCAGAACCGATCTGGCGATCGAGCAATGGCGCGAGATCAAAGCTCGTGGCGGCGAAGGAACCTGGGCCGAGGCATCCCTGCGCGAAGCCATTCGCACCGGGCTGACCTATAACTACTAAACTTCAAGGTTATTTAACCCGATTCTCCGTAATCTGCCTGTGGTTCAGAAATTTTGGCACCACAGGCAGATGCAGGACACAAACGCGTTGATACACACGGCACCCGGAGCAGCTGCTCCGCTTGCCAAGGGGAATAACGATAAACCACGGCTTGTTCCCCGGACATTGAGCAACCGACAAAAAGCAGCGGTTGTCGTCCGCCTTCTGCTGAGCGAAGGCGCGGATCTTCCGCTTGAGGAACTCCCTGACGATCTGCAAGAAAAATTAACCCATCAGCTTGGCGAAATGGGTCTTGTGGACCGCGTGACACTGGATGCCGTGGCGCAGGAGTTCGGCGAAGCACTGGATAACATCGGCCTGGCCTTTCCTCATGGCTTGGCTGGGGCGTTGGATGCGGTAACCGGCAAGATTGCCCCGAAAACAGCGGCACGCCTGCGCAAGGTGGCCGGGATACGACAGGTTGGTGACCCGTGGCAAAGGCTGCGCGACATCCCTGTCGAAGATCTTGCAGCCATGGCCCAAGCGGAAAGCACCGAAGTGGCCGCAGTGATGTTGTCAAAGATGGATACCGCGCAAGCCGCTCAGATGCTTGGACAAATGCCCGGCCCGGTGGCGCGTAGGATCACCTTTGCTGTCTCGAAAACAGCGAACGTTACCCCAGAGGCGGTCGAGCGGATCGGCTGGTCTCTGGCCGCGCAACTGGATCAGCGCCCGGTGCAGGCGTTTGATGACGGCCCCAGCGCACGCGTTGGCGCGATCTTAAACCAGTCAGCCGCGGCCACCCGCGACGACTTGTTGAACGCATTGGATGAAGACGATGCCGCCTTTGCAGAACTCGTACGTCAGTCGATCTTCACCTTTGCGCATATTTCGAACCGCATTACAGCCCGCGATGTTCCGGCCATCCTGCGCGAAGTGGACCAAGCCGTGCTTGTAACAGCCCTGGCCGGAGCTGCGGCAGATGACGACAAGGCATCGGTTGAATTTCTGCTGACAAATATCTCGTCACGCATGGCGGAAAACCTGCGTGAGGAAATGGGTGAACGCGGACGAGTCAAACAATCCGAGGCCGAAGAAGCGATGACTCAGGTCGTTGGCGCCATTCGAACACTGGTTGATGCAGGAACAATTGCTCTGGTCGAAACTGAGGAAGAGACTGAGTAGCATCAGGTTAGCAGATTTGCCCCTTAACATGCTCAGTTTGCCCATCATCTTGCTGAACGCTTGAGCTTGCCAAGATCGGCCTGTATGTCTGGCACGGAAATACCCATCACGCGGTGAGACGCCTCCATGCCCGTCGAAAAGTCGGAGCTCAGCAAGTTTGAGCTTGGAAAATACTATGTCGCCAATCTGTTCCTTCAGGGGGTTATCGGTGCTATGCGCCTTCTCCCGTATGAGCGGCGCATCTCAACCATGGGCGCGATTATGCGCGTTTTGGCCCCGGTCGTGGGGTTTCGTACACGCATCCGGCGGAACCTGAAGCTCACCTGCCCTGACCTGTCCGACGCCGAGGTCAAAAAGATTTGCCGTGACGTGCCCGACAACGCAGGTCGGGCGATCATGGAGCATTTCTCGCCAGAAGGATTTACTGAGCGTCAAAGTACAGCGAAAATTTCCGGCCCTGGTATTGCAGCATTTGATGCGGCCATTGCTGCAGGGCGTCCGGTCATGATGATCACTGCGCATTTTGGGCACTATCTGGCCGCGCGCATTGCCCTGCAAAAACACAGCGGCCAACCGATTGGCTGCCTGTACCGCCGCATGGCGAATCCTTACTTCAACGACGCCTATGTCGAGGCCTTTTATAAGACCGGTGCGCCCATGTTCGAGCAGGGGCGGCGCGGAATGGTTGAGATGGTGCGCACGCTGAAAAAGGGCGGGATCATTGCAATTGTGTCCGATCTCCATGCGATGGGCGGGGAAGAGCTTGTATTCTTCGGCAAACCCGCTGTCACATCTGTGCTGAACGCGGAACTGGCGATGAAATACAACGCGGAACTGATCCCATGTTATGCCGTGCGCCAGCCAAACGGCATCGATTTCGAAATCATACTGCACGATCCGGTTCCGCACACTGACCCGAAAACGATGACGCAATTCACCAATGACGACCTTGAGAAGATGGTACGTCAGCATATGGGTCAGTGGTTCTGGATCCACCGCCGCTGGAAGCATTGGAACGGGCTTGGCATTGCACCGGACGAGATGCCCTGATCACTTAACCCGCGTTGCGGCGACAATGGGACCATGACCCGCACGTTGCACCAAAACAACCGCCGGCAGGTCTGACCCAAGCTGGGCTGAGAAGGTTTGTGGTGCAGCCCCATCCCACTGCCCTGCCATCTGCCATGTTTCGACAACGTTGGCATAGTCCAGATCGTGCCCAGCCAGTTCTCCGCGGCGGATCGAGGCGTGGCGCATCGGCGAATACTGTACGATACGCACGTCGTAGGTCTCGCCCTCCGGCAATTCTACGGGCGTCACATTCACGGTTACTTCATCTGCTGTCCGGGTTGCAGTCACCGACGCTTCGGGTGCCGCCTTGAGATGAGCGTCAATCAAGCGGTCGAGCTCACGGGACTGCGCGCCCACAACATCATGCTGCCCATTTATCACCATCTGTGGCGTGTAGATCATCGAACGACCGCCTTCCCGGGCATACGCCCGCTGCCGCAAAGTATGATCCGGGTCGGCATATTCGTCCTTCCAACCGATGTAATCCCAATAATCCACGTGCAACGCCAGGCCAATCACATCGTCCCGCTTGGCCAGGTCGTGCATCAACCGGTCTGCCGGAGGGCAAGAGGAGCACCCCTGCGACGTAAACAACTCAACCACCACAGGGTCGCTCTCAGCCGCAGCAGAGGCAGCCATAAGCCAGGACATCAGGGCGGTTACAGCGGCGGATCTGAACATGTGGACTCTCGGTTTGGGCGGTTGATTTTCAGAAATAGCTGCTTTGGCATTCGACGACCAATCAAGGTTTCTTGAGGCTGGAATACATGTTTACCTTCGCAAATGTGTGCAATGGTATACAAAATTTACTCCTTTGTGCCCGTTCAACCTTGAACCAAGGGCCTTCGTGATGCAGATAACAGACAGCAAATCCTATTATCCAAGTCATTTGAGAGGGAGGCCACTGATGCCCATCAAAGTCGGACAGGATACCGCCAAGACACGCCGCAGCCTGAGCGTGAATGGTAAGTCCATTTCCTATTACTCGATCCCCGCCTCGCAAGAGGCCGGTTTGGGGGATTTCTCAAAACTGCCTGCCGCACTGAAAGTGGTTCTGGAAAATATGCTGCGGTTCGAGGATGACGGATTTTCTGTCTCAACCGACGACATCAAGGCCTTTGCTGAATGGGGTGTAAACGGCGGTAAGAACCCACGCGAAATCGCATACCGCCCTGCCCGCGTGTTGATGCAGGACTTCACCGGCGTTCCAGCTGTCGTCGACCTGGCCGCGATGCGCGACGGTATCAAGGCGCTGGGTGGCGACGCACAAAAGATCAACCCGCTGAACCCGGTTGATCTGGTCATCGACCATTCGGTCATGATTGACGAATTTGGCAATCCGCGTGCATTCCAGATGAACGTGGACCGCGAGTATGAACGCAACATGGAGCGGTACCAGTTCCTGAAATGGGGTCAGAATGCCTTTAACAACTTCCGCGTGGTGCCTCCCGGCACTGGGATTTGCCATCAGGTGAACCTGGAATATCTGGCTCAAACCGTCTGGGCCGACACGGATCAAAACGGCGAAGAAGTCGCCTATCCCGATACGCTGGTTGGCACCGACAGCCACACCACTATGGTGAACGGCATGGCCGTTCTGGGTTGGGGCGTTGGCGGGATCGAGGCCGAGGCCGCGATGCTGGGTCAGCCAATCTCGATGTTGATCCCCGAGGTTGTGGGTTTTGAACTGACGGGTTCGATGGTCGAAGGCACCACCGGCACCGACCTTGTTCTGAAAGTCGTGGAGATGCTGCGCGAAAAGGGCGTTGTCGGTAAGTTCGTTGAATTCTATGGCGAAGGTTTGGACCGCCTGCCATTGGCCGACCGCGCCACTATCGCCAACATGGCCCCGGAATATGGCGCGACCTGCGGCTTCTTCCCTATTGACGGAGAAACCTTACGCTACATGCGCAACACCGGGCGTGACGAAGACCGTCTGGCATTGGTTGAAGCCTATGCCAAAGAAAACGGCCTCTGGCGTGACGCGGACTACGCTCCGATCTACACCGATACCCTGACGCTAGACATGGGCACGATCGTTCCGGCGATCTCGGGCCCGAAGCGTCCGCAGGACTATGTTGCGCTGACCGACGCCAAGGCGGCCTTTACGCAGGAAATGGCAGAGACTTTCAAACGCCCGATGGGCAAGCAGGTCGAAGTCAAGGGCGAAAACTATGGCATGGAGTCGGGCAAAGTCGTGATTGCCTCGATCACCTCCTGCACCAACACGTCGAACCCCTACGTCATGATCGGCGCGGGTCTGGTGGCCCGCAAGGCCGCGGCACTGGGACTGGATCGCAAGCCCTGGGTCAAGACCTCTCTGGCGCCGGGATCGCAAGTGGTGTCGGCCTATCTCGAAGCTGCAGGATTGCAAGACGATCTAGACAAGATCGGGTTCAACCTTGTGGGATATGGCTGCACCACCTGTATCGGCAACTCGGGCCCGATCCAGAAAGAAATATCCGAGGCAATTTCCGAAGGCGATCTGGTTGCCACGTCGGTTCTGTCCGGCAACCGCAACTTCGAGGGTCGAATCTCGCCGGATGTGCGCGCAAACTATCTGGCCTCACCGCCGCTGGTGGTTGTCTACGCACTGGCGGGAACAATGGATATCGACCTGACATCCGAACCGATTGGTCAAGACAAGGATGGCAACGATGTCTTCATGAAAGACATCTGGCCAAGCCAGAGCGAAATCGCGGAACTGGTCGAGGCGACCGTGACCCGCGAGGCGTTCCAATCGAAATACGCCGACGTGTTCAAAGGCGACGAGAAATGGCGCGAAGTTGAGGTGCCTCAACAGGAAACCTATGACTGGCCACCAACCTCGACATACATCCAGAACCCGCCCTATTTCCAAGGTATGGGCGCAGAGCCAGGCACGATTTCGAATATCGAAGGGGCCAAGGTGCTGGCGATTCTGGGCGACATGGTCACAACCGACCATATCTCGCCTGCCGGGTCATTTGCGTCGACCTCGCCCGCTGGCCAGTATCTGATCGAACGTCAAGTGCAGCCGCGCGAGTTCAACTCTTACGGCTCACGCCGCGGCAATCACGAGGTCATGATGCGTGGCACCTTCGCCAATATCCGCATCAAGAACGAGATGCTGGATGGCGTCGAAGGCGGCTACACCAAAGGCCCGGATGGCGAACAAACATCGATCTACGACGCATCGATGGCCTATCAGGAACAGGGCACACCACTGGTTGTCTTTGGTGGCGAACAATACGGTGCAGGCTCGTCGCGCGACTGGGCGGCCAAAGGCACCGCGTTGCTGGGTGTGAAAGCCGTCATCGCCGAAAGCTTTGAGCGTATCCACCGGTCAAACCTGGTTGGAATGGGCGTCATTCCGTTCGAATTTACGGGGGGTGACACACGCAAGACCCTTGGCCTGAAAGGGGATGAAACCGTCTCAATCCACGGATTGGATTCGGTTGAGCCCCTGCAAGAGGTGCCCTGCACAATCGTTTATGGCGACGGAAGTGAGAAGACCATCACCCTGAAGTGCCGCATCGATACCGCACCCGAGATTGAGTACATCGAAAACGGCGGCGTGCTTCACTATGTACTGCGCAATCTTGCGAAGGCATCGTGACCTGACAGCATAACGTGCGAATTAACCCCCCGGCCAAGCGCCGGGGGTTTTGTTTTCTGGCCATTCATTCGAAAACCTGAAACTGTTGGGTAAAGTCACTCACGGAAACCGTTCGCCATGCAAAAACCAAACGCCTTGCTGGTTTGCTCTCTCAGCGTCATTGCGGTCATCGGGATATGGGGTGTCATCGACATCCAGAGTTTGGTGACTTGGGCCAGTGGTATTGTCCAACAGACCTTCCACAGCCGGGGATGGTTCGTGATGCTCGCCGCCTCGGGCATGTTGATCGGGTGTCTGGTTCTGGCATTCTCAAAACATGGGAACATTCGCCTTGGTCGCGATGACGAAGAACCAGAATTCTCGACTGCCACCTGGATATCGATGTTGTTCTCAGCTGGGATGGGGGTCGGTCTGTTGTTCTGGGCGGTGGCCGAACCGTTAACCCACTTCAATTTCATCTCAGGCATGGCACCGGAATTCATCGCCGCACAACAGGCAATGCTGGCAACAAACTTCCATTGGGGTTTACACGCCTGGGCCATTTACGGATCGACTGCGCTGACCATCGCCTATTTCAGCTTCCGGCGCGGCACCGGGATGATGGTCAGCGCCCCGATCAAAAGCCTGTTTCCCGGTGAACGCTGGGCCGAACGTGTCGGATGGCTTTCAGACTTCATGGCGATCATCGCGATTGCCATTGGTGTCGGGGGCTCAATGGCTATGGGCGTCTTTCAGGTCGCAGACGGAATTGCCGTGTTGGGAGGTCGGGAAACAGTTGGTGCCTTTCTGATCGCTGTTGTGTTTCTTGCAATGGTCGCGGCTTACATCCCTGCGCTTTTGATTGATCTGGGGCAAGGCATGGCGCGCTTGTCTAACGCGGCCATGCTGATTGCGATCGGCCTCGTGGCCTACACCATTATTCTTGGCCCAACTGAATACCTTTTGAATACTGTGGTTCAGGGCTTTGGCGACTATGTCAAAAACGTCATCCCACGCGGCTTTCAAACCTTCACGTTTTTTGGCGACGACGTCACCAGGTGGTTCAGCGACTGGACCCTCACCTACATGGTTTGGTGGATCGCCTGGGGGCCTTTTGTGGGTGTCTTCGTGGCGCGCATCTCTCGTGGTCGAACGATACGAGAGTTCGTGATCGGGGTACTGTTCGCCCCCACTTTGTTTTCCATACTCTGGTTCGGCGCTTTTGGCGGCATTGGCCTGTTCGAGGCACTCAACGGCGCAGGCGAACTTCTGGCCTATACGCAGACAAACATTGAACGCGTGACCTTTGCTCTGCTCGACCGGCTGCCGCTGTCCTTGATCACAACACTTGCAACGGTACTGGCTGCGTTTCTGTTCATTGTGACCAGTGTCGTCAGCGCTGCATTTGTTTTGGGCACCTTCTCGACCGGAGGAGACGAGAACCCTCCTCCGCGCGTGCGCCTGATATGGGGGGCCTTGCTGGGGCTGCTGAGCGTGGCGATGATCCTTTCTGGGTCAGTGGACTCGGTCAAGATCCTGATTTCACTGGGTGCTTTGCCCTTTGTCTTCATTTCAGTCCTGCTGATGGTCTGCCTGTTCCGCGGTCTCAGAGAGGAGGGCCAGCACGATGCTGATCGGTGATCTCACAGATACTCTGATGAACCTGGTAACCTTTGCGTTCATCGCGGCGATGATCTGGATTTTGCTGCGCAGCTGACGCTATTCCAAGGCGATCAGATTAAGCGTTGAAACACATCCACTTTACAGATTTGGTGTGCCTATGGACAAAGTTGCATTGATAACCGGCGGCGCCCGAGGGATTGGCCGGGCAATCGTCGAAGACCTTGGTCGAGATCACAAAATTGCGTTCACGTGGTTAAACAGCGCGCCTGAGCTGGATGTGTTGGACAGCGATGTTTTGGCGATCCGTTCAGACCTGACTCAGCCAGATCAACCGGCTCAGGTTATTGAACAGGTCATCGCACAATTCGGACGGCTGGACGTTCTTGTGAACAATGCGGGGCTTGTGCGCGCGACACCCAAAGAGGCGTTCAATCAACAGGACCACAGGGACATTCTTGACCTGAATTTGCTTGTGCCCGTGGCCCTTCTGACCGCCGCCCTGCCCCAACTGCAAGCTGGGGCATCCATCGTGAATATCTCTTCCATGAATGCGACCCTTCCGCCGCGCGATGCCGCGACCTATGGGGCCAGCAAGGCTGCGCTCAACCTATGGACCCGTGCCATGGCTAAGGAACTGGGCCCGCAGGGTATTCGCGTCAATGCGATTGCCCCTGGCGCGATCAACATCCCCGAGGCCCCACGCCCGGATGATCTGACAGAATTGTTCGTCAAAGACACCGCCCTTGGGCGTGTCGGCGTACCAGAGGATATCGCGCAGGTCGTTCGGTTTCTGACCTCTGACGCGGCGGGTTTCATAACGGGTGAAGTCCTCGGCGTCACCGGAGGCTATCGATTGTAATAACCAGTACAGCCGCTTGCAGGTATTTAGCCACCCGCAGCCTTTTCCAAGGCAGGGCGGATCGTGCTTTCGATCACCCGTTGCGTGATAGGCCCGGCAAAGCGCAGAATGACAGTGCCATCGCCGTCTATCACGTAGGTTTCAGGAACGCCGTATAGGCCCCAATCCAGCGCCATGCGGCCTTGCTCGTCCCGTCCCATCGCAGTGTAAGGATCGCCAAGCTCGGTCAGAAATGCGTCTGCGTTGGCCAACTGATCTTTGTAGTTGATGCCATAGACCGGAATGCCTTCTTTCGCCAAAGCGTCAAGATTGGGGTGTTCGGCCCGGCAAGGGGCGCACCAACTGGCCCAATAGTTGACCAGCTTAACTTCTCCATCGCGCAGAGTTGCGTCATCGAACGGGGTTTTGCCAGGAAACTCGCTTAGGACCACCGGTGGGGCGGGCTGCCCTTCACGCGCGGATGGCAAGGCATTGGGATCATCTCGGAACATGCCGATCCCGGCCAGCACGGCAAAGGCAGCAAAAATTAGCGGTGGAGCGACCATCAAGGGCGAAATCTTAGCCATTGCGCGACATCCTTTGTTCGACCTTTTCCATATCTTTACGCACTTTGCGTCCTCGCATCACACTGAACGCAATCAAGGCCACCAGAAGAACGATCGACACGGCATAAGACGACAGAACCGCGTCAGCGTATTTTCCAAGATCGGGAATCATCCACTTACCCTTTCCCGCGCCATCAGTGCCTTGATCCGACGTGCCCGAATTTCGGTTCCGGTACGGTACAGCACCAATGCGATGAACAGCAGAACAAAGCCGATGATGCAGACCAGCAGCGGATAGAAGAATATGTTGCTAACCTTCTCTTCGGTGTCTGTCCCGGTAACCGCTGCTGCGCGCATGACAGATGCGCCCTGATGCAGTCCCTGATTCCAGAAGTTCACCGCGTAGCGGCTGAGGATCGCGAAAACCGACCCTACAAGGCACAGGACCGAGGTCAGGTCGGCCGCAGTGTCAGGGTCTTCAATCGCCTCCCACAGGGCGACATATCCAAGGTAGAACAGGAACAGGATCAGAAACGATGTCAGTCGCGGATCCCAGGCCCACCAGGTGCCCCACATAGGCTGGCCCCAGATCGCACCAGTCAGCAAAGCAATCAGGGTCATCACAATCCCAATCGGTGCCGCCGCCCGCGCAGCAAGCGCACTGACATGGTGACGTCTTACCAGCCAAACCAGCGACGTCGCCAACATCATGAGCCAGCAGTTGATCGCCATCAGCGCCGCAGGCACATGCAGATAGATGATCTTGACCGTCGACCCTTGTTTGTAATCGTCCGGCGTAAAGAAAAAGCCCCAGATCAGGCCAACACAGATGCAGGCAAGTGAGGTGATCCAGAAAAACGGCAGAACACGCTCACTCGTCGCAAGAAACTTACGCGGGTTGGCATATTCCCAGAGGGCGTTGGCTTTGGCTGCAATAGACATGGGCCCTATCTAGTCTGAATTGGGGTGGTTCTCAATTGACCTTGGTCAAAGTTGAGACGGTTCACCGCAGATTGATCCGCAATACCGCCGCGCTGGCGAATGGCAACAGCGCGATCGTTGCCGCCGTGATGCCGGCCAGCATAAGCAGCGGCGTCTGCACCTCCATCTCTGTGGCTCCGCGCCGGGCGACCTCGGCTCCGAAAATCAGGGTGGGCACGTATAGCGGCAGCACCAACAGTGACAGCAACAAACCGCCACGCTTCAATCCAACGGTCAGGGCTGCACCGAATGTTCCGATCACGCTCATCGCCGGGGTGCCAATCAGCAGTGAAATCACCAGCCAGAAGAAACCCGGCACAGGAAGATTCAACAAAACTCCCAGGAACGGAGCGGCCAGGACAAGAGGCAAACCGGTGGTCAGCCAATGCGCCAAAGCCTTGATGGTTACAACTGATTCCAGCGGCAGCGGCGCGGTGGCCAACAGGTCCAGCGACCCGTCTTCCCAATCCAAAGCCAGCAAGCGGTCGAGCGACAGCAAACAGGCCAGCAACGCCCCCAGCCAAAGAACACCGGGTGCGATGGTGGACAGCAGCGAAGATTGCGGACCAACTGCAAACGGCACCATCACGGTCACGATCAGAAAAAACGCCAGGCCCAAACCAAATCCGCCGCCTGCACGGAAGGCCAGTTTCAGGTCGCGCAGCAAAAGGGCGATCACAGGAAGCCTCCGTCGAAATCGTCAATGGGTTTGGGTTTGGCCTTGTTGGGTCCCACATCCAGAACCTCTCCGTCCAGGCCGAGGTCGATATGGGTTGCGATTAGGGCCGACCCGCCCTGCGCCAGATGTGCCCGCACCGCGTCAGCAAACATCTGCACCGCGTTTTTGTCCAGCGACACGGTGGGTTCGTCCAGCATCCAGATCGGTCGTCCAGTCACAAGCATCCGCGCCAACCCCAGCCGCCGTTTCTGACCGGCTGACAGGTTGCCTGCATGGCGATCGGCCAGCTCATTCAGATCAAACGCATCCAATGCGCTTTGTATGCCGCTGGTCCCAAAGACCGAGGCCCAGAACGTCAGGTTCTCGGTCACGGTCAGCGTCGGCTTTAACCCGTCCGAGTGGGCCGCATAGGCAATCTGGTCCTCGGCACCTTCGATGGTACCCTGAAGCGGCGGCTGCAAACCCGCCAAAGTACGTAGAAGCGTCGTTTTACCGATCCCGTTTGGTCCACGTAGAATCAGCGCCTTACCAGGCCGCAGTTGAAAGCTGAGACCTTCCAGCACGGGAATGCCACCACGGGTGATCGACAAGTCGGATACAGTCAGTGTCATGAAACCCGCTTAGCGGATTGTCCTCAGAGGCAAAAGGCAAGATTTGCCGCAGGGCTTAGCTGGCTTGGGGATAGCCAAGGGCGGATTGCAACACCCTATCCAACTGGGATTAAGGCAAGTGCGATCCGGCGACCTTCCGAGAGCAGCACGTTATAGGTGCGGCAGGCGGCGGGAGAGTTCATGATTTCGACGCCAATTCCGGCGTTTTCCAAAGTAGCACGCAGGGTTTGGGGAATGTGCGACATTTCCTTGCCAGTGCCGATGAACAGGACGTCGATGTCGTCTGCAAGGTTCAGCAGCGGCACTGTGTCATCATAGCCGCCCCATCTTGTTGTTCCGGTTGGGCCGATTAGAACCGGGCCGTCGTGGACTTGCCCGCCGACGCGGAAGAAGCCGGGGCCGTAGCCGTCGACCGGTACTGCACTGGTGTAGGTGATCTCGTTCAGGCGCATATGCGCTTTCTATCCCCAAAGCGGCAGGCCCGACAAGGCCGCCAGTGCGATGGCGATATAAGCTGCCGCACGATAAAGCCTCTCACGCTCGGGGCGGAACATCCATCCGCCCAGCCAATTCCCCGCCAGGTTCGGTATTGCCAGTGCAAGACCCAGCGCTGCAGCCGCCCATGTAACACGCCCCATCCCAGTCAGGTAACCGAGAATGAGAAAGTCGAACGCGAAGAGAAACAACAGTATCGTGGCGCGGATGACCTGAACCGACAGCGGACGGGACATATAAAAAAGGATCACCGCCGGACCCGGAAGCCCTGCGACACCGCCCAGAAACCCGGCAGCGGCACCGATGCCCGAGACCATCGCGCGAGTGGCTTGGCCGTTATACCGCAGCCCCAATATCAGAACCGCGAGCATGAAAAGCGCAAGCAGGCTGACCGCATATCGAAACACATCGGGGTCGACGCGGGTCAGCACCCACAAGCCCAGCGGCAGAAGCAAAGCGCAACCTCCGGTCAAGCGGGCAAGATCGCCTTTGTCCACATCGCTCCAAGCGCGGCGCAGATTGGGCAGCGGGCCAAAAATGTCCATGATCGTCAACCCGATCAGCGCGCCGAATGGGCCGAGATAGGGGGAGGCAAGGGGCAGGAAGACCAACGCGGTTCCAAAGCCCGAAAATCCGCGCACAACGCCGCCAAGAAAAGCCGCAAAAAGGATAATGGCCAGCCCTTGCGGGGGCTGGCCAAAAAGCTCAGGCATCAATATTGGCAAACTGGTTGCCTGCCGTGTTCGACGGCTTGGACCAGTCGCGTTTGACCCCCAGCCATAACAGGATGGTCGAAGCCACGAAGACCGAGGAATAGGTTCCCACGATCACACCCCAGATCATCGCAAAGACGAACCCTCGGATCACATCCCCGCCAAGAACGTAAAGCGAGATCAGCGCCAGCAGGGTCGTGACCGAGGTCATAACCGTCCGGCTGAGCGTCTCGTTGATCGAGATATTCAGAACTTCTTTCAGGTCCTTCTTCTTGTACTTCCGAAGGTTCTCGCGCACGCGGTCGAAGACAACCACAGTGTCGTTCAACGAATAACCGACGATGGTCAGAAGCGCCGCAATGATGGCGAGATCGAACCGGATTTGCAGCTCGGAGAATATGCCAATGGTCAGGATCACGTCATGCACAAGGGCAGCTACCGCCCCCAGCGCAAACTGCCATTCGAACCGCAGCCAGATGTAAACAAGCACCGCGCCGATGGCCAATGCAACGGCGATAACGGCTGTCTGGATAAGCTCTCCGGAAACCTTAGGGCCGACCGATTCAACCGATACGAATTGAATATCCGGAATCACGGCTTGCAGCGCTTGCTCCACAGCCGTGATCGTTGCTGCCTCAACCGCCTCGGCATCGGCCTGCGCCTGAATGCGGATCATCGCGACATTTTCATCCTCTCCGAAGGTCGGATCAAAAATCTCGGTGATTGTCACATCGCCAAGTTCCAATGGCGCGATTGCGTCGCGGTACGTGCCGACGTCAATCGGTTGCGTGCTTTCAGTTCGAATGGTCGTACCGCCCCGAAAGTCGATGCCAAAATTCAGGCCCTGCAACATAAACGAAGCAAAAGCCACGACCATCATCAGGCCGGATATACCCAGCCAAACCTTCCAGCGGCTGAAGAAATCGAACGAGGTGTTCTGGGGTACGAGTTTCAGTCTCATGTCAAACCTCGATCGTTTTAGGACGGCGGCGTTCGAACCACATGACAACCATCAGGCGTGTCACGAAGATCGCGGTAAAGACCGATGTCAGAATACCAATGCCCAGGGTAATTGCGAACCCGCGCACCGGGCCACTGCCCATCGCGAACAAGATCGTCGCCGTAATGAAGGTTGTCACGTTGGCGTCCAGAATGGCCGACAGCGCCTTTTCATAGCCCAGCTCGATGGCGCGGGCTGGCCCTTTGGCAGATTTCAATTCTTCCCGAATGCGTTCAAAGATCAGCACGTTGGCATCCACCGCCATACCGACCGTCAGAACGATCCCGGCGATGCCCGGCAGGGTCAGGGTTGCTCCGATCAGGGATAGCAGGCCGAACAACAAACCGACGTTGATGATCAACGCGATATTGGCAAAGATTCCGAACAGACCATAGCTGAGCGCCATAAAGGTCAGAACGGCAACAAAGGCCACGATTGTGGCAACCTTACCCGCATCGATGCTGTCTTGTCCCAATTCGGGACCGATGGTGCGTTCTTCCAGGAATTCCAGACCGGCAGGCAGCGCACCCGCACGCAACAAGATGGCCAGATTGGTGCTTTCCTCGACAGAGAAGTTGCCAGTGATAATGCCAGATCCTCCGGGGATGTGGCTTTGGATCACTGGGGCGGAAATCACTTCGTCATCCAGCACGATCGCGAAGGGCGCGCCGATATTGTCGCGGGTATAATCACCAAATTTGCGGGCGCCAGACGTGTTGAACCGGAAACTGACCGCAGGGCGACCGTTTTGGTCAAACGAAGGCTGTGCATCCACCAGTTCTTCACCGGTCACAACCGGGGCGGATTCAATAATATAATAGACACCGCTTTCGTCGATCGAAGGTACAACTTCTTCGCCGATGCCCACGCTGGCATCCGGGTCGGTGCCCCTGTTAACAACCGGGTTGAAGGTCAGCTGAGCTGTGGTTCCGATGATGTTTTTCAACTCTCCGGCGCTGCCGATGCCCGGCACCTGGATCAGAATCCGGTCCGCGCCCTGGCGCTGAATAGTGGGCTCACGGGTGCCAACTTCGTCAATCCGGCGGCGGATAATCTCAAGCGATTGACGCACGGTGCGATCATCGGATGCCAGCTTTTCGGCCTCGGAAAGCTGCACAACGATCGTGTCGCCATCAGCGCGCGCTTCAATATCCGTGGCACCAACACCGGTCAGGGTTTGCACCTGGCGGGCAAGTCCACGCACCACTTCAAGCGCTCTGGGCATTCCCTCTGGTTGGCTGATGCGAACGCGAATCTCATCCGGGGCAGACTCCTGGCGACGGATCGTTCCAACCGTCGCACGTTCGTCACGCAGCGCGTCCCGAACTTCAGGCCACATGGCCTCCATCCGGGATTCGTACACATCCTGCACCCGGACTTCGGCCAACAAATGCGCACCACCGCGCAAATCCAGACCAAGATTGACCAGCGAAGATGGCAACCAAGTAGGCCATTCCGCAGCCTGAGCCTGCAATTCAGGCGTATCGTTACCCAGCTCAATGGCCGCTTTTGCGTCGTTGGATTGTTCGACCCGTGTGTAAAACGCGTTTGGCAGGGCTAAGAGAAGGCCGGTCACACAGACCAGCCAAATCAGAACCCGCTTCCAGGTATCAATTTGCAGCATTACCCTGCCTTTTCAAGGGATTGTCGAGCGAAATTACTTCGCAGGTTCGGTCTTGTTCAGAACCTGAGCGATGGTCGATTTAACCACGCGGATCTTGACGCCCTCGGCGATCTCGACCTCGATCTCGTTCTCGCCTTCCTTGACCTTCGACACCTTGCCGATCACCCCACCCTGGGTGATCACCTGATCACCGCGGCGCACGGCCTCGACCATGGCCTGATGTTCTTTCATTTTCTTCTGCTGTGGACGGATCAGCAGGAAATACATGATCGCGAAGATCAGGATCAGCGGGAGAAACTGGGCGATTGCGCCACCTTCCATGGGATATTCCTTTGTTCAGATCTTGCGGCACCGTTCCGCAAATTTGGCCGGAACCTATGCTTTGAGATGCCTGTTTGCAAGCAAAGGCGGTGATGTGTCCCACGTGAAAAAGAATACGACCCGTCAACTAAGGGAAAAGCGTTGCAGATATGTCCTAGGAACACATGCAAAACCGGTTATAGTTTAACCGTAGGGGGACATATGACACTGCCATTCAAGCCTTTCCTTTTGCTATGTTATTTACTGATCACCATATCGATGGGTTTGACGCTTTCCGGCCCGGCGCAATCGCAGGAAACACCCGCTGAAATCACTGAGCCCGAGGCAGATGAAACGGACAGTTTCAAAGCGCCTGTAATCGTGGACGGCGAAATGTTGTTCTTCCTGCGTGGGTCCAGTGCCCTGCCCGCGCCGGAACGGGCGGAAAGCGTTCAGGACAAGATCATTGAGGTTGCCGAAGCTTCGGAAAGTCCTGCGGTCGACATCGCATTCGAAGAAACCGATCTGGGCGTTCGCATTCGGGCTGACGGTGTGATCGTGTCAATCGTGACCGTTGCAGATGCCGAATTGGATCAGATGGAGCTGGATGTTCTCAGCTTCCTCCATGGTCAGGCGATCGAAGAGGCCATCCTCGCCTATCGTGCCAACCGCACAGACCAGGCGCGGGTGTCAGGTGCAATTGAGGCTGCGGGATGGACACTTGGCTTTGTCGCTTTCGTGGCGCTGATCCTATGGCTGCATCGGCGGATCAGGCGGCGTACCCTGAAACTGGTAAAGCGGTATTTGAAGGATGTTGAAACGGCGACTGCCAAAAGCGTCCAGGCCGAAGCGATCGCAGCCCTGATCCGGTACGGATTGAATTTCATCCTGCTGATTATCTTCTTTCTGGGTTTCTACTATTATCTGTCTTTTGTCCTTCTTGCATTTGCTGAAACACGGTATTTCGCGCAGCTGCTGCTCACTTACCTGACCGAACCCGTACTGCTGATATTCAAGGGTATCCTGAGCTACATTCCCAACTTGATCATGCTGGGCCTGATCACATGGGTCACGATGTATATCATCAAAGGGATGCGCGTGTTCTTCGATGCGGTTGAAGCGGGCTCGTTCGATATGGGTGATTTCGAGAAACACTGGGTCAACCCGACGTTCAATATCGCCCGTGTCATCGTGATTCTGATCGCGCTGGTTTTTGCTGTCCCCTACATCCCCGGCTCGGACTCGGCGGCGTTTCAGGGGCTGACCATTCTGGTCGGCGCAATGCTGTCGCTGGGCGCAAACTCGGTCGTGTCCAACATGCTGGCGGGCCTGTTTGTTATTTACCGAAGATCCACCTCAATCGGCGACCGTATCCAGATCGGAGATCACATAGGAGACGTTGTGCAGATCAAACTCATGGAAACGCATTTGAAGTCGATCAAGAACGAACTGATCTCGATCCCAAATGCCCAGCTGATGAACTCGGATGTGGTAAATTTTTCGAAGAAGACCGATGGCAGCGGGCTGTTGCTGCACACGACGGTCGGCATCGGATATGAGGAACCCCCAGAGAAGGTCGAGGCGATGCTGATCGAAGCTGCCAATCGCACCAAGGGGATCAAAGCCAAGCCCGAACCCTTTGTATTGTGGACCGCTTTGGCCGACTACGCGATCAACTATCAGATCAACGGCTACACAACGCGCGGCAGCATCATTCCAAAAATACGCTCGGACCTGCACCGCAACATTGTCGCCGTGTTCAATGAAAATGGCGTACAGATCATGACGCCCTCTTATATGGCTGACCCACCGGAACCAAAAATCCCGGCAGAGGAATGGGATGGCCATCTGGCGCATGAAATCCACGCCGAGGACGATAAGTCGTAACCGGTGCTACACCCCGCCCGACAGATGGTGCATAAGCGGTTTCAGTGATTCACGCATTTAAGGATCTGAGACATGCACGACATCCGCGCCATTCGCGAAAATCCAGCCGCCTTCGACGCCGCCCTTGCGCGCCGTGGGGACGCGCCGGTGTCGTCAGATTTGCTGCGGCTGGATGAAAGCCGCCGGTCCAAAATCTTGGCCGCCGAGACAGCTCAAGCCGAACAGAACAAGGCCAGCAAAGAAGTCGGTGCTGCCAAGGGTCGTGGCGACGAGGCAGAGTTCGAACGCCTGCGCGCATTGGTGGCCGAGAAAAAGGCCGAGATTGCCCGGATGCAGACCGAAGCCAAAGATCTGGACGCTCTGCTGACCGATCAGCTGATCCGCATCGCCAACCTGCCCGCCGAGGATGTGCCCGAAGGGGCCGATGAAAACGACAATGTCGAGATCAACCGCTGGGGCACACCACGAGAGTTGGATTTTGCACCCAAAGAGCATTTCGAGATTGAAGCCGTCCAGCACGGTATGGATTTCGAAACCGCAGCCAAACTCTCTGGCTCGCGCTTTGTGCTGCTGTCGGGCGGCGTTGCCCGCATCCACCGCGCACTGGCGCAGTTCATGCTGGACACCCATATCAACGAGAACGAGCTGACCGAGGTGAACGGCCCGGTACTGGTTCTGTCCGAGATGATGCATGGCACGGGTCAGTTGCCGAAATTTGGCGAAGATAGCTATCAGACCCGCGAAGGCTGGTGGCTGATCCCGACATCCGAAGTTTCGCTGACTAATATCGTCAACGACACGATGATCGAGGAAAGCTACCTGCCCCGCCGCTATACCGCGCATTCTCTGTGCTTTCGGTCCGAAGCCGGCAGCGCGGGCAAGGACACACGCGGTATGCTGCGCCAGCACCAGTTCGAAAAGGTCGAGATGGTCTCGGTCACACATCCGGACAAATCGGATGACGAACAAAAGCGTATGCTGCGCTGCGCCGAGGGCATTCTGGAAAAACTGGGCATCCCCTACCGCACCGTCATCCTGTGTACCGGCGACATGGGTTTTGGCGCGCGCCGCACCTTTGACATCGAGGCTTGGCTGCCCGGTCAGGATACTTACCGCGAGATCAGCTCGGTCTCGACCTGTGGTGAATTCCAGGCCCGCCGCATGAATGCGCGGTTCCGCCCTGAGGGTGGTGGAAAACCGGAATATGTCCATACGCTGAATGGCTCAGGCCTTGCCGTGGGGCGCTGCCTGATCGCTGTGCTGGAAAACGGCCAGAACTCGGACGGAACCGTGACCCTGCCAGACGTTCTGAGCCCCTATCTGGGTGGCAAGCTGACCCTGCAACTGGACGGCACGCTGACATAAGAAAACCGGCCCCCAATCGGGAGCCGGTCCAATAAGATGGGAAGGCGAGGAAGTCTTACTTCTTCGCCTTTTTCTTATCCTTTTTCTTATCTTTCTTCTTACTGTCTTTTTTGCCAGCATCTTTATTCTTTGTGTCCTTTTTGGACTTTTTGTCCTTCTTGGACTTGGCCTTCACCTTATCCTTTGCTTTCGAAAACGCAGCTTCCATCTCGGCACGTTTCTTAGCGGCCTTTTCAGCTTTGGCTTTGGCCTTGGCTTTTTTGCGGGCTTTGGCCTCGGCCGCGTCAGCGGCTGCTTTCTCTTCTGCAGCCTTCTTCGCCGCCTCTTCGGCGCGTTTCTCGGCAGCGGCGGCCGCAACGGTCTTACGCGCAACTGGGCGTCGCGTCGCAGGTTTTCGCGCAGCTGGTTTGCGGGCAGCAGGTTTGCGGGCGGCGGGTTTGCGGGCCGGAACCTGGCGCGCAGCTGGTTTTGAAGCCGTGGCATCTTTCGCCGCAGCAATCAGCACGGCAGCTCTTGCCAAACCGATCCGAGGAACCTTGACCAGATCTTCGGGTTTGGCCTTCGCTAACGCCTCGGCTGTCTTAAAGCCGTTCGCGGACAAAGCCGCGGCAAGCGCTTCCCCCACACCTTTAACATCGGTCACTGCGGTCATTCCGGATCCTTTCTCTGTCTCCCTGATTTAACGTATATACACAAGATATACGAGGCTTCAAGCCGCGGCACCAAATGGCGCGACTCTGCTTAACTGTGGGCCAAATCAGCCGTCCGGCCTTTCTTGGGGAACGGCACCAGACGTTTGGTATCCTCGTCCCAAAGCTTAAGGTTCAGCGCTGCGACTGCTTCGGGGAATTTGATACGCCGCGGGGTGTATTCAGGCGGCAGGCTGTAATGGCACGCACGCAAGCGATAAGACGGAATGCGCGCGTTGAAGTGGTGAATGTCGTGCAATGTTATACATGCAACCGCCGTATCGAACCACCATCCAAAATCCAGCGCGGATGAACCCTGCAACGCTGCAAGCTGCGGATCCAGATCCGGGCGTCGGTCCCAATAGGTGTCTTCAAAATTATGTTGAAGATAGACTAGGAAAACCCCCAACATTCCACCCAAAAGCGAGAACACAAGCCAGACCAGAATTCCGGTGCCGCCCGCAATCATGTAGAGTAGCCCCAGAAAAACAACGATGGACAGGTTGTGCAAAAACACGCCCTTCACCCCAAACCGAACGGTATTCTTAGGCCAGCGGTACCGGATGAAGTATGTGAACAACGCGCCAACGGGCACCAGGATGAAAGGGTTGCGGTACAGCCGATAGAACAAGCGTTTGCTCCAATCCGCTTGATTCCATTCGCGCAGGGTCATTGTGTGAATTTCACCTGTTTCGCGGTGCTCAAGATTGCCGATCCCTGCGTGATGCAGGTTGTGGTTCTGTTTCATCACCTCAAAGGGCGCAAAGGTAAACGGTGACAACCCATGCCCCGCCCATTCATTTTGCTGGCGCGTCTCAAACAGCGAATGATGGCCGCAATCATGTTGCAAAACATAAAGACGCACCGCCGAAAAGGCAAAGACCACGCCTGCGGGAACCATGACATACCAGCGATCCACATATCCAATCGCAAGCGCCAGCGATGCAAAATACACCGCAAAAGTTCCAAAATAGCTAAGCGCTGCCAGCCTGTTGTCCTGAACAGCGTATTGCCGTGTATATTCCCTCAGATCCATCCAGCCCTCTCCCACGATGGCCCGGTTAAATATAAACTAAAAATATGCCCCGTTGGTCCCGGTACAAGCGTGCGCAGTAAAACAAATGCACACTAGTGAATGCTAGCGCGCAGAACGGACGCTGTCACGCCCTCGCAGCAAAAACGCTGAAAATTGGCGCAGTTACGCGCGCCCTTTGAGATGCTTGGCCAGTGCGCCCGCGTTTTTCTTGCGGCGACCCTTGTAGGGGTTCTTATCCCCTTGCCCACGCAGAGTCAGACGGATTGGCGTGCCGGGCATGTCGAAATCCTCGCGTAGCCCGTTGACCAGATAGCGGGTATAGCTGGCGGGCATCTTGTCAGGATGTGAACACATCACAACAAAGCCCGGCGGGCGGGTCTTGGCCTGAGTCATATAGCGCAGCTTGATCCGGCGACCCTGCGGCGCTGGTGGCGGGTGCTGTTCAAGCATCGCGGTCAGCCAGCGGTTCAGCGCAGCAGTCGGCACCCGGCGGTTCCAAATGTCATGGGCGCGCAAAATCGCAGCGCGCAGGCGCTCCAGCCCCCGGCCCGTTTTCGCAGACACTGTAATCAAGGGTGCACCGCGCAGTTGCGGCAGAAGTCGGTCAAAGGACTCCTTGAGCTCGCGCAGTTTTTCCTGCTTGTTCTCTTCGACGTCCCATTTGTTGACGGCAACAACTACGGCCCGACCCTCGCGTTCGGCCAGATCGGCGATGCGCAAGTCTTGCTGTTCGAACGGGATCGCCGCGTCGAGCAAGACCACGACAACTTCTGCAAACTTAACGGCCCGCAGACCATCGGACACCGAGAGCTTTTCAAGCTTTTCCTGAACCTTCGCCTTTTTACGCATCCCCGCTGTATCGAAAATACGCATCGGGGTGCTGTCACCAACAGGATCAGCCCAGTCGACACGCAGACTGATGGCGTCTCGCGTGATCCCAGCCTCGGGGCCTGTCAGCAGGCGATCTTCACCGATGATCTTGTTGATCAATGTCGACTTGCCCGCGTTTGGCCGGCCAACCACCGCCACTTGCAATGGCTTGGCAGCAGTGATCAGAGGTGTTTCACCCTCGCCATCTTCATCCAGTTCGATATCGGTCTCGGGGGCTTCCTCTGCCTGTGCTTCATCGGCCGCATCAGCCAGTGGCATGAGCTGAGAATAAAGGTCGGTCATGCCCTCGCCGTGTTCGCCAGACAGGCGCACGGGTTCTCCCAGCCCCAGATTATAAGCTTCCAGAACTCCCGCATCCGCAGCAGAACCTTCTGCTTTGTTGGCCGCCAAAATCACGTGCTTCGCGCGCTTGCGAAGGATCTCGGCGAACATCTCATCCGTGGGGGTCAGCCCCGTGCGCGCATCGATCATGAACAAGCACACATCGGCCATGTCCACCGCGCGCTCGGTCAGGCGGCGCATCCTTCCCTGAAGGCTGTCGTCGGTTGCATCCTCAAGCCCCGCCGTATCGATCACGGTAAAGCGCAGATCGCCCAGACGCCCCTCGCCCTCGCGCAGGTCACGTGTCACGCCCGGCTGGTCGTCGACCAGGGCCAGACGTTTGCCCACAAGGCGATTGAACAGAGTGGATTTGCCCACATTCGGGCGCCCCACGATAGCGAGGGTCAGCGACATGATACTCAACTTTCAAGACTCAAGATGCGCCCTTTAGCGCATCTTGCCGTCAACGGAAAGCGTGTAGATCACCCTTGGTCGAAACCACATACAGCGTTTGCCCGGCAACAACCGGCGCTGTTGTCGCGCCTCCGGGCACTTCGACCTGATGAACCAGCGTTCCGTTGACCGGATTGAAGAACCGCAAATACCCGTCATTGGACGCAATCACAATGCGGCCACCGGCCAGGATCGGACCGTAATGCGCAAAGATCGGACCACGCCGGCCGCGTTTGTCTTTCACGAAACCCGGCAGATCCTGCGCCCAGACAACCGAGCCATCCGCCGCGTTCAGACGCACCAGCTGGCTGCGGTCACTGATCAGGAAGATGCTGTTACCTGCGGGCCAAACGGCATCCACGGCCCCCTCATCGGCGGTCCACCGACGTTCACCCGTCGCAACGTCAAAGGCGACGGTCCGGCCTGAATGGTTGCCGATATAGATGGTGTTTCCCGACACCATCGGGCCGCCTGTCACGTCAACAATCTGGGCTGCGGCCCGCCCTCGGCGTCCACCGGCGACCGATGCGTTCCAACGGCGGATACCGCCCCGCCGAAAGGTCGCCGCAACATCGCCCGAGCCGAAGGCGAACACAGCGAGATCCGAGGCGATCACAGGCGCTGGTGCACCCAATACGTTGCCCACGCTCGGCGTACCTTCGATTTGCCAGGCGATACGTCCATCCTTGGTGGCAATGGTCCAACCCGTTTCATCTCCGGCCACCAGATAAAGCAGGCCATCATTAACCAACGGTGCGCCGCTGCCGGTGGCTTGCAGACGCTTCTGCCACCGAATGGCACCGGTTCTCGCATCCAGTGCGGTCAGGCGACCATAACCTGAAGAAACATAAAGAACACCATCGGCATAGGCCATTCCACCGCCGGTTGCGTCCGAGTCTCCATCACTTGCGGGAATCAAATCCGTGTTCCAGGCCAACTGGCCCTGGGGTGTGACAGCTGAAACCGCTGCCCCTGCATCCAGCGTATAGATCAACCCACCTGCAACGACTGGCTCGGCGGTGATGCGTTGCTTGCGTGAGTCCCCCTGACCGATCGAGGCCGACCAAACCCGCTGCGGTGTCGCGCGCAGCGCGGCGTTTGTTGTTCGATAGGCCGGAGTTCCTGGGCTTTGCGACCAATTGGCATTTGCCTGCTGCGACGGCAGACTGATGGGCTGAGAGCCCTGCCTTTCAACAGTTTCCAAATCCGACAGGGGGCGGATGTCTTCACGTTCACCGGGCAGAATGGTCTCGGGTTCTTCACAGGCGGCCAGAGCGGTCAATGCCAGTGCCGCGACCGGCAGTCCCACGCGGGAGAATAGTCTTGTTACCATGGTATTCCGAACTCGCCTGTCAAAATGTCTTTGTTCACCACCCGATCAACCTTGTTGCGCCACCAGGGGTTCTGGTTCCCCGCCCAGCGCGACAATCAATTGCGCGGCACGCTGTTGCAGGTCAATCCCGACTTCAGCATCCTGCCGCAGCGCCTGCAACCGATCCAGCGCAGCCTCGACATTGCCCTCGGACACGTCAATCAGGGCCAACTGTTCTTCGGCAAGCAGACGCAGCGGTGCGCCAGGCGCTGCCAGCGCCTCAAACTGTTGCCTACGTTCGGCTGCAGGAAGTGTGTCGCTTTGCAACAACAACGCCTTGAAGCTTGCAATCGCGCGGTAAATTTCAGGCAAGTCGCCCTGAACGGCCACCGCGTTCAGGCTGTTGACCGCGTCTTCGCGCGATCCGGCATCGACCTGCGAGGCGGACAAAAGCATGTTCAAAACCGCGTCTCCACCCGGAGCTGCCGCCCCGATACCCTGCAGGCCTGCGACACGCGCGTCGGAATCGTTTTCCGTCAGCGCAGCAAGAATCGAGTCCCCCAGATCTTGCGCCTGCGCCGCATCGCGGGATTTTCGGTATTCATTGAAGGCCGCGCCGCCCACGATCAGCACAACGGCAACCACACCTACCCAGCCCCAGCGGCGCAATAACAGATACATTCGGTCGCGGCGCACCTCTTCCGTGACCTCATCAATGAAACTGTCCGTGTCGCTCATCCCGTGCCCCCTGGGCTGTATATCTTGTCTAAGTGCGCCATGTCATACCCCGGCACCAACGCCAAGCCAAGGGTCCGAATTTGCACATTTTCGCCGCCGGGTACTGCTCTTGCGAAAAAAAGTGAACCAAACTATTCAGTTCAGTGTAGAAAAGACATAGCATAAGTCCCATTTCGAAAAGTGAGCGCCTCGCGTTCTTGGGCAAAAAATTCTAGGAGAATCCCCGTATGCGTTTGATTTCATTCATCAACGCCATTCTGGTCATTGTTGCTCTGTATTTTCTTGTATTCGAACGCGATGCGCTGTTTGCCTTCGCGGGGCGTGGCGAAGGCGATGAAACGACGCAAGGT
This sequence comes from Ruegeria sp. HKCCD7296, assembly GCF_013110775.1. Taxonomy (NCBI): domain Bacteria; kingdom Pseudomonadati; phylum Pseudomonadota; class Alphaproteobacteria; order Rhodobacterales; family Roseobacteraceae; genus Ruegeria; species Ruegeria sp. HKCCD7296. The sequence continues at coordinate 411,756 of NZ_WVRF01000003.1, forward strand.
GAGGCTGCCGCTGCGGAAACTTCAGACATCGCGGCAGTGGGTGTTGTCGCCCTGCGTTCGCAAGCCCGCGAGATTGACAGCGCGGTTTTGCTCCGCGGTCAGACCAAAGCAAATCGCCAGGTCGAAGTTCTGTCAGAAACCACTTCGACCGTCATCTCAGAACCCAAGCGCAAAGGTGCCTTTGTCGAGGCAGGTGACATTCTGTGCGAGCTTGACCCCGGCACACGCCCGGCCCAACTGGCCGAAGCTATGGCCGGCAAGCTTGAAGCCGAAAGCCGTATCCCCGAGGCCGAAGCCCGCCTGCAGGAGGCGCATGCGCTGGTGGCAGAGGCCGAGATCAACCTGACCGCATCGCGTAAATTGGCGGAAACAGGCTTTGCCTCGGAAACCCGCCGGATTTCCAGCGAAGCCGCGATGAGCACCGCCAAGGCCGGAGTGAAGTCGGCAGAGGCCGGATTGGAAGCCACCCGTGCCGGGATTGAAGCCGCAACTGCGGCCGTTGAGGCCGCACAGCGCGAGGCCGGTCGCGTGGTCATCACCTCACCTTTCAAGGGTCTGCTGGAAAGCGACACCGCTGAGCTGGGCAGCCTGATGCAGCCCGGATCGCTCTGCGCGACGGTTATTCAGCTGGATCCGATCAAGCTGGTGGGCTTTGTGCCCGAGACCGAGGTCAACCGCGTGGTTGTCGGTTCCGAAGCATCCGCGACGTTGGTCACCGGGCGGCAACTTAATGGGCGGGTGACGTTCCTAAGCCGTTCGGCCGATGAGACAACGCGGACGTTCGAGGTAGAGATCACTGTCCCCAACCCGGACCTGACCATCCGAGACGGCCAGACCGCAACCATTCAAATCGCCGCCGAAGGCGCCAAGGCGCATCTGCTGCCGCAGTCCGCGCTGACGCTCAGCAATGAGGGTCAATTGGGGGTTCGCACGGTGGGCGCAGGCAACATTGTCGACTTCAAGCCCGTCCAGATTCTGCGCGATACCGCAGAAGGCGTCTGGATCGGCGGGCTGCCGGAAACGACTGACATCATCGTGGTCGGGCAAGAGTTTGTGACCCGCGGCGTCACTGTGAAACCCACCTACCGGGAAGCTTCACAATGACCGGTATTGTCGCTTGGGCCGCTGAACGGGCCCGTATGGTTCTGGCGTTTATCGCCATCTCGTTGGTCATCGGCGGGTTTGCCTATGTCTCGTTGCCGAAAGAGGGTGAGCCGGATATTGAAATCCCTGCCCTGTTTGTCTCGGTACAGTTTCCCGGCATTTCAGCGGAAGACTCCGAAAATCTTCTGATCAAGCCGATGGAGACCGAACTGGCGGATCTCGATGGCCTCAAGGAAATGACGTCGACCGCCGCCGAAGGCTATGCAGGGGTCGCGCTGGAGTTTGATTTCGGCTGGGACAAAACCGCGATCATGGCCGACGTCCGCGACGCGATGAATTCGGCGCAGGCGGATTTTCCTGAAGGTGCGGAACAGTATTCGCTGACCGAGATCAACTTTTCAGAATTCCCCATCGTCATCGTCAACCTGACCGGCGCAGTTCCTGAACGCACGATGGCCCGCGTTGCCAAAGACTTGCAGGACGAGCTTGAGGCACTGGATTCGGTACTTGAGGCTGGTATCGCGGGCAATCGCGACGAGATGCTCGAGGTGGTCATCGATCCCTTACGGCTTGAGGCATACAACGTCACCGCAGATGAGCTGATCAATGTGGTTCGCAACAACAACCAGTTGATCGCCGCGGGTGAAGTTGAAACCGCGCAGGGTACATTCTCGGTCAAGATCCCGTCATCGTTCAAAACCGCGCAGGACGTTTATGGCTTGCCGATCAAGGTCAATGGCGACCGGGTTGTGACTTTGGGTGAGTTGGCGCAGATCAATTACACCTTCGAAGACCGCGCCGGTACGGCCCGGTTCAACGGTGAACCAACTGTTGCCCTGCAAGTGGTAAAGCGTAAGGGCTTCAACCTGATCGATACTGTTGCTCAGGTCAAAGAGACCATCGAGCAAGCGAAAACAAAGTGGCCACCTGAACTTCAGGCCGCCGTCGATCTGGGCACGTCCAACGACCAGAGCCGCATCGTGGGTTCGATGGTCAGCCAGTTGGAAGGCTCGGTTCTGACCGCGATTGCACTGGTGATGATCGTAGTGCTGGCCTCGCTGGGCACGCGGGCTGCGTTGTTGGTGGGTTTCGCGATCCCCACCTCATTCCTTCTGTGTTTTGCTTTCCTGGCGGTTATGGGCGTCAGCATTTCGAATATCGTGATGTTCGGTCTTATTCTGGCGGTCGGTATGCTGGTGGACGGTGCCATCGTCGTCGTGGAATATGCCGATAAACGCATCAAGCAGGGCGTCGGACCGATGCACGCCTATGTTGAGGCGGCGCAGCGCATGTTCTGGCCCATCGTATCCTCGACGGCGACAACGCTTTGCGCCTTCCTGCCCATGCTGTTCTGGCCCGGCGTACCGGGTGAATTCATGGGAATGTTGCCCGTCACGCTGATCTTTGTTTTGTCGGCGTCGCTGATCGTGGCACTGATTTACCTGCCGGTCATGGGCGGCGTGTCTGGGCGGCTAAGCCGGGTCTTCGACCGCTCGTCGATCTGGTTACGCGCGCGCACGCCGTGGTGGCTGCGGGCAGTTCTGGTGCCACCGTCGCTGTACATGATCTTTCTGGGCGCAATGCAGACCCTGAACCCGGATTACCTGCTGCCCGGCGGTTCAATCGCTGGTGCGCTTCTGTTCCTGTTCGGGGCGTTCGCCGGCTCTGTCACCCTAAGCGCGGCCAAGATCGAACGCAAAGCGGAAGAGCGCGTTCATACAGCCGACGAACACACGCCCTTCGGTCATGTGGTTCGCTTTCTTGTCGGCAATCCGATCATGCCCATCGTGTCATTGGCCGCAGTGTTTTTTGCTGTCTACACCGTTGCCTTCGTCTGGTTCCCGCAAGAGTCCAGAGGTGTTGAATTCTTTGTAGAAAGCGAACCGGAACAAGCCACCGCTTATGTCCGCGCGCGGGGGAACATCTCGCTTGCGGAAAAAGATGGCATGGTCTTGGCGGCAGAAGATGTCATCGCGGCCCACCCGGCCGTGATCAACGTGTTCTCGTTCGCGGGTGAAGGCGGTCTGAACCAGAACAATGGGGGCGCTCAGGAACCTGCCGATACAGTGGGCCGTGTTCAGTTCGAGATCATCCCCTGGGAAGACCGTCCCAACGTCTCGGAATCTGTTCTGTGGGGCCTGTTTGATCGTCACTTTGTTGCGCCTGAATTTGACGGTGACTTCGTGATTGACGAACTCAACGCGCAACTGGCTGAGATCCCCGGCATCGTGGTCGAGATCCTGCCATTGGAACAAGGCCCGGCCTCGGCCAAGCCGGTGCATCTGCGCATCAAGGGTGATGGGTGGGAGGATCTGACCTCGGCGACGCTTACTGCGCGTGAGGTTTTCGACACCACGCCGGGACTGATCAAGATAGAAGACACCCTGCCCTTGCCCGGCATCGACTGGCAGATCGACGTGGACGTCGCCAAGGCCGGTCGGTTCGGAGCTGACGTGGCCACGGTTGGAGCCATGGTACAGTTGGTGACACGCGGCATTCTGCTGGGCGAGATGCGCCCGGATAGCAATGATGAAGAGATTGAAATTCGCGTGCGCCTGCCAGAAGAAGATCGCGTGCTGTCGACTTTGGACACGCTCAAGGTTCGCACCCCGGACGGATTGGTACCATTGTCGAATTTCGTGAGTCGTAAACCCGTGGCCAAACTGGCCGAGATCAACCGGGTTGACCAACAACGCTACTACGACGTCAAAGCCGACGTTGAACCAGGTTTGAGCAAGGTTACGACCGAAGGCCCCGATGGTGAACTCATCCGTCTTGCCGTGGTTCGGGAAGTTGCCGAAGGCTACACCCCCTCCGGCACGGTCCTGAACGGCGGGGGCGGCAAGTCCTACGAGTTGGTTCAATTGACCGGCGCCGATAGCGTGGATCAACTCATCAGCACGGTTGAGGGCGGAGACGCTCAGTTTGCGTTGATCAACCCAAATGAACGGATTGCTGTTCTGACCGAATGGCTGGAAACGGGTCCGTTTTCCAATTCGATCAGTTGGGAATGGACCGGAGATCAAGAAGAACAGGCGGAATCCGGTGCCTTTTTGGTGAACGCCTTCATGGGCGCGCTGGGACTGATGTTCGTGATCCTGCTGGCGCAGTTCAACTCGTTCTACAATTCGGTGCTGGTGTTGCTGGCGGTCATCCTATCAACCACTGGCGTTCTGATCGGTATGATCGTGATGGAACAACCCTTCTCGATCATCATGACCGGCACAGGCATCGTGGCGCTGGCGGGAATTGTTGTGAACAACAACATCGTTCTGATCGATACCTATCAGGAATACAGCACGTACATGCCACGGATCGAGGCGATCATCCGCACCGCAGAGTCGCGCATTCGTCCGGTTCTGCTGACGACCTTGACCACAATGGCCGGTTTGACGCCCATGATGTTCGGTCTTTCGCTGGACTTCATCAATGGCGGCTATTCCATCGACAGCCCGACTGCCTTGTGGTGGAAACAGCTGGCGACGGCGGTAGTCTTTGGTCTGGGTATTGCCACTGTTCTGACCCTGATCGTGACGCCATCGCTTCTGGCGTTGCGGGTTTGGGTGACGACCTATGCGGTGTGGCTCAGTCGCTTGCTGGCGCGTGTAACTGCGGGCCGATCAAGCCAGATTGCGCAGGACATGGCCATTGGACGCTCTGCCCGTCAAATGCAAGCAACCGAGATTGTGTGGGAGGATACAGACACTACCCCATCTTCCGAAAATCCGGATGCGGATACTTCAGAACCACACCCACCGGGGCACCCCCTGAAGGCTGCGGAATGAGAAAAGGCGCGCCCGTCGGCGCGCCTTTTTCAAAGGTGATGCCCCACGGTTCAGATTTTCGTTCCAATAACACCGCCGTTTGACAGCCCAAAAAAGAACGGGCGCTTAAACCCGGATGTTTTGAAAAACTCATCCGTTGCCTTGCGCGCGCCCTTCCAGTGCCCGTAGTCGTCAATGATGACGATACCGCCGGGGGACAGGCGCGCGTACAAGGTTTCCAGCTCAAGCTTGGTTGAATCGTGCCAATCCGTGTCCAGCCGAAGCACCGAGATCGTTTCAGGCAGGTTGGCCTCATCTTTCAGCGTCTCCAACACATCACCCTTCCGGTAGACGAACATGTCAGGGTTCAGATCAAAGGCCGCAACATTGGACTGGACATCTTCCAGCGAAGCCATGCACCAGGTCGAACCTTCTTCTGTCTTTTGACGCTCGAATTCTACAATCGCAGTCTCACCGTTCGGTCCGATATCCTCGGCAGTCGGTTCCGTCATGCCGGCAAAAGTATCGAACAAATGGCAAGTTCGCACATCATTACGTTGCATGAAAACACGGGCAGCAATGATGACGTTCCCCCCACGCCAAACTCCACACTCGACGAAATCACCTGGTATCTTTTGGTCCACCACATGCGCCGCAGCATGTGCGGTGGCAAAGGCACTTTGGCGGCCGACCATGGTCAGATGTTCTCGGCACACCCGGCGCACGGTTCTGATCTCGGGCCGAGCAAGTTCCGATCCTTCCATTACTCCTCCTGTCTGCTTTTTCAGACCTATCCGTTTTGCGTTGATCAGCTTCAAACCTGACCCGACCGGAATGCGCTACCCTCAAAGGTAAAAAACCGGTTAGGATGCCAAGGCGTCAGCTTGTTGACGGCTCCAAAGCTGGGCATAACGGCGCCCCCGAGCTAGCAACTCGTCATGCTTACCCTGTTCGATGATCTCTCCCGCCTCCAGAACCACAATCTGATCGGCCTCGGCGATGGTGCTGAGACGATGCGCGATGGTGATCACCGTCCGCCCCTCACCCGCGCGTGCCAGCGCATCTTTGATGTCCTGCTCAGTATCCGTATCCAGCGCCGAGGTCGCCTCGTCCAACAGCAGGATCGGTGGGTTCTTCAGCAAGGTACGTGCAATCCCGACGCGCTGCTTTTCACCACCGGAAAGCTTCAGGCCACGCTCGCCCACTTTGGTGTCATACCCTTCGGGCAGTGAGGAAATGAAGTCGTGAATCTGAGCCGCCTTGGCCGCTGCTTCGACCTCGTCCATGGTGGCACCGTCGCGGCCATATGCAATGTTGTAGCGGATCGTGTCGTTGAACAGCACCGTGTCTTGCGGGACGACACCGATGGCGGCATGCAGGCTGGTCTGGGTCACATCGCGAATGTCCTGACCATCGATCTTCAGCGCCCCTTTGGTCACGTCGTAGAACCGGAACAAGAGCCGCCCGATGGTCGATTTACCCGACCCTGTCGCCCCCACAATGGCCACGGTTTTTCCAGCCGGGACAGTTAGGGACACGCCCTTGAGGATTTCACGCTCGGGATCATAGCCGAAGTGCACGTCCTCAAGCGTGACTTCGCCGCCATTTACCTTCAGGTTCGGCGCGCAGGCTTTGTCTGTAACTTCGGCGGGTTGTTCAAGCAGGTCGAACATTTGACCCATATCGACCAAGGACTGCCGGATTTCCCGATAGACCGTCCCAAGGAAGTTCAACGGCACTGTGATCTGGATCATGTAGGCGTTGACCATAACGAAATCGCCGACGGTCAGGTTGCCGTTCTGCACACCCATTGCGGCCAGAACCATCACCCCAATAAGACCGCAGGTGATCAGGAAGGATTGTCCGAAGTTCAGAAATGCCAATGAATAGGCCGTCTTCAGCGCAGCCGCTGCATAGGCCTTCATCGACACGTCGTACCGTTCAGCTTCGCGGGTTTCGGCGTTGAAATATTTGACCGTTTCAAAGTTCAGCAAGCTGTCGATGGCGCGCTGGTTGGCCTCGGTGTCCTGATCGTTCATCTCACGCCGCAGCTTCACGCGCCATTCGGTCACGGCAAAAGTAAACCAGATGTACAGACCAATCGTGACCGCGACGACAACCAGATACCAGACATCAAACAGCCACATCAGGATGATGGCGACCAGCATCAGCTCCAGAATAAGCGGCCCGATCGAGAACAGCAGGAACCGTAGCAGGAACTCAACCCCTTTGACGCCCCGTTCGATGATACGGCTCAGCCCGCCAGTACGGCGCGTGACGTGATAGCGCATCGACAGGTTGTGGATGTGCTGAAACGTCTCAAGCGCCAGCGCCCTCAACGCGCGTTGTCCGACGGGGGCAAAGGCGGCATCCCGCAATTGCTGAAAGCCCACCGTCATCATTCGCGCCACACCATAGGCCACAGTCAATCCAACTGCGCCCAGCGCCAATGGCGGCACACCCTCGCCTGCCAGCGCGTCAACAGCGCCCTTGTACAAAATGGGTGTATAAACCGCGATCAGCTTGGCCAGAACAAGCATACCCATGGCGATGACGACGCGACGCTTTACCCACGGTTCGTCGTCGGGCCATAGATATGGGGCAACCTTGCGGATCGTCCGCCAGCCCGAACTGCGTTCGTCATCCGACACCATGTCATCTGAAGTCCTAGGAGATGTGCGTCTCATCACGTGCCTTGTCTGCGGTCAGAGTTAGACCTCTGCCCATAAAAGGCCAGAAGGGCTGATTATTCCGGGATTGTAAAGATTTGCCCGGGATAGATCAGATCCGGATCGCGGATCAAGTCACGATTGGCTTCGAACAGCCGCACATATAAGACCCCGTCGCCAAATCGATCACGTGAGATCGCCCATAGCGTATCGCCCTGCTGCACCGTGACAGACCGGATTGCAGGGGTCGCTTGAGGCGTATCTGCCTGAGCCGTGCCCGTTGCAGCCTGAAGAACGTCAAGTGGTTCGCGTTTGAACGGAGTTTCGACCCGGCTAAGGACCGTCCCGTCCGTGTTTACCGCATCTACCCGGAGCGTGTAGACGCCTGGGTCAATTCCCTCCAGATCGCTGCGCCAGGATCCATCTTGTTCCGGGGCAAGATCCGCGACCAGACGATTGTTCAGGTACAACCGAATGGCGGCCCCATCCTGAACGCGCCCTGTCAGCTGCACATCGCCCGTTTCGGAATATCCGATCGTGTCCAGTGCGACCTGCTCGGGTGGGGTATCCCGCACGACCGGGGGCTGCACCAGCTCAACGCCCTCTTCGCCAGATCGCAGCACGGCGACCTGCTGATCCTGCTGTGGGGTTTCATCGGTCAGTTCAGCAGTTTCAACTGTCTCAGCCTCGGGCTCTGACGTTTCAGGTTCCGAGACGTCTGCCGCAGCATGAGAATCCGGCTGAACCTCTTCAACTGCAACCACCTGCTCCTGCGTGTCCGGGGATGGGATCTGCTCGGCTTCGGGCGCTGTTTCGGCAACAGGTTCTTCTTCGATTGGTTTGGGCAAGGCGGCAATCAGATAGTCGTCGGATCGCGTTGCTTGCGCCCCGTCTGTGCTTTGCAACACAAGTCCCTGCGCGCTGTCGCTGAAGGGGATCGTCACAAATTCAGCAAACTGACCGCTGCCATCCACGGTAAAAGAATGTGCGACTTCGCCGTTTAGCAGAACTTCTATCTGACTGCCGGGTGCTGCGTCACCCGAAAGAAGCGCGGTGCCGTCAGTTTCTACAAAAATCTGATCCAGGACTGGAGGCGCGACCGGCGCAGGCGCAGCCACTTCCTCTACAACTTCGGCGGCCTCCGTTTCAGCAGGTTCTTCCGCTTGCTCCGCCAGGTCTTCAGCAGGTGCGGGTGTTTCGTCTGACGACGCAGTATCCGGATTGGACGGCTCTGCGGCAGTAACGTCTTCCGCTTCTTTCGGTGCCTCATCTGCTGGCTCTGAGATTGCTGGAACGGAAGCAGTTTCCTGCGGTGTGCTTGCGTCAGGTTCCGATGCGTTGGTGAAGACGCCCGACAGGTACAAGCCACCTGCACCCAATACTGCAACAAGCCCTGCAATCACCCCCCAGATGAAATTGCCCGAGCTTTCGTTTCCCGAATTGGCGTTCATTCTTTTCCTTTCACTCCGCGCTGCAAAAGCTTTTCGTTCAAAAGCTTTCCGGCGGACAGTTGAGGCAATCTATCAATCCCGCTATCACGGGTCAAAACCTCTGACACAACCCCGGAGCCCTTCTTTCATGTCTCAGAAATCAGTGTGTGTGTATTGCGGGTCACGCAATGGTGCCGAGAAGTCTTATTCTGAAACTGCAAGGCACTTCGGCACGCTGCTGGCGCAGGAAGGCTGGCGGCTGGTTTATGGTGCTGGGGATGTGGGTTTGATGGGAGAAGTGGCCCGCGCCTCGCAAAATGCCGGAGGCGAAACCTTTGGCGTCATCCCCGTTCATCTGGTTCAGCGGGAAGTCGGCAAAACCGATCTGACCCACTTTGTGATCACCGAGACGATGCACGAGCGCAAGAAGGTCATGATCATGAACGCCGACGCGGTGGTCGTTCTGCCCGGAGGGCCGGGCTCATTGGATGAATTGTTCGAAGCCCTCACTTGGCGTCAGTTGGGACTGCACGACAAGCCCATCGTCGTGGTGAACGTGAATGGCTATTGGGATGCGTTGCAGACGCTGTTGGGTCAGGTGATCGGACAAGGCTTTGCCGACGCGTCGCTGGCAGATTTCATCACATGGGTAGAAGATGCAGATGCCGCCATGGTCACCTTGCGGAACAAGCTGAACTGACACCAGAAACGGTGCGGCCGGCAAAACCGCCCGCCTTGTTGATCAGGCCAAACGCGCCTTGTGTTGCAAACTGTGGCGCACGACCTGCTCAACCTTATGCAAAGGGTGGTTGGTCAGGGTCTTGTTGACCTCGGCCACGACTTTTCCCAGCACTTCACTGTGCAACCGGCGGCGCAGCAGACCCAGAACATGAGGGCTGGCTACCAGTACCAATCGATTATATGCCCCTTTCAACCCCTTGCGATTCAGCAAATTCGCCAAATCCTGCACGAACAGAGATTTTGCATGGGTCTTCCACGTTGGGTCCTCAAGGGCCGATTTCTGCTTTGGTCCGCCGTCATTTCGGCGACCAGCGCGGTCAGTCGGCTTTGAGGCTGGGTTGTCCTGTTCCTCGACAGCGACAACAACAAGATTGGGATCGTCAGCATCGGTGATGTTCTCCATCACCAGCGCTTTCTCTCCGTCTGCAACAATAACCCAAGTTCCCTGTGTAAGTGCGACCATTGCGATCTCCTGTTAAGGTTGTTCTCTGGGTATCCCTCGACCTGCCGGGCGTACGGGTTTGTTTACGCACCAGTGATGCGTAGCCCGGTCGTTGTTTGATTTGGTGTGCGGTTCTCTCCCTCCGCCCTACAAAGATGTGTTCTGTAGCGAAGCAAACAAGATGTGGTTGTACGGAAATGAAACCCATCGGCGGGTTTTCACCGGCGGCTCATCAATCCTTTAGGCCGACATTTCGACAACGGTGATTTCCGGTGTCACACCAAAACGCACCGGCAGGATCGAACATCCGATACCGCCCGACACCACCAGATCACGCGCACCTTCGCGTACATGTCCGTAAGCATACCGATTGCCAAACTTCGACGGCACCACGGGCGACCACCCAAACAGGCGCACTTGGCCGCCATGCGTATGCCCCGAAAGGGTCAAGGCCACCCGGTCTGGCACTTTAGGGAAAACATCCGGTTCATGCGCCATCATCACAACCGGGGCATCGTCGGTGATCTGCGCCAATGTTCCTTCCAGATCATCCAGCCCTTTTGGTTTACCGTTGCGCCAGATAGCCAGTTGATCCTCAAGCCCTGCCAGCCAGATGCCGGGGACTTCGAGTTTCACGGCGGTGTTAGACAAAACCGAAATGCCGTTCTGTTCCAGAATCTCGGTATAGCGATTGGGTCCTGCCCCACGGCGCTGTGCTGGCTTGTCATCCCACCAGTCGTGATTGCCCAGCACGGCAAAGACACCGTTCTTTGCCTCTAGCCCCGCCAATACAGGTGCCAGATCCTGCATCTCGACGGTTTCAGAGACCCCTTTGTGGCTTGCGAAGAAATCGCCCAGCAGCAGGACAACATCAGGTGCCAATGCGTTTGTACGGCGCACAACCTGCCTTATGCGATCCAGACCAACATAGGGCTCACCCACGTGCAAATCCGACAGCACCGCAATCTTGAGCGGTGGTGCGGTCCAATCGTCCCGACGCACGCGCCATTTACGCACGCGCAGCCGCACTGCGGGTTCGATGAAAAACCCGTAGGCTGACGTGATGAGACCTGCCAGCGTTACCGCCAGCAGGCCCTTTATAAACCGACGTCGGTTCAATTCATTACATCCGCGACGCGACGTTTTCCCAGTTCACCAGATTGTCGAGGAAGTTCGACAGGTATGCCGGGCGCTTGTTGCGGAAGTCGATGTAGTACGAGTGCTCCCACACGTCGCAACCTAGCAGTGCGGTCTGACCGAAGCACAGCGGGTTTACGCCGTTTTCTGTCTTGGTCACGGCCAGCGATCCGTCGGCGTTCTTGACAAGCCACGCCCAGCCCGAGCCGAACTGACCGGCACCAGCCGCGCTGAACTGCGACTTGAATTCGTCAACCGAGCCAAAGCTTTCGGTCAGCGCTTTTTCCAGCTCACCGGGCATCGCGTTGTCGCCAGGGCCCATCATTTCCCAGAACTGGTTGTGGTTCCACAGCTGGCTGATGTTGTTGAAGATACCGTTCTGAGCGACTGCGTTTGCGTCATAGGTGCCAACGATGATCTCTTCCAGCGACTTGCCATCCCATTCGGTGCCGGCGATCAGCTTGTTGCCGTTGTCGACATAGGCTTTGTGGTGCAGGTCGTGGTGATATTCCAACGTTTCCGCGGACATACCCTTGGCTGCCAGCGCGTCATGTGCATAAGGAAGATCAGGAAGTTCAAAAGCCATGTCGGCCCCCTGTTAAATTAAAGTTGCGGTTCCCAACGGTTAAATGCTGTGGCAGCCGCCGCAGGTCAAGGGGCGAGGCAATAAAACCCGGAGGTCCGCGATGCTGACACAGGCGCGCAAGATGTTTTACCGCGCCCGCGGATACTATGAAGGTTCATTGAACGGCGAGCCATTTCGCCTAGACCCCTACCATTCGAAATTCTGGCGCAAAGCCTCTGCTGGCGCTTGGGAACCGGAAACCTTTGCGGTGCTGGATCAGTTCCTTTCCCAAGATAGCGATTATCTGGACATCGGGGCTTGGATCGGTCCCACGGTCCTATATGGCGCGCGAAAAGCGCGGCATGTGTGGTGCTTCGAACCCGACCCCACAGCGTACCGGCATCTGGCTTGGAATCTGGATCTGAATGGCATTCAAAATGTCTCGGCCTTGGGCGTTGCCTTGTCTGACAAATTTGGCGTGGCCCGCATGGCGTCCGTTCGGGGCGAGCCGGGGGATTCCACCAGTTCGCTTCTGCATGACGGAGCGCATGGCTCTGATGCATTGACCATCGCGTGGGACCAGTTCGCAACCGCAAACGATCTGTCCGGCGTGTCGTTGGTTAAGATGGATATCGAGGGGGCAGAGTTCTTTGTCTTACCAACCCTCGCACCGTGGCTCAAAGAACATCGCCCCGCCCTGTTTTTGTCGCTGCATGCTCCATTGCTGCCCGAGGCTGAAAGACGCGACCGGGTGGCCGGATTGTTGGAGGCGCTGGATTTTTACCCCTCTCTCTCGGATGACAAGATGCAACCACTGAAACCGGCGGAGCTTTTGAAGCCAGAGGGGTTAAGCCGGTATCGTACAATCCTTTTGCAATAAAGAAACGCCGGGGCCGGTATTCTATAAACTTCAACGAATAGATCTTGCCTCTTCTGGGTGTATCGGGGTGCTTGCACCCACCTGAATCCAATAAATAAATCATTGTAATAAAATATTTTTATTGAAGTTTTCTGCGCTGGTACTTGTACAAACAGGAGCAGCCGAAACGGTTATATGCTTATGTAAGATGACAAAACAGGACGCCCACCGCTGGATCGCGCCAGAGTACAGGTTCAAGATTGATACAGCACAAGCGTCTGCACTGGCAGCAAGCTCTTACCGGGAATGAGAGGCGGCACAATTTTAAGATTGAGGCGCGAAAGGCTATCGTGTTGTCTGGCACTTGGACCAAACCATGGCTGCAGGCGGAAACGTTCGTGTTCGCTCTCAGGCAAACCTTAAAACTTCCGATAAGTCCGTTACTGTGCGCATGGCCTTTTTGCAGGGTAACTTTGCGAACAAGCCATCCGGCGTTGGCATCTGCAGTGTTCAAAGCTAAGAAAAGCCCCGGGTGATCCGGGGCTTTCTACTTTCTATCAGTAAACACCGACTTCGCCGCCCGGCTGCGCGGCAACCTTAAGCAACTTAAAGACGTAGTCCGCAGCGGAGCGGAAGCACACAACGCGGAAGGTCTGATCGTCGTCCATCCAGAATGCGCCAGCCACCTGCGCAAGGCGCGAACGGCGGATCTGGCCGGGTTGGAATGCCTCTGCCGACAGCTCAACCGGAGCCAGCTTACCCAACACTTCACGCGCGCTGGCACCCGAGATGCTGAATACCGCACGCGCATCCGAGACGTTGACCGCCAGAGCATGCGTGCCGCTGAGCGCGTTGGTCATTGCCGCCAGTTTGGCCTCGACCTCGGCGTAAGGCACCAGCACCAGCAATTCATCGGTGGACATCCAAGCCACGCCGGTGTCGCCAGTGACCGAAGCCTCGCGCTGACCGGGCACCTTCTGTCCGGTTGCATCCTTGACGGCTTTGGCCAGAACCTTGTCGGACAGATCACCGCGCAGTGTGATCATGCCTTGCAGGCCACATTCCGCGATCTTGGCGATGCCGTCATAGCTGGCGTGGTTCAGTGCGCTGATGGGTTCAGACATTCTGCTTCTCCCCCTCCTTGTCGAAGAAGATCGGGTCCACGATCTTGGCTTTGTAGGTTTTACCGTCGGTGCCCGGGAACTCGACAATCTCACCCATGCGATCCGGGCCGTGCTTGATCAGGCCCATGGCGATGCCTTTGCCCAGATTGGCCGAGTAATAGGTCGAGGTCACGCGCCCGATCATGTTGCGCTGACCGTTGGCGTTGACGCCTTCGCCCACCGCATAGGCACCGTCGGGAATGACAGAACCATCCACAGTCTCAAGACCGACCAGTTTCCAGCGCTCTGGATCGGTCATATGAGTACGCGAATGCGCGCGTTTACCGAGGTAATCCTCTTTCTTTTTGGACAGCGCCCAGTGCAGCCCCAGATCCTGCGGGATCACGGTGCCGTCGGTCTCGTCACCGATCATGATAAAGCCCTTCTCGGCCCGCAGGATGTGCAGACATTCGGTGCCGTACGGCATCACTCCGAATTCTCTACCTGCCTCCATCAAGGCATCCCAAAACGCCTGACCTTGGCTTGCCGGAACGGCGATCTCATAGGACAGTTCACCCGAGAACGAGATGCGATAGGCACGGCAATCGAAGTCACCGATCTTGCCATCGCGCCATTCCATGAACGGCAGCGCCTCTTTGCTGACATCCATGCCGCCCAGTTTCTCGAGCACCTTGCGCGCGTTCGGTCCGACCACGGCGACTTGCGCATATTGCTCTGTCACATTGGCGACGTAGACTTTCCAATCCCACCATTCGGTCTGCAACCATTCTTCCATGTGACCATGGATGCGCTCGGCCCCGCCAGTGGTGGTGTGGCACAGCCACGTGTCCTCGTCGATACGGGCAACAACACCGTCGTCGATCAGGAATCCATTCTCGGAACACATCAGGCCATAGCGGCATTTGCCGACCTTCAGCGTGGACATCATGTTGGTGTACATCATGTCCAGGAACTTGCCTGCATCAGGCCCTTTGACGATCAGTTTGCCCAGTGTCGAGGCATCCAGCAATCCGAGGTTTTCGCGGGTGTTCTTCACCTCGCGGTTCACTGCGTCATGCACGGATTCACCGGGACGAACATAGGCATATGTCCGGCGCCAGTGGCCGACAGGTTCCCAATCGGCACCGTTCTTGTCATGCCAGTTGTGCATCGGAGTCTGACGGATCGGTTGGAACACTTCACCGCGCGCCTCGCCCCCGATCGCCCCCATCGAAATGGGCGTATAGGGCGGACGGAAGGTGGTGGTTCCGACCTTGGGAATCTCTGACTCAAGTGCATCAGCAAGGATCGCCAAGCCGTTGATATTGCTCAACTTACCCTGATCAGTCGCCATGCCCAGCGTGGTGTAACGCTTGGTGTGCTCGACGCTTTCATACCCTTCGCGCGCTGCCAGCTGAACGTCGGACACTTTGACATCGTTCTGGAAGTCCAGCCAGGACTTAGCCCGCAGTTGGATTTCAGCATTGGCAGGCATCAGCCAAACAGCTTCCATCGGTGCCTCGGCAGTGGTTTCACCAACCGGGGCTTTGGTGCGTTTGGGCGTATGACCAACGGCCTTGCCCGCGGCTTTGCCCGCTGCGTCTGCATCTTTCAGAACATCTGCCAGAGCCAACGGACCATTGGAGCTGCCAGCAGCAATAACAAAGCCTTCACCATCGGCACCCAGCGGCGGGCGGTCGGGATCGGGGCGGAAATGCGCGTGCGCCTCGTCCCAGATCAGTTTGCCGCCGCAGTGCGACCACATATGCACAACCGGAGACCAGCCGCCCGACATGGCGACCGCATCGGCTTCGACCTCCTCGCGCGCGCCGCCGACACCCTCTTGGTTACAGATGGCAACCTTTTTGACGCGTTTGCCGCCCTTGACCTTCGCGATGGCCTTGCCGGGATCAACGCGGATACCAAGGTCCCGCGCTTCTTGCGCCAGAGGGCCTGCAGATGCACGGGCGTCAACCACGCGCAGAACATCAACACCGGCCTGTTTCATCTGGATCGCAGTGCGGTATGCGTCGTCATTATTGGTGGCAACAATCACACGTTCACCGGGTGTTACGCCCCAGTTCACAACATAATCGCGCATCGCCGAAGCCAGCATCACGCCCGGCACATCGTTACCCGCGAATGACAACGGACGCTCAATTGCGCCGGTGGCGGTGACAACCTGTTTGGCCCGGATACGCCACAACCGATGACGCGGGCCTTGCACGCCCGGAGTGTGGTCCGTCAGACGCTCATATCCCAGCACGTAACCGTGGTCATAGACGCCTGCCCCCATGCAGCGCGCGCGCATGGTCACGTTGTCCATTGTTTCGAGTTCGGAAACCAATTGTTCCACGAACTTATCCACAGGCTCGCCATTCACCGTACCGCCGTCAACCGGAGCGCGACCACCCCAATGCGCGGTCTGCTCGATCAGCAGAACCTTGGCACCGGATTGCGCGGCCGTTTTCGCTGCTTGCAGCCCAGCTACACCACCGCCAATCACCAGCACATCGGTAAAGGCATAGAAGTGTTCATAGGTGTCCGCGTCCTTGGTTTCCTTGTCGGGCGCTTTGCCCAGACCGGCAGATTGGCGGATGAAGGGCTCGTAGACGTGTTTCCAGAACGGCTTCGGATGGATGAACGTTTTGTAGTAGAAACCAGCCGGCAGGAACCGCGCCAGCGCTGTATTCACTGCACCGATGTCAAAATCGAGGTTCGGCCAGTGGTTTTGAGAGATTGCAGTCAAGCCGTTGAACAGCTCGGTCGTGGTGGCGCGCTGGTTCGGCTCGAACCGGGCACCCTGCCCCAGACCAACCAGCGCGTTCGGCTCTTCCGCACCGCTGGCGACGACGCCGCGCGGACGGTGGTACTTGAACGACCGGCCCATCATCATCTGATCGTTGGCCAGCAGGGCCGAAGCGAGCGTGTCGCCGTCGTAGCCCTGCATCGAAGTGCCGTTGAACGTAAACGTGACCTTTTTCGACCGGTCAATCAGCCGGCCTTGTTTTGCGAGACGGGTGCTCATTTTGCGGACCTTTCGCAGGTGGAGGCATCAAAGCCTCCGGCGGGAGTATTTTTGAAAAGATGAAGCATCAGGAGAACTCTCTCCACGTCCAGTCAGGACGTTTGGCTGTGATGGCATCCTTGATCTCTTTCGGCGGCTCGGTGACCTGTGCGGAATAAGTGCCGAACACCTCAAGCGTCTGCGTGCAGCGCGCGGCGTGGAACCACTTGCCGCAACCATTGGCATGACGCCAGCGTTCGAAATGCACCCCTTTGGGGTTTTCACGCATGAAAAGGTAGTCGTGGAATTCATCATCCGACGAGCCGGGGCCAAAACGCTTCAGATGCGCTTCGCCACCAGCGGCCAGTTCGGTTTCTTCGGCGTCAACGCCGCAGTAAGGGCAGTTCAGGATCAGCATGTTGTCATCCTTTTGGCGGTCGGTCGGCATCGAAGCCGACCTGAATTCTGTTACTTGGCGACCTTGGGCAGACCCATTAGTGCGCCACCCCGGCGGCGACGCTTTCGTCGATGAAGCGGCCCTCTTTGAAGCGATCCAGAGTAAAGGCTTCGGTCAGCGGCGAATGACCTGTGGCCATCAGCTGTGCCATGCCCCAGCCCGATCCCGGGATCGCCTTGAAGCCGCCAGTACCCCAACCACAGTTGATGAAGCAGCCACCCAGCGGTGTCTTGGACAAAATCGGGGACCGGTCGCCGGTCATATCCACGATCCCACCCCATTGCCGCAGCATTTTCAGGCGTGAGATCATCGGGAAGGTTTCGACCAGCGCGCGCACGGTTTCCTCGATGTGATGGAACGATCCGCGCTGGGTAAAGTTGTTGAACCCGTCGGTGCCGCCACCAATCACCATCTCACCCTTGTCGGACTGAGACATATAACCGTGCACGGTGTTCGCCATTACGACCACATCCATGCAAGGCTTGATCGGTTCGGATACCAGAGCCTGCAATGCAATCGCTTCAAGCGGCAGACGGAAGCCCGCCATTTCGGCCAGTTGACCAGAGTGGCCGGCAACGACGATGCCCAGCTTGTCACAATCAATGGCACCTTTGGTGGTATCTACGCCTACGACCCGCCCGTTATCCGAGCGCACGCCTGTGACTTCACATTGCTGAATGATATCCATCCCCATGGCAGAACAGGCACGGGCATAGCCCCAGGCCACAGCATCGTGACGCGCGGTGCCGCCGCGTTCCTGCCACAACGCGCCCAGAACCGGATAGCGCGGACCCTCCAGATTGATGATCGGCACCAGTTCCTTGACGCGCTCGGGCGTAATCCATTCAGTTTTCACGCCCTGCAAAGCGTTGGCATGGGCCGTGCGTTGATAGCCGCGAATCTCGTGCTGTGTCTGCGCCAGCATCATCACACCGCGCGGGCTGAACATGATGTTGTAGTTCAGGTCCTGGCTCAGGTCCTCATAAAGCCCCCGCGCCTTTTCGTACAGTGCAGCCGATGGATCCTGCAGATAGTTCGAACGGATAATGGTGGTATTCCGGCCCGTGTTACCACCACCCAGCCAGCCTTTTTCGATCACCGCGACATTCTGTATGCCGTAGTTCTTTCCAAGGTAGTACGCGGTCGCTAGACCGTGCCCGCCAGCACCTATGATGATGACGTCATATTTCTTCTTGGGTTCGGGCGAACGCCAGGCGCGTTCCCATCCGGTGTGATAGCGCAGAGCTTCCCGCGCCACAGCAAAGGCTGAATAGTGTTTCATGTGCGAATCCATCCGGTTCGGTGATTGGGCGCAGATATGCCGTGTGTGCGCAGTTTACCCCTGCCGCGCAACGCCGCAATATCGCACTATTGCGACATGTCGCTCATTCGCGGCCATTTGTCCCTTTTGTCGGGCGGCCCTTGGGTCTAAGTCAGGGCAACATCTTCGGAGGGACCATGACGTTCTGGGTTCTGATTTTTATTGTCGCACTCCTGGTTGCGGCATTCCTTTGCTTCGCTCTGCTGCGCAATCGCAGTGGGGAAAAACCTTCAGCCGCTTATGATCTGGAGGTTTATCGCGAACAATTGGCCGGGGTCGACAAAGACCTGGCGCGCGGTGTGATTGGCGAGGCAGACGCCGAACGGGTCCGAACCGAGATTTCCCGTCGCATTCTGGCCGCTGACGAACAAATGAAAAAGGGCAACGCCGAATCTGGACCTTCGCGAGCCGTTTCCATCATCTCGGTGGTCGTGATTGCGCTTATCCTGATCGGTGGTGCGACGGCACTGTATGATCGGACCGGTGCCGTGGGTTTGCCTGACATGCCATTGACCGCAAGGCTGGAGCTTGCGGAAGAGGTTCGCGCCAACCGTCCGCCCCAAAACGCCGCAGAACAGCTGGCGACCCCACCGCAACCTGCGCAATTGGACGAAAGCTATGAAGCGCTTTTGAATCAGTTGCGGGAAACGGTCGCCAACCGTCCGGATGACCTGCAGGGGCAAATGCTGCTGGCACAGCACGAGACCAACGCTGGCAACTTCAAGGCAGGATATACCGCGCAGCAACGCGTGATTGAACTGTCCGGGGACGCAGCAACGGCCGACGCTTACGCTGACCTTGCCGAGATGATGATCCTCGCGGCGGGCGGCTATGTTTCGCCAGAGGCTGAACAGGCCCTGACCGAAGCGTTGAACCGGGACCGTCGCCATGGTCCGGCGCGTTACTACTGGGGGCAGATGTTGGCTCAGGTCGGTCGCCCGGACCTGGCCTATCGCATGTGGGTGCAAACCTTACAGGATTCCCCAAGCGGCGCGCCCTGGGTCGGTGCCATTCGGGCGCAGATCGATGAACTGGCCTTTCGAGCAGGTGTTTTCAATGCACCAGACCTCAGCACCGCGGCCGGCCCCAGTCAGGAAGATATGGCCGCCGCGGCGGAATTGACGCCCGAAGAACGGCAAGAGATGATTCAGGGGATGGTGAACCAGCTGTCAGACCGTCTGGCCACCGAAGGCGGCGCGCCCGAGGAATGGGCACGTCTGATTGCAGCTTTGGGTGTTCTGGGTCAGGGTCAAAGGGCCATCGATATTCACAAAGAGGCCATGCAAGTCTTTGCCGGGAATTCCGAAGCACTTGAAATCCTCGACGCAGCCGCGTTGCAGGCAGGGATTGCCCAATGATCCACGATGCGTTCGAGGACTTCGCTGCAGCGTTGCCGCCGATGACAGCACTGATGGGTCTGGATCTTGGTGAAAAGACAATCGGCGTTGCCGTGTCCGACCGGATGCGCGGGGTTGCCAGTCCGCTGGAAACCGTACGGCGCAAAAAATTTACCTTGGATTCCGCGCGTTTGATCGAGATTGTGACCGATCGTGAAATCGGTGGTATCTTACTGGGACTGCCGAAAAACATGGATGGGTCTGAGGGGCCGCGCTGCCAGTCGACACGGGCTTTTGCGCGAAATCTGTCCCGTTTGACCGATCGGCCCATTGGATTCTGGGACGAACGGCTCAGCACGGTTGCGGCAGAAAAAGCACTGCTGGAGGCGGATACGACACGAAAACGTCGCGGACAGGTTATTGATCACGTAGCCGCAGGTTATATCTTGCAAGGGGCGCTGGACAGGTTGCGCTTTTTGTAACGAGGTCGGAGACCGTCAATGACGAATATGGTGTGGAAACGGAATGAGGTCGAAAGCCCTTGCGTCCAGATCTGTGTCGTTCACCCGACTGAACGCATCTGCACCGGATGCTATCGCACGATTGACGAAATCACGCGCTGGTCCAAGATGGACAGCTCTGAGCGTGCAGAAATCATGGATGACTTGCCCGCGCGCAAACCCCGACTTTCCAAACGGCGCGGCGGACGTGCGGGTCGCTTAAACGACTCCTGAGCAGTTAGCCCAGCTTATCTCGCGCGTCGATTTGCGCGTGTCCGGCCCGCTTCGAAACAGGTTTATGCAATTCTTTGCGGAGCAGAACCGTCATCTCGGATCGCGTCGCCCGGTCATGTCGAACAGTTTCACTTTTGGGTTTCACACGCCGATTGTCAGACGCGCCGCCACTTAAAAGCTTTCCTAACAGACCATTCAATTTCATCTTAATTTTCCCGCTAAATAACATTTCTGCCGCTGCGGATCGAAAGCGAGCTCCGAGGGGTTCTAGCTCGCGTTTTATGTAAGTGGTGATCCGCAGCGACAAAGTGTGGCTAAAGGTGTTTCCAACGAAAATTAGGGGGAAAACACTCAGGTCCAGATCGTATTTGACGCACCCGTCAGTAAAAACCCATAAACGCCTGAAGTTCCCTCACGTCATTATTAGGCGTTCAGGTCTGAGCAAAACGCAAATAACAAGTGTGCACTTTGCAACCCAACCATTGTTGGCGAATCATCATGAATTTCGCGAGCGCGATGCATCGATCAATGCCCCGGGGATTGATCGCCGCCACCTTAAGCACACCGCGGGCTTATCCGGCAGCCAGCCAGGTTTTTGCGTTGTCGAACTCTTCAGACGGGAAAAACTGAGTCCGAGTGCCAAGAACATGACTGGCGACTTTTTGGGCCATATGCTGCCAGCTTTTGTCGCCAACAATCGCAGCTCGGTCCAACTGACCGATATGGCGACTGGCCAGCCGGAAATGCGCCGCTAACGCAGACAGTCCCTGCCATCCATCGAATTCCCGCAGGTCGATCAGCAAGCGAAACCCGTCGCGGTCCTGAAGCAAGCCATCCAGATCACGCTCTGCCTGCTGGTATTCCTCGGGGTCCAGTTTACCCAAAAGGCTGATCTGCACACCCGGCCCGCCCAAGTCGGTCACATGGATCGAGCCCAGCGACTCGCGCATCCAACGCCGGGCGGCTTCCAGATCAGCCAGATCAAACAATTGCACGGGACACGGCAGGATCGGGGCGGCCAGACGTATGCTGGTTTTCACCCAGCCCTGATCGGCAACAACGGCGATCCGGTCGAAGCCACGCCAATGGCTAAGCCCCAGCTTGGTATCCGACCATGCAGCGCCCAGATCATACCCTTTGAATTCAGGCTGCACGATGGCCAGTAGACGCACCGTGTCATTTTCGGTCAACGCGGCCTCGATCGCAGGAACCAAGGTGTTTGTGTAGTCGGCGCTTGTGACTTGCCCTGACAACTCGACTTCAATCAGGGCACCATCAGAATTCGTATGAACCTTAATCATACCTCAAAACCTCCAAAGCCAAACAATGACAGAAGGTTAGGCAGTTTTGATCCATTCGGCCACACCCCCGGTACATTCCGGTCGAAAATAGGCGATCATCCGTCCATCTGGTCCGGCTGTGGCCGTGTCAGCCCAGGGCGCAACACCATGCAGACAGTGGCGGTGTAACAGGTAAGCTTCCCCCGGTACGGCAGGCAATTCGACCCTCGGGCAGGTCTCAAAAACCTCGCGTCGCGCGGCTTGGTAGATATCCGTCACATCTACTTCATGCAGAGCCTCGTCTGGTGTGCCACGCAACGCATCCCTGAAGGCAGAACCAAGAATATGATGGCTGCCTTCCCACAGCACCATGGGTGACGCATCCGCGCTGGCCTCGGTCAGGGGAATGCCCAATATCCACGCATGTGGCTCATCCACACGCCGACGACGATCCGGGCCCATTGGGCGCAAACCGTCCACATGGGCAGCATCCCTATTCCGGCGATACCGAGTGGCGGCTTCGTTTTCCCAACGCCGCGGACGCGGGTAGCCCGGATAAATGACCGACACCTGCCCTTTGTGCAGGGGTAAATCGCCATAATGTTCGCGAATAAACGACACCGCCTGCCCGGCCAGAGGCGCAGACTGACCGACCCTGCCCTGCGCGTCATTGGGCAGCGCATCTACGCCGATGAACCATGTCCCTTCACAGTCTAACCATTCCGCATGAGCCGGGTCTGAAGTCGAGGCGCGGGCTGCGGGCAACGCGTAGCTGACCCACTCGGCCAGCGACGGGTCATAGGCAAACTTTACCCAGCCCTTGGCCCAAAAATCACTCATAGGCCAATTGCCTTCCGCAGCATGTTCAGCGCCACCAGCGTCAGAAACATGGCGAAGACCCGTTTTAAGGGTTTCGGATCCATCGCATGCGCCAGTTGCACACCCAAGGGTGCGGTCATCATCGTCATCGCAACAACAACGGCAAAGGCCACAAGATTGACGGCCCCGATTGTCAACGGAGGGCGGTGTTCAGGTGCAATTTCGAGAAACAGAAAGCCAATAACCGACGGCACGGCAATGATCACACCAAAGCCTGCCGCTGTTGCGACGGCACGGTGGATCGGGGTGTTATAAAGGCTCATCAGCGGAACACCAAAACTGCCACCCCCGATCCCCATCAGAACCGAAAGAAAGCCTACCATGGGCGACAGAACTGCCCTTTTGATACCCCCCGGCATAACATCGCCCAGTCGCCATTCAGCACGGCCCAGCCCAAGATACGCGCCAATCACCATACCCAGAACGCCAAACAAAGCCTGCAGGGCCTCGGTCCGCAGGGCGGAGGCGACCATAACGCCAACTATTGCGCCAACGACGATACCCGGTCCCCATCCACGCAGAATGTCCCAATCAACGGCACCCTTTTTGTTATGCGCCATAACTGAACGAACCGATGTCACAATGATCGTGGCAAGCGATGTCGCCAAACACAGCTGCATCAGTTGCGGGCCGCCATATCCGAGGGTTTGGAAGGCATAAAAGAACGCGGGGACAAGAACGATACCTCCGCCGACCCCAAGCAACCCTGCCAGAACGCCAGCCAGCGCTCCGATCACAAGCAAAAGGCCCAGCATCTGAGCCAGCAACATCGTCTCGGGCATTGTTCCCCCTGCCTGTTAAGCCTCTGCCATCGGCGCAACGTGGTCCAACGCCTGCAACATCACTTCGGGCCCTGCCCCTTTGTGCACTGCCCCTTCAGACAAAGCGCGCCGCCATGCACGGGCCCCGGGGCGGCCCGCAAAGAGACCGAGCATATGGCGCGTGATCTGGTGCAACCGCCCGCCTTTGGCAAGATGCTTATCAACATAGGGCACCATTTGTTGAACGATCGCAATCGGATCTCGCGCGTCTCCGACGCCGAAGATGCGCGGGTCAGCCTCTGACAGAATATCTCCGGGCTGGTGGTACGCGGCCCGTCCGATCATCACCCCATCCAGGCCTGCATCCAGATGAGCCTTCGACGCGTCCAATGAAGCGATACCGCCATTGATCGAGATATGAAGGTCTGAAAACGTCGCCTTCATCCGGTGCACCAGATCATAGTCTAACGGAGGAATATCCCGATTTTCCTTGGGGCTCAGCCCCTGCAACCAAGCCTTGCGTGCGTGGATTGTCACCCTCTGACAGCCCGCGTTACGGATCTGGTCCAGAAATGCAGGCAGCACATCGTCAGGGTTTTGATCGTCAACCCCGATGCGGCACTTGACCGTAACGTCAACATCCACAGCCGCGCACATCGCGGACACGCAGTCGGCAACACGGCCCGGATCTTTCATCAGAACCGCCCCAAACGTGCCCGATTGCACCCGGTCCGATGGGCAACCGCAATTGAGATTGATCTCATCATATCCAGCCTCGGCCCCCAGCCGTGCGGCCTGCGCCAGTTCATCCGGGTCCGAACCGCCAAGCTGCAATGCCACCGGATGTTCCTCTGGCGAATACTCCAACAGGTGCATCGCCCCGCCTCGTACAAGCGCCGGCGCTGTCACCATTTCGGTGTACAACAAGGTCTCAGTGCTGAGCAGTCGATGGAAAAAGCGGCAGTGTCGATCTGTCCAATCCATCATCGGCGCAACCGATAGCCTCGCGGCCTTTGTTATTAAGCGCTTATCCGTCATTTTGGCAATCTTTGCTGGCTTTTACGATGATCTGATTGGACCTTATTTTGCTGGGTTTTTTCGTATTTTGAGTTTTTGGCATACTGTTTGGCATACCCACTTGGAGCTTGGCATACCGCAAACCTATATCCTCAGTATGCCAAAAACAAAGAATGGGAAATAATGGGCACTATCGTAGAGCGCAAGAGCAAATCCGGCATCAAGTACCGGGCGCAGGTCATTAAGAAAAACAACGGTCGGGTCGTTATCTCCAAATCAAAAACGTTCCCAAGAAAAACCGCTGCCGCGGGCTGGATCAAGCTAATTGAGAAAGAGTTTGATGCCGGTAAACTCGTCAATGACCAGGTTCGCACCACTGTTCGGGAACTGATCGATAAAGTGGTCGCAATGCAGCGCAAGGAAATGGGCAAAACCAAGGCCCAAGTCCTGAATGCAATCAAACGCTTTGACGTGGCAGATTTCGAAGTCACATCTCTTCGACCCGCTGATCTTGTGGAGTTTGCCAACCAAGTAGCTGAGGGCGAACACGGGCCTGCGGCACGGTCTCCTGCAACCACCGCAAACTACATGAGCCATTTGTCTGGTTGCCTCAGACTTGCAAGGCCGGCCTTCGATGTACCCTTTGACAAAAACATCATCGTGGAAGCCCGAGAAACTACGACCTCATTGGGGATTACCGGGAAGTCCAAAAAGCGTACGAGGAGACCCAGCAGGACCGAACTGGATGCGCTTATGGAAAGCTATGTGAAGCGAGAAACTCGCGACAGCCGAGCTATTCCAATGAGCAAGATTGTTCCCTTCGCGATTTTTTCAGCAAGGCGCCAAGCCGAAATTACTCGCATTTTGTGGGACGATTACTCCAAGGAGCACCGCACGATTCTGGTTAGGGACATGAAAGATCCTGGGGAAAAGGAAGGTAACGATGTTACTTGTGAACTTCCGCCTGAAGCCATCCGAATTATTGAAAGCATGCCGCGTGTGGCCGACGAAATCTTCCCCTTCCACAAAGATGTAATCGGCAGACAATTCACCGGAACATGTAAGTTCCTAGGCATTCGCAACCTCCATTTCCACGATTTGCGCCATGAAGCAGCATCTTGGCTGATTGAAACCGGCCGTACTTTACCGCAGGCGATGTCAGTGACGGGACACAAAAGTTGGTCCAGTTTGCAGCGATATTCGCATCTAAAAACTGTTGGAAATAAGTATGAAAACTGGAAGTGGCTTGAAGAAATCGTTGCATAGTGCATAGAACGCTCTCTAGCAGCAGTTCAGCCGGCAATGCATGCCGGCTGGACCTCCAGGCGCTTAGTCGACTTCCGGAAGCCAAAAACCTTCGCGCTCGTATCGGTATACCCGGTCGACGATTTTAGACGGGCAACAATTTGGGTCATCATCAGCGAACTTGTGTCCAACTATTCGAACGCGGTCATTCGCCAGTGCTTCGACTGCCACCAATCCACGGCTCGGCATTCCAACAAAATCAATCTCCGCGGTTGCCCACATATCAACGTGCGCTGCCATGGTTCTATACTCTGGAACACGAACAACAACTGGCGTGAAGGCGCTGGTTCCGGTTCTCCCCTGACAGCCTACGTCGGCGACCGGGAATGCAATATATGTGGAAACATCAAGATCGTCTGTACCGAGATCCGCAATTAGGATTTCATGGGCCCCATCAGATTCTGTGCAACCAACTGCGCTTACGAAGCTATCAACTTGGGAAGCTACAATTGCATGCCTTTCAGCATCTAATGCCATCGCATTCGAAGAGCACAGGGTGAATGAAATGAAGACAGTCGCCGTCGTTCGGGTGGAGGACAGAATTTTCCTCATACTTTGCCTTTCTTGAATGAGAACTCCGCTCAACTTCCAATAATGCTCACCGAGAGGCTTTCTAATCAAAAGTGAAATTACCAACGAATGGGTACTACCTCGCTACTTCCACCATAAAAAAACCTGCCCAACGTCCGTTGAGCAGGTTAAGTAGAAGAACAGGGGTTCAGCTTTTGGCTGTAAGTGATGCTTCACTATAATCAAACCCAAACTTGATCTTTCAACCACTCAAGCTTTGTCAGCCCTTTCTGTTTTAGATAGTTTCCAAATTCCCTGTCATCTCCTCCGGTAACAGCGTGCGCTATTACGACAACCGCTGCTTGGCGATTGGTACTGTCGAACTTGTGGGTTTGGCCGATGTCGAATCCCATTCTGCCATGTGAGTGAACTAGCAAGTCTCTGGCAACAAACGACGAACTAGAATTCTGCCGAGCGATGCCCATCAATTGGTCAAATGCTGCCCAGAGATCACTACGACAAGGCCGCCCCAGATAGTCAACTTTCATTATTTCTCTCTTTCTGATCCATTTACCATGGGTGCTTTGTAAGTGTTGCGGGCCCAAAAAAACCAAACCTAGTACCGCCACGCCTGGTTGAAGGCAGCACAGCATCACGATTGAAGATCCAAACCAGCGTGTGCCAAACAGCCTGGATTTGGTCGCTGCGTTTTAAGCAACTTTTCTTCGCGCCTCAGTCCGAGCCTTTTTTGCCTGATCGTCCAGGAAATCCGCCAAGTCTTTTACGTGCACCATTCGCCCTGATTTTTGCGATGGGCCTAGTCGCGTGACGACCAGAGGAATTTCACCACTGTCTGTCTTGGTCTTCAACAAGTTCAGACTAAGCTCGGGAAAGAAGTCCTGACGAACAGCTTCTAGCGGAACCATGACCCGTGCGTCATACCTTCCCATCAACATGAATATCGTCTGCATGTGCGCTCCATTATTTGCTTTGTTTTCGGAACTTTAGGCGTTCATCCGTTCTGGACTTAGCCACCGCTCAACAACAGGTTCTACTCAAGAATCAGCACCAAACAACCCCTCTCGACAGTGCCCGACAGCCGATCTGCCAAAGGTTGTAGGATGGGGGGTGGAAGGAAAAATTGTACCCCTAGAACGGCTCAGAATACACGTGAGTGCATCCTTTTCGGAAAGCAGGTCAGGCGACGACCTAGAACTGCGCAAGTATGCTCAGTTTGCGTCCATTCGCGATATAGGCCCTAAAAACAAATTTTTCGATTCCGCTGAATACGACCCGCGCTACAACTTTCGAGAGTGACATTCTGGAAAATCCGAGACACTGACAGGCGAATCACTTGAGGATCCAACGCCCTTCACACTCCAATCTGACGGGTTTTGCAGCCTGAAAACTACCCGCAGGCTGAAGTGCAACTTGTCCGCCGCAAGTTCGTGGATGTCTTCGCCTCCCAGGGCAACGCCATTGCCGAGGAAGCGATCCGGCGGATCGCGGAACTATATGCCGCGGAGAAGGACGCACGGGGTAAATCCCCCGACGCACGTGTCGCGCTACGGCAGGCGCGCGCAAAGCCGATCTTCAATGAACTGGAAGACTGGCTGCACGCGCAGCTGCCCAAAATCTCCGGCAAATCGCCACTGGCCCAGGCCATCCGCTACGCCCTTGGTCGGATGCCAAAGGCGCGGGCATATCTTACGAATGGCCACCTGGAGTTGGATAACAACACAGCCGAGCGGGCCGTCAAACCTGTCGCCATCGGCCGGAAAAACTGGATGTTCGCAGGCTCCGAGGGCGGCAGCAAACCGGCGCCGCTTGGCAGCGATGGCCTTCATCTCTGCTCTGATCTCTGGGTTGTCAGGCGGGCGTTCGCGCCTGACCGTCTTGGGGTCGACACCGACAAGTCGGCAGGCTCGACGCTGCGAGATATTGTGATCCCGCATCACCCTGAGCGCTGCCTCTCGCCGCTCATTCGTTCGCCATTGTGCTTGAACCAATGGCGCATCAATGGCTCACCGTCAGTTCTTTCCCAGAAGATCCTTCAGAACAGCATTGTCCAACATCGTATCGGCCAGCAGGCGCTTGAGCCTGGAAATCTCGTCTTCCATCGCCTTCAGCTTCGCGACATCGGACACCTCCATGCCGCCATACTTCGACTTGTATTTGTAGAACGTGCCCTGGCTGAGGCCATGCTTGCGGCAAACCTCCGCTGTCGGCATTCCCGCTTCCTGTTCCTTGATCATCCCGATGATCTGCGCATCGGTGCAACGGCTCTTTCGCATTCGTTTGCTCCTTCGAAAGGTTGAGCAAACTCTACATCAGAACGAGGGAAGCTTCGGGGGGCAGGTCAGCGGGCGTAGCTTAAAGTGGCGTTCCGTCGGCAAGCTCGGTTCTTGACGTAGTACTGGCCAAACATCTCCCGCTTGATTGGTAAATTAGTTTCCGTTTGACCCTCGATTGATATGCATAAATTCTATCACACCACCTGGATTAGAATGCTTACCAAACCTCACTGCAATTCTAAATGAACTCCGCCAGAAGTACCTTGAGGACAACCTCCTGAAACACTGTTTGGTCCCCAAGTTCCTGAAAGGACTGCTCCCGGTCCACTACCTGACAATAGCAATTCTCCCGTTGCGATACAGAATGGATGGTTGCCGCTTGTAACCCATGTGTTTCCGGTGAAGGTTAACTCGGAACCTCTAAGCTCTCCTGAGAACCTATACGACTTCCATCCATTTGCGCCACTCAGTGAAATAGTTCCGCCCACGCAGCTACCAGATTGGAATACCTGCCACCGATATGGGATTTGGTATGTGCCAGCGGTTGCAATGCCAACCCATTCGCCGCCAATAAACGGCCCGCTCCAACCATTAAAACTCCTAAGAACCGAAATAAAATCGTCAACAACTGCCTGCTTTTCCCGGTTAGCCCGCGCCACCAGATAGTTTGCGTCATAAGCTATCCCAATAAGTTCATAGACGGCTTCACGTTCAAGATTTGGAGGAGGCCTGAATACCCACGTTCTACCAGCCTGAGTTCCTACTGTGTGAAGATAACCCGAAGAGGTATCGAACAATACATCGGGGTGTGGTGAAGACTGACTTAGGATTTGTTGATGAGTTAGATTGTAGGGGTGGGAGCGTGCAAGTCGATAAAGCTCGACTTGTTTTGTGAACGCGTCGTCCGTTACCTGTTGGGCAAAGCCTTCAAGCGCCAGTTGGGTAGGAAGGGAAGCAAGGTTGGCGATGCTTCGCGAACTCGACAGGGCGCTTCCGGCTGAACTGAGTGACAACAGCCCACTATTGGTATACTGAGCAACATCGAGCAGAGCACGTTGATAGTCGCCCGACTGCAAGTGCCCTAATATCGCTTCAGCTGCCAAAACCTCATCGAGCACTTTCCACCAAACAACACCGTTGTATGTTGATGCTTCGCTCAACGCGTGGTGGAATACTTCGTCCACCCCTCCTCCAACACGGTTCACCTTTTCAAGATATTGAACGACCCGCTCCCGACCGACTGTAAACTGATCTGTCGCGCAATTGGCGTGGATCGCACTTGGAATGCATAGAACTGTGGCGGCGGCAATTATGACGAACCTTAAATTCATTGACTGGCCTCCAACTTACTACCTGCCCACAATTCAGAAAAAAATAGAGCAAAATTTCCGATACTTGGCTGCAAGTATTGCAATTCGGCACAGCCAACATTGACAGGTTGGGCCCGAGGGTTCGGGCCCTGGTCACTGTGTTCAAGCGCTTTCAGAAATAGCTCTTTCCGCAGCTAGGACGTTTGAGTAAAGCTTCCCGTCTACTGAAACCCCGTCTTCCTCTTTGATTATCTCCTTGCCCTTGTAGCTCTTTATTCGGTCCCCTACCAAAACCGGACCTGAGCTTCTCTTGGGCTGAGGAGAGCTCAGCACTTCTGATTTTTGGGGCGCAGTCATGTCCTGGCCACCAACATACGAAATGGCTTCGGATTTCTTGAGTGCTTCCAAGCGCGCAACTGACTTTCTGATGTCATCAACCATCATAAACGGAGCAATAAAGAATATTGAGAAAAGAAAGGCTGTAACCAGCGCAACAATCACCCCAGGCAGTCCATTAGCGTAACCTCCTGCGACTGCGGCTCCAATAAAAAACACCCACAAAGCAATTTCGATAATCGCTGAATAGGAAGAAACTAAAAACCGTCCCATTTGATCCTCTTATTTGTAACGTATTGCGTCTTCTCTGATTTTCACTAAGTCGACCGACCCTCCTAACTGGTTATAAAAAAATGCAAAAATGTAACCCGCCCCGAATCCGATACATAAAGCCATAGGGGCCATTACCGCCATCGAATACGCCAACGCTCGCCCTAACAAAAGATTTTCAAAGAAAGTGCCAGCGCCGCCAGACGCTCTATCTATTGAGTTACCAATATCCAGGATGCTGCCCACAACTACTCGCGCCAGCACCAAACCGACGAATGTTGAAACTGTACTGCAAAATGCGAAAACTTTCGCGCAAAGAAGCGCATCAACTCGCTCAACAACGAAGTACTTCAACCTTCCAACCCGCAAAACCGTCACAACTGTCTTCGTGGTCTATCTTTACACCAAACTTCTTGTTGCTCAACTTCTTCGAAATCGCTGGCGAGTTATTGGCCCAACAAAACCTAGTGAAAGTTGCACTTTCGTTGATAATTTGCAACGGTGGATGACTGTAACGAGGAGTTTGTTTAAGTGAAAAATGTTGGCTTGATTTCTACAATTCTGTTCCTTTCAACATTCGGTGGAACGGCTTCATCTGAGACATTAGGAGCGGATTGCGTCAAGATTGAAAGTGACATCGCCCGTCTTGAGTGTTTTGACAGCGCGTTCGGGGGAATGAAATTATCCCCTCAAAGCCCGGAACAATCTTTCTCCAAGTTCGAAAGTCTAATAAACTTCTCAGGGCCAAACGAAAGAGTCTGGGTAACGCTTCACAACTGCGGTCTTCGAGCCAATCGCGTTACGAAGCCAGACTGGGTAACGAATAATCCAGGTGGCATTTCCTACAATGCAGCAGCATTCTACGTAGATTTGAGGAATGTTGACGTTGAAAAAAGTCGTCCAGCGCTTAGACAACCCCAAAACATATATTTGGTAACGAAAAGAGATGGCTACGTTAGTATTTTCCCGAGCAGTATGAACTTTAATATTGATAGCGCCGAAAGCAATATTACACCATTGGCACAGTTCGAAGATGTGGAAAGCCATTTTGAAACCGTAAGCCAACAGACTTTCGCACACGAATGGAGCGGTGCCCGCGAGATGTACTTCCCTCTCATTCCCCAGTCGTACTACCCCGATGGGGCAGAGATACAAAACGCGTTAGTAGAACTCGCGTCCAGTTGTCAGCAATAGTAGATTACCAAAAGAAATCCCCGCGAATAGCGGGGTCAAACAACGACATCAGAACAAATACCGTCAATCACCTGATGGAGATCACGGGTTACATGGGGGTTCTCGGCAACTCTGCCGTTGAGAACGAAAGTGCCAGCATTGAAGAGACGCCAAGCGGTCTTATCGCCCCAATCATGCTCGGGGTTTTCCCACTGCTGCCAGACGTTCGCAATGTATCCCATTGCTGTCTCCAAAAATTCATAGGTTCGCTAACCTTGATTTCTTAAGTTGCTGCGAGACTGAAAATATCAAGCAACTTAACCCAACGGATTCAATTTGTGTTAAGCTCAAAAAATACTACGGCGCCAACATGCCTGCTTGTGTCTGAAAGCCTAGTTCCCTAGCAATCGAATACACTGTAGACCGGGAGATGCCCATCTCCCTTGCGATTTGCGCTACTGGAAGTTTTAGTTCTAATCGGCGCAGAACGTCATCCCGGTTCACTGACGGCTTTCTTCCCTTGTATTTTCCGGCAGCTTTCGCCTTGGTGATGCCTTCCCTCTGCCTTTTCCGGATGATCGACCTTTCGAATTGTGCGAACGCCGCCAACAGGTGCATTTGTAAAGTGGCTGCCGCATCATCTTCATCTGGATTGCCTGAGAACTTGAGATTTTCACTGATGAAGTGAATACTTGATCCGGATTTGCTAATAGTTTGAACGATTTCCAGAAGGTCAGACATAGAACGTGCCAGGCGGTCGATGGACCAAACGTGGACTTCATCACCGACCCACAAGAAATCCAACATCTTGGCCAGTTCAGGGCGCTTCAAAGAACCGCCAGACACTTTCTCTTCAAAAACACGATCACAATAGCTCAAGTCTTGGCGTTCAAACTTCTGTTCGTTGGAGCTCACGCGTCGATACCCGATCTTTCTGGTCATTGTCTTACCTTTGTTCAATTTGCCTCTAGAACTTACTCGGAATGTGTTAAGTTGGAGTGAAAGCCACCCTAATTGAACACTCCTCCATAAATTTTTCGACCGCATCGACTGTTGTCTTAGGGTCCACTCAATTCACACAACCCTCATGGCCTGCGCCCATGATTTTCGATGCCTGAACTGGCTCCCATTTTGACCGCGCACCTTGTTCATCGCTAAATGTGCGCTCCTTAAATCAACCTTTTCTTGAGCGGACTACTTACACTTAATGGCCTGATTTCTCCCACCATCGATTGGGTAGCAAAGTTTGGGCACCCTGACGGTGTTCATACGGTCTTCTGCTTTCTGACTACCACTACGTAGCCATGACCTCACTACACAGATTAGTTGACGCCTGATGGGGTGAAACTTGACTTGATAGATACTCTTCGGCCCTAATCCTATTCGACGCACAACACGACCACCGCTTGCTTTCTGGTGTTTGTATTCTGTTGTTGAAGCTACTTGTGAAGCCCATTTTGGGTTACGTTTTTCTTTGGAGGAACAAGTGTATTATAGCTGTTTGCTGATTGCAGGTTTTACTATTGTGCTAAGTTTGGGTTCCAAGCAGGTCAACGCTCAGACTGTAGAAGACTGCGCCGCGTTAGCGGACAAAGAGATTAGACAAGAGTGTTTTGAAGCCGCATTCAAAAACAAGCCTGCGCAAGAAGGTCTGAGCGATCAAGAAAAAGTGGAGCAGGCTTGGGCAGATATCCAATCGCTGTCAGAAATATTAGAAACTTCTCATCAATACAAAACACTCCGCGCAGATTACGTCAGCATCTGCCAATTGGCTATCGACAGCCAGAGTGTGAACGTTTTTGAGGCTAAGAGGTTTGACGATAGGTATACCGTGGACTTGTCACAGCTCTATTCCGCAGAAATGCACTCTTTGCTTCGCTTCAATGATACCGTCTTGATCGTCACGGAGAGGTCCCATCCAATTTGGCTAGATCAACAAGTTTACACTAAAGATGGATCCACATTTATTCAAAAGAACAATGCGGAAATGCGGGAAGTGATTTTGACACCGGGCAACGACGCGGACATAGGAGAACTGGTAGAAATCTTACAACGCAGTATCTCGCGCTGCAAAAATTTTGATCAAGACACTCTAAACCAGGGCTATCAAACAAATGGCAAAGCAAACTCGGCTTCCAGCCCACTATTAGGTTTTTTTCAGTTAAAGGACCAAGTCAGCGAGTTAGAAGCGGTCAATGGTGTGAGATATTGTACCGACACACTTTTCACTTTGGAAATCAGACCAGACGGAACCACTTTTGACAGTGAGCCAGTGAAGGATGAATGTAGTTTTTCAATGAATATCCCCAACGGAGCTTTGCTTCACGAGACTCAAAGTGACTGCTTGGCAACACGCGATGGAAATCAAGAAGAGTATAGTTCTGTTATGCGATATGAATGGACAGATGGTGGCCTCATAACGATGAACATTGGGTTCGCAGAACAATGGCGAGTTGATCTATCTAAATTGGAATGGGTTCGCTGCAACATGAATAAATGAGCGAGCAATTGATGATGTGTCTCCTATTCGACGCACAACGCGACCACCGCTTTCTTTCTGGTGTTTGTATGCTGTTGTTGAAGCTACTTGTGAAGCGCATTTTGGGTTACGTTTTTATTTAGAGGGACAAGTGTATATTAATTGGGTTCTGATAGCAGGTTTTACTATTGCACTAGGTTTGGGTTCCAAGCAGGCCAACTCTCAAACTGTAGAGGACTGCGCCGCGATAGCAGATAAGGAGATTAGACAAGAGTGTTTTGAAGCTGCATTCAAGAACAAGCCTGCGCAAGAAGGTCCGAGCGATCAAGAAAAAGTGGAGCAAGCTTGGGCAGATATGAAAGCATTGGCTGACATACTGAATACTTATCAACAGAATCCACTTCTACAAATTAATCCAATCAGCATATGCAAATTTGTTGTCGATATCAGTTTTGTGAACGAGACTGCGGGCAAGAGATTTGACACCGAATATACTATTGACATGTCTCAACTGTATGCCGCTGAGACAAACTCAAAAATACGCTTCAACGATACTGTGTTGATCACGGCAGAACGGTCTAACCCAATTTCAAGAGAACAAAATGTCTTCTCATCCGATGGAAGCACCTTTCTGGAAAGTAATAGTTCTAGAATTAGGGAAGCGGCCTTGACGCCTCGTGATCCAGTAGATCAAAAAGAGCTATTGGAGACACTACAGCGCAGTATTTCGCGTTGCAAAAGCTTTGATCAAGGAACTCTTAGTCAAGGTGAGCAGATAAAAGGTAAGGCTGCAACAACCTCAAACCCATTGCTGGGATTCTTCCAGATTGAAGCCTCTGTCGGCGAACTTGGTGTCTATGACGGCGGACGGAAATGCTTGGATTGGGCATTGATACAGGAAATAAGGCCGGACGGATCTACCAGCACGTCTTCATTAAATACCGTTCAATGTACATTTGCGGTTCCGATACCAGAAGGCGCTCTTGCACATCAAACTGATATGACTTGTCATGCCAAATATACAGACGGGACCAAGCGTTCAACACAATGGGTTCAACGCCTAGAATGGCAAGGAAATAAAATGGTTTCTAGCAACATTGACATCCCGGAAAGTCGTCTTGTGCACGTGAAATGTATACAAGATGGAAGCTAGTAAGGTCCCCAGTTTTTTGCCCTTGGACAAGATCGGCCACAAATACGGCTTTTCGATTAAGTGCTCGCCTGGAAGTGTGTTTAAGTTGTCTGTTATTCTTATCAGCTTTTACAGTGTTGTAAGCGCTGACCATCAATCAAATGCGCTTCATTCCGGCATGTATGGCGATTGTTGGCGATATAGATATCCTTGGAGAATTACAATTTGCGAATGCTCTGGTAACACCGATGGACAGTTGTACGGCGACCGCATCTATAAACAAGGATCAAACCCCTGCACCGCTGCCGCTCATTCCGGGTTACTGGACTCGGGGGGTAGTGGCACTATTGCTATTGAACCTCACACTGGCCTGCAAGAGTACCGGTCAAGCGAAAGAAACGGCATCAGGAGCAGCGAAGCTACTGGCGGACCTGCATACGAGATTCGCCCCGTCACAACCGAAGAAGATGTCGAAAGAGAAAGGCAAAGAAGTGCAGCGGAAGTAGTGGGTTCAGCCAGTATCCCAGAACTAGTTGGATTGTGGAAAGAAGGAGACGACAAGTACTACTTCACTGGTTCAAAGCTGATCAATTTGCAAGAACTTCGTGGAATTCAAGCATTCAGACACCCTCGCGCAAACTCGACTACATGGAGAGTTTTTGAACCTGGTACAGTGGTAATGCGCGTATCAAGTGGCACGGCAGATCACTTTGTCGGCTATTGGCTCTTCGAGGATCGTTTTTGGGGAAGAGTTGAAGGTAAGATGGTAATTCCTTCGCGCTTCATCCACATTAATGAGTTTAGTGCAGATGGTCGATTCAGAAGACGCGCGGCAAGCCTTCATCGTGACGACAGCTTGTCTGTTGAGGAAGCTCTAAGGCAATACGCAGAGGCCTTTGCCAATTCGGGTATTTCCCCGACAGAAACACCTCATTCTTCGGATGAGTTGGCCGAGCCGCAGTTTCCCACACAAAGTGTTTCCGAGCTCTTTTTCTCTGCCCTAGACAGTAACCTAGCAACACTTACTTCTTGGTTCTTGAGTTTATCCAACAGCCCATTGCAAATTGGACCTGCGGCCGACGCTTTGATTGTTGCGAATGAATTTGCGGAGGCGGCGGAGGATTTCGCAAATGGAGTGCAGCACATAGATGAACTTCTAAACGAAGGGTTAGACACTTTGTATGGTGGACCCAAGGTTCTTGACCAAAACGAATTTAATTATTTGGAACTCTATGTGTGGGACCATTTGGCACCAGAAATTGGAGCGAACCCGTGGGGTGGTCTTGGCCTCAACGCGCGTCAGGTTCGACAAGTGATGATCGAAAATCTCGATGCTCGCGGCCTTAAAGGTTGGTGAAAATTATTTAGCAGCTTTTATACCAGAGTAGATTTTTGCGTTGTTCATTAGAGATGCCTTATCATACGTAATCATCTTTTGCTCATGCTCCACTAAACTGTTTGAGCCCGAGCACCAAAGTGCGAATTCTGGACACCGAATGCCATAACGTCGCGCTGAGTTGCTAATGTTTCAGCGGCAGTGTTTCAAACCTTTGTACTTCCTCAAGAAGCTTCACAACAAATCGAACGCTGACGGCTTTATTTCCGAAGGGCTTCTTGATCGCTTGCGAAATCTGATCCACGCAGTCTTCAGGCAAAGAACGTCTGACAACTTCATTTTCAATGAATGCTAACAATTCAGCTTCACTCGGTGGGTCAACGTAAATTGTACGAACGCGGGACCGGAGCAATGCAGGAAGAACGCTGGCGTCATTGGCAGTCATTAACCAGTTGATCCGACCCATATCGAGTCCAGTTTGAAAATATGGGCAGTGCCAATCAACAGCCGATACAGGTTCCAACAGGCCAAGCAAAGCAGAGTGCATAGAGGTGCTATGACCACTCGTGCCAAAAGCGGTTCCGGCTTTATCGACCTCGTCGATGACGACCACTGGGTTCGCCACCTGTGCGGAGAGCATGGTTTTCAGAGGCCGTCCACATTCGGCACCACCCCAGCCTCGGCTCAATCCAGCAACAGGAAACCCTTCTGAACTTGCGCCTCCATCAATGTGAACAACCGGCAAATTAGAAAGTTCTGCAACCCGACGAACAAGGTGAGTTTTCCCCAATCCAGCTCCGCCAATCAATAGCGTCGGCCTCAATCTCAAACCCGGCCCATGCTCAATGACATTGTGGCGCATGTCCAACCAGATTTCATGGATAACCCGCTGCATCCAAGGCAACTCGTCATACAGCATTGCTGCGATTTCATCGACTTGATGTTCAGTTGACGGGCCACCTACCGCAACGCCATTCATTACAGGCCGCAACATCTTTCTGTCAGCTCGGGACAGATGCCGACCTTGAGAATACTTGCCACGGGCTTCGATAATTTTCTTTGCGCGGCGGCGGATCGTGTCAGTGTCCTGCCAGGTCACTCGCTTAGGTTCTTCGGTTTTACCTTCTTTGCAGCTTGAGTACCGGAGTTCTTCCAAGTGGTTCCTCAAACGTCTTTCAATGTCATCATCTTCGGTTTCGAACAGCTTTAGATCGGTAAGCAACGGAACAATTCTTGGCATGTGAACACCTTCACGCGACTGTCGCAGGTGATGAAATCCAAGGAGGTTTGTTTGGAAACTCTAAGCCTGCATTCAATAGATATCGACCAGCAAAACTGCTGGTCATATCAGATGAATGAGGATCCGGTTTCTGTTCATTGGTGTAACATATTGTAATATTGATAGAAGTACAATGGGCAGCCTGATTTTAGTTGGTAAAAGTACCTGAAGATGGCCTGCTGGTTTTGCCGGAAATTCTGTTCATCGAATTTTTGAGCCAATCTAAAACTCCGCTCATTTTGGAAGCCCAACGTCTTAGAGTCCTCGCAAATCTTTTCTGGCCAAATCTTCCTC
Organism: Ruegeria sp. HKCCD7296; assembly: GCF_013110775.1. Classification (NCBI taxonomy): domain Bacteria; kingdom Pseudomonadati; phylum Pseudomonadota; class Alphaproteobacteria; order Rhodobacterales; family Roseobacteraceae; genus Ruegeria; species Ruegeria sp. HKCCD7296. The sequence goes on from NZ_WVRF01000003.1 coordinate 450,081, forward strand.
GTTGAACCCTCTTTTGGCATCGGGATCTTTGCTCACGCTCCTTTTGAATTTTCCGGAGCGTCTTCAGAACATTTGGTGAGGCGATTACCGTGTAACTCTGAACATCAGCATCACGGAACAATCGCATGATGTCATCGGCAATTGGAGAGAGGAATTCATTTAAATCGAACGGTTTTCCAGTGTTCACCTCCCAGGCAAGTCGAACGATCCGATTAACTTCAAACAGACTACCCTGAACGCCCTTCCCCGAACCTGGATCGAAGGATAGTTCACAGAAGTCCTGGACGTACCCAAAAGCCATCAGGCGGCCATCTGGCGACGCGACAGGACGACCGCAGCCACAGTAGATATTATTCGCATTGCCCCCTTTCTTTGGCTTCTGCGTGTCTTGCCTCCTGCCCCCCTTGCGATCCAACTGTTCAATGGCCCCTGGTTTGCGCCTACCAACTTTTTCCACCAGACAGACGGAAAGACGGCCGGTGTTTTCACATTGGGAGAATTTCGCGCGTCGCCCCTGCGCCTTTAGTTCCTGCACTGTGTCCTTAAGCGAACCCTCCGTTCTTGTAAGACGCCGCCCCTTGGAGACAGCCAAATAAGCTTCAAACACCTTTTTATTTTCAGACGTGGCAATCTCATATGCTGTCGTGCTTGGCTTGGTTCCATATCGGATGGATCGGGCGACATCCTGATGAGCAATGCGCTTCAGATGAACGCCGGCCTTACTTTGCAACCAAGGAGAATTTTCCTTGATGAATGCCAATGCTCTTTGACGATGAACATCACCAAGATCGAAGGTCAGGAAAATATGAAAATGCAGATAGAAAGTTTCCGTATCAGGCTGAAATGGCGCTTCTAACTGAGCATACACAAAGTCACCCAGGCCGGATTTTCTGAGTGCAGTTTTGAGCGTGTTCATGCGTTTGAATGCCAATTCCACGCCGGCGCTATAGGCATCAATAGGAATTCTTTCTTCGAGCGCTGGAAAGGTCAGCGCTGCCAACTGCGCCCTGCCCTGCACTTTGGTTTCATAATGGTATTGGAGATTGGCCGCTGTTTGTGTTGTATCCACCATGGCAACCGAAGGCAGCCGCTTGTCGTGTTTGAATGCTGGGTAACATATTGCCAGGTATTCGTTGTCTGGTAGACCTAGTAGGAATTGTGCCGCTTTCTTCTTACCAGGTCTGTATAAGTCGTGACCTACTTCAGCCGCCATCTCGGCAATAACAGCAGACATTTTCCGATACCTTTCGGAGCCTAAACCAAGGCGAAAACCGCCGTGATATTCAACTTTTCTTCCCACCTGGCGCAGCGTCTTTGGCGGGAGCACTTCATGCCCATAAATGTGTTTAGCTTGCCCACTATTCTGCTTGAGTTTTTGGTGATCGCGCCTTCGTTGGGCACATCTTCTTTGTGCGCGGAATTTTCCCGCGTTGTTCTTTTTCACAACTTTTTCCTTCGATCACGGACCAAAGGACGGCTGTTGTTTCCAGCTAAATTGACTCCGTGCCTCTGATCACAATTTCTCGCGAACGGGGCTTTGTCACTCCGACTTCAGGGATGTGGCCACGGCCTGTACTCGCCAGTAAGCAAATGGCACGAATGCGGTTTAAAACTTTTAAAAGGATTAGCTGCGTTTAGATCACTTAAAGGATCGCATTCTGTACTCGGGCTTCAGAACGGACGAGTTGAGAGCGTTGCCAAAAACCAAAATCTGGGGGCTCTCTGCATTACTTCATACAAAAGAAAACAATTTCCCCCAGCAGGTAAGAAATTTCCACAAAGGCTATTTAGTCGGTTTAGCCTTCCTTTTTGAATCTTCCGGCCATCCTCTCGGCTTCCAAACCGACCCGCACAAGTTCTCGGATTGCTGCGGAACGCCCATAGATCCCATTTTGGTGGGTGTATTCCTTGATGTCTGACAACTCCTCGTCCGTCATCAGTATCTGCAATCTTTGAGGGGGGCGTTCACCGAGTTTTTTCATATAGCCAAATTAACATTATACACACAGTGCGTCAAATACTTGACAGGTCATCATACACACCATACACACTATACACATAAAATCAGAATTTTGCCTTGACCACATCTGGGAGACAACAACCATGGTCCATTTTTTTCAGCTTCAGTTTCATCGCGCACATGAAATCTGCGTGGTTTTTCATGTCTGTTATGTTTGCTATGAGTTTGCGCACAAAGCGCATGTGATCTAACGTCCAGATCGGCGATATTGTCGCCAAGATACTTGAACCGGTATGCCAAAAGTATGCCAAAAACCAAACGCGATACGGAACATCCAATAAAATAAGCCTACTTTGGCTTAGTAGGTCCAATCCATCATCGGCGCAACGCTTAAACGCGCTGCTTTTTGTGCGTTGTTTTTCAAAGCGCCAGCTCCACAGCTCTAAACTCCATTGCGTGCGATATCCCCGGTTTTAGCCGTATCTCCTCGGGTTTTCCAAAGATCACGATTCGAGCGTTCTTGGGGTGTAACACATCGCGACGGCGCGAACAGCAGGCCGAAGGCACTGTGCGAGAAGCCAACGTCTCGTGACTGTCGTGGTCATACCAGACGTGACCGTCTCAAACCGGTTTGCAGTGCCTATGATCACAAAAGGCCAGCAGAGAAAAACGTATATTTTTAAACATTTACCCTCGAAGCGCGCTCGAATGCCCCTTGTTCCTGAGCGGTGTTTTCCTCTCTGGTGTTTTGATCAGAAAGCTCTTCCAGGCGCAAACCGAAGGTCGCCGGCGTTAGTTGACCAGCCCGGTTCAGCCCTTTGAATCGGGCATGCATAAACCGCTTTTTAGATACCTGATGCGGCTGCGTGTTACTCATGTAGTCAACATCAACCTGTCCTCCGGGGGCCAGAAATCCGTCCGCAAGTGCTGCTTGTAAAAGCGCTTCGCCACGCTGCGTGCGGGTAATCACTGAATTGGTACCAGGATCCGTTACTGACCCTTCTCGGTCCGGCGTGGCATTGGGCCAGGTGTCAGCGGCCGCAATATCTGCGGCCTCGCCAATACCATCGGGACAAACCTTGCAGCGAAAAGGCAATGACCATTTGCTTTCGTCTTCGCCCCAAAAATCAAGATAATGAAAATCGCGACGTCGACCGTCATTTGTAGTGATTGTCGTTGGGCCCGGACACCCACGACCTCGGTACCGCAAAGCGTTGATGTCCTGCTTGGGGATGTCGTTGTCCAACAAAAAGCGGTTCATGGCCTGATCGGGCATAAAGCCGCCGCAGACCGGGGCCAGCATATACTTGATCAAGCGATTCACACGCGCATCCTTGTGCGCAAGATTGCGTATAGCGTTCAGATCACACGGCTTTGCAACAACGGCAAAGGGTTCGTTCCGGTCCAAAGCCGCAACCAGTCCAATCAGCGGTGCCGTCGGACCATAGCGAGACCCTGCCCCGCTCAAAACCTCTTCCATCGTTGTCGAAAACGTGGCCTCGCCAAAAGTCGGCTCTTGTTCCGAGGCTTTCACATGCAAGATGAACGAGACCCGCCCTGAGTGTAGCAGGTATTGCGCCAGCGCGGTTAAGACACCTGCGGTAGAGCCCTCGTACCGCGTGTTGGCATCAGCCGCCCAAGCCAGAGACAGGCTGTGGTAAGGTCCCCAGACCAGGTCATCAAAGGGGGCGGCATTCGCTTCTTCGGATGGGATCGCCTCGCAACGCGTACCAGGGCAAACGTCGTAGACAAGGTCAACATCCGCCCGTGTCAGCTCGCCTCGAAGCTGCGGGCGCAGTTCTCCGTCCTGCGCCTTTGCCATATGCAGTTTTGCTGACCCAAGCACAGATTGGCAAAGACCGCAGCCAATGCACAATCCGTCCTTCAAAATCTTTGAAAAGCGTGTGTTGGGGTCCATGTTCTTCACTCAAAATCACCCCGGGCTATAACGGCACCGTTCCGGCAGTTGGGTTTACATTGGACGATTGGGCCCCAAAAAGCCTTCAAGGCAGGTACAGCCATCACCAACCCTCTCCCCAACTGCCCGAAATCAACCCCATTTGCTCAAGCTTCAAGATCACCTGATGAGCGCAGTTGTCGACTTCGACATTTTCGGTTTCGACGCTCAGTTCAG